>NZ_JAPKFM010000002.1:0-354159 GCF_026262595.1 Gordonia aquimaris | reverse complement strand
ACTCGAATACGGGGCGATTCACCCAGCGGTACAAGCTCAGTGTCGGCCACACGTTCTCGATCTGGTCGGCAAACCTCGAGCGCAAGTACACCCGCACGTACGCCGCCTTGTACGCCATCAGTTCGACGCTGTTGTCGGGCACTGTGGGCTTCAGCTCAGTCTTGTAGTACTGGATCGATTGGGTGACTTCGATACCGTCGATCCGTACATCCGACAGCTGCAGCGCATCCTTCATCGTGTCGGTGAGCCACGACGTCGCGGTCCGTACGATCTCCAGTGGTGGCATGACCGGCACCTCCTCGGGTTGAACTGGCCGGTAGTGCCCAGCATGAACCGACATCCATGCGCGGACATGCGTAGTCCACTACCGCAATTGGTGTTGAAGTAGTCGACTACTCGTGCGCGGCGTGAATCCGCCGCGCACGCTATGTCAGGTGTCGGACACCTCGACCCGCGACGGCTGCAAGACTGCTGCAGCCATCGCGGCGTGCGCGGCCATCGTCATTGCGCTGAGCAATACCAGCGTTGCAGGCGCGGATCCGGCGCCTTCCACCGACGTGTCCACCACGACCCAGGTGCCCGATCCCCCTGAGCCTGTGAGCGAATCTGTGCCTTCCGGTTCTCATCCCCCCGGCGGCGAAATCTCCGGGGTGATCAATCCTTCCGTGCTGAGCTTGGAACCCTCCACTGGCACAGCCGGGACCGATGTGACGGCGACTCTGGCCGGCGAGATCGGTGCTGTGTGCGCCTCCCCGGTCAGCATTCTGTGGGGTGGCCCAGGCGGAGCGGCAGAGGCGAGCGGTGACGCCTCGTCTCCGATCCACTTGACGGTGCCGGTAAACGCAGCCGTCGGCGCACACATGGTGGTTGCACAATGTTCGCTTCGATACGCACGCCGGGTCGGTGCACTGATGCCAGTCATCGTCGCGCGCAACCTGTTCACTGTCAGCGCCGGCTCTTCCGACGAACCTCGTGCGGGAGTCCCACCGCGACCCGAGATAGACGGGCGAAGCCCAGCAGATCCTGCCGCTCTCACAGCATCGGCCGGCGGTGGACCCATCCCGCCGGCAGCATCTGGCCCGACCCCGGAATCAATCCTTCTTCCGTCTGTCATCGTCCTCGCCGGGGCCGTCGCCGCGATGTTCGCTTTCCTCCGCCTACGAAGGCCACGGCGCCCACGGGTTGAGAAGAGCCGCACGCCTCACGTGCACACCGAAGTTCATGCCTACCGGGACACATGTTCGCTGGTCGAGCGCCCATCGCCGGGCGAGGTCACTCACGCGATCTGCGTCCGTAGCCGGCCACAGGTCCCGACGGTCACCATCCAGGAGGTCCCCGATGACGACACTCGCAAGCGTTTCCACCATTCGTGACGTCCTGTGGCCCGACGCAGAACTGCGGTCACCGGAGGTACTACGCAAGGCCATCAACGACCATCAGATCGTCGAGGGCCGAATAAAGCCACCCGTGAATGCAGTGCACGTCATCCAGTCAGAACTCGCCAAGTCTGCCGACCAGATTCTGGCGACCGACCTCATCGACATCGGCGTCTCGGGATGGCGCAAGTACAACAAGGTGACCGCAGCGGCCCACCGAACATACAGCGCGCAGAGCACAGAAGTGCTGGCGATGTGCACACATCGCATCACCCTCACGCAGCGACCGGTCATCGAGATCTACCTCGACGGCATCTGTGTGGGAACCGTCGCCATCGAACTCACCGGCTTCCTCGAACTCTGCGGCTTGCAGCTGGTGATCGCCGAAGCACACCTCACGGAGATCCGGTGCGGCGAGTGCACCGCCGACCTTCGCCTGTCGATCGAGGGATTCCCGGTCGCACACCGCCGACAGCGCTTCGATGTGCGTGGCAACCTTCCGTTGCGTCGGCCGGTCTTGTTGATCCGACGGTCCGGCGCACCGGTGCGCGAGCGAAGTCTACGTCCACCGAGGTAGATGCAGTTGGTGATCGCTTTGACGTGGGGCTTACGCGACACGCGACGAGTGCTCTGCGCTGGGCCGCACCATTAAGGCGTCTGTTTCGGACCGGTGCGCTGACCACCGACGAGATCGAGCGGGTGCCCACGGCCCGTCGGTGAACGTTCCGCGGAACGTCTACCTCTTCAGCGTCCGTCGATGCCGTGGCCGGTATCCGCAGCGCGAACATGTTGGTGAAGCGGGTGGGTGCCATGAACGGCGGAGGCCTCACGTCTGACCTGGTTTCACGGGCCGATAACGCGGCGAACGGATACAAAAAACCAACAGTGAATTTTCGCTTTTTTCGATTTACACTGTGTTCTATGACCACTCTGCTGGAGCAGACCGTTCTCCCCGACACCGACGGCGGCGACGTGCAGCAACTCGACGCACTCCTTGCCGTACTCACCGCCGACCACTCGGTGATTGTGCGCGCCGGCGAGAGTTCTGCGCAGCTGCCCGAGGAGTTGCGACAGATCCTGACAACCGTGCTGTCCAACCTCATTCAGGGCACCGCAGTGACTGTTGAGCCGCACCGCACGCTGCTGACGACGCAAGAGGCCGCCGATATTCTGGGAATCACCCGGCCCACCCTCGTGCGGCTGCTGACCGACAACGAGATCCCCTACACCACTCCCGGTCGACATCGCCGCGTGCAACTCACCGACGTCCTGGCCTATCAACAACGCACGCGCACCCAACGCGCTGAGGCCCTCGCCGAACTCGCTGCCCCTGACCCCCGACCGACCGAGACCGACGGCTTCATCGCCACGCGCTGACACTCGTGGCCGCAACCTTCCGCGTCGTGCTCGACGCCTGCGTGATGCTGCCGCAGAACCTGAACAACCTGCTGCTCACCCTTGCCGAGCACGACATGTTCACACCGGTGTGGACGCCACAACTCCTCGACGAAGTCCACCGCAACCTCACCGGCACACACGCGGTGACCGCCGAGCAGGCCGATCATCGCATCACCCAAATGCGTCGCGCGTTTCCGCATGCCGCCGACCACAGCGCCGGCTACCTCCGCCTCGTTGACGCAATGACTAATCACCCCAAGGACCGACACGTCCTGGCCGCCGCGGTCGCCTCCGGCGCTGCACTGATCGTTACCGCCAACCTCAAGGACTTCCCCGGTGACGCCTGCGACCCACACGGAATCACCGCAGTACACCCGGACGACTTCCTCCTCGATCAGCTCGATCTCGACACCCAAGAAGTGATGAGCGCAATCACCGCCCTCACTGACCGCAATCAGCACCCGCCTCGAACCGCGGGACAACTCGTCGAAGCGCTGCGCTCTGTCACCCCGGAGTTCGCCGCGGCTGTTCAGGAGATCATCTCGCCCGTGACGGCCTTGGAGATCGTCGACGACGCGCACGTCGACGATTAGCTCCCCGACAACGTCAGGGAAGATCTCTGCGCGGTAGGCGATCTCAGTACCTCGACCGAGACCCGGGACGATTCCCGACGCCCGAGTTCGGGCGCTTGACGGTCAGACACATCTGGCACCCGGCGGCTCTGGAGGATGTCGCCACGGCGGTGTTGGAGTTGCGGGATTGAGCATGCCTCGTCGGCGATAATCGACTCGGCGCCAGGCGAGATGTCAGGCGTCCCGCGGCGTACCCAGCCCGGCGTCCTCATGGAACCGCCGCAATTCCTCCTCGACCCGGCCACCGACCACCCGCTCCCGCTCGTCGGCTCCCTGGGGATGCACCCGCTCCAACATCTCGGTCACCAAGCGCTGCAACGCGTCCCGGTCGAGGTGATCGGCCTCGCGCAGCGCGGGTTCGACGCGGTCTTTGAGCTGCTCTGGCATCAGCTGGGTCAGTTGCCGCTGATGGTTGGTGCGGTGGGGTTCCCGGTCCGTCGGCGTCTGTTCGGGTTGTCCCCACGCCCCGGGGTGGAGGTAGCGGCCCTTCTCCACGGCGGGCTTGTCGTCTTCGACGACGAGCCGGTTGGCGGCTGCCCACGGGTCCTTGCGTGTTCCGGTGACCTGCCAGCACACCTTCACCTTGGGCCGGTCGGTCTTGATGGTGAACTCGTTGTCGGTGACCTCGCGCGCCACGATCGCCTGCGCGAAGTCGCCGATGACGGTCAGCTGGTAGCGGACATCCTGGTTGAGGGCCTCGAAGTAGTCCGGCAGCCGGACCGCTGCTTCGCCGTTCTCGTCGGTGCTGACGGTGCCGCTGTATACGTTGAGCATGTCGGGACTCTCGACGAACGAGTGCCGCAAGTACTTGTTGGTCGGATCGGTCGGGTGGTCGATCTCGAATCCGCCACCGGCCTTGGCGAGGAAGCCGGTGACGCGGACGCGGCCGAGAAACACCCCGGCGAAACCGGACGGGTTCTCGCCGACGATCCCGCCGGCGGCCGGGTCGCGGGAGGTGGACACGCCGTGCACCCCGCCGCCTCGACCCTCGCCACGCACCCCGAAGCCGGTGTAGCTGTGGCCTTCGACGCCGTCGCCGAGAACGCTTTCGCCGAAGACACCGCTGCCCGGATCCTGCGAGAAGTGCAGGCCGAAGGTGCCGTAGCCCGACCCGGTGGTGACTCCGACGACACCACTGTTCGATTGGCTCTTGCCACGCACGCCGACGCCGTTGCTGCCGCGCCCTTCCACCCCGATCGAGGTGGAGCCGCCGAAGCTCTCCCCCTGCACCCCGAACGTGGCGCCACTGCCGCGCACGCCGCCGCCGCGCACACTCGACCCACGCACCCCGGTGGCGCTGCCGACGAAGCCAGTCACTCCGTTGCCGCCGGCGGTGCTGGAACCGAAGACCCCGGACGACGATCCGACCTCCTGATGGAAGGTGACGCCGAGTACGCCGGTCCCGAACTGGCTGCGGCCGAACACCCCGAGAGTGTCGACGCCGTGCCCTTCGACGCCGGCGTTGCCCGTCGGCGCGTTCTGCACTCCGGACGGGAGTACCCCACTGGTACCCAAAACCCCTGCCCCGCTGTCGGAGTCGCCCCACACACCGCAGGGGCCGGTGGGTGTCTGCCCACTGTTCGCCGGTTCGAACCCTTCTACGCGAGCCATGAGATCCTCCTCGATCGGCCGAGCGCTACTTCTTCGTTAGACGTTCAAACCTCTTTGCGCTGTTCGCTTTTGCGAAACAGCGCCTTTACTCAAGGGTGGCACCGACACCAGTGGGTGTGAAGTAGTCCGATCGATATACGTCGTTCCGGTCGAGCACCGGCCTAGAGCGACTGCGGCAGCTCGCCTTCGCGCGGTTACCGACGCTTAGAACGTCCCGCACGTCGAGCACTCTTGCCGGGAATCTTCCCAGCCGCTTCGCGTGCCGCCCGCTTGGCCGCCGCCTTCTCCCGGGCCGACCGTTTGGGCGCCTCGTCGCTGCGGCCGCGCGACGACGTCGCCTTGCGGCCGCGCACAATGCCGATGAATTCGTCGGCGAGATCCGATGTCGGTTGCGGCCACAGCAGCCCCACGGTCGAGGTCGGGGCGTCGGTCACCGGGCGGTACACGAGATCCTTGCGGTGATGCAGACGCGCCAACGACTGCGGCACCAACAGCACCCCGATCCCCGCGGCGACCAGTTCGATGGCATCACCGGTGGTCTCCGGCCGATGGCTCACTGCCGTTCCTGGGGGTTGTGGCACCGTCAAAGGTTCGTCGAGCGGCCACAGCAGCTGTTCGTCCGCCAGGTCGGCCAGCGTCATCTCCTCGCCTGCGGTCAGGACGTGGTCTTTGGGCACCACCACGACGGTGGTCTCCTCATACAGTTCGATGCTGTGATGGGTTCCCGCGTCGGCGTGACCCAGCGCCTCGGGCAGGCGGGTGATCGCCATCTGCACGCGCCCCTGCCCGACGGCCTCGGCACAGTCGGCGACGTCGAGGGCGACGAGTTCCAGCGGCACATCGGGCCGTCGTTGCTCCCAGATCCGCACCCACTTACCCGGCGTGACCCCCGGGACGAACGCCAGCCGGAACACCGGGGCGTCGTCGCTGCTGGTCGCGTCGGGTGTGGTCACGACCAGAGGCTACCGCGCGATACCCTCAGCGGATGAGCTCGCAATCGATGAAGCCGGCCACCGCCGCCAAGAAGCTGGACGTGTACCTGCCGGCGACGCCGGCCGAGTTCCGTGAGCGACCCATCACCCGAGCCGAACTCGCCGAGCTGCAGGCCGACCCGCCGGAGTGGCTGCGTACGCTGCGCGCCGACGGCCCGCACCCGAAGAATCTGGTCGCCGCCAAACTCGGCATCTCCAACTCCGGCCTGGTCCGCGGCGGAATCACCGAAGCGCTTACCACCGCGCAGATCGATGAGCTGCTCGCCGAGATGCCCGAGTGGCTGGCCGCCGAGCGCGCCACCCAGCTCGAGGTGCGTCGCGAAGAACGGCGGATCAAGTCGCTGCACGCGGACAAGGCGCGCGCGCGAGGAGGGTGACGGCGAATAGCTAATCGGCAATCAACTATCGTTGAAGCCGAGGCTTTCAGTCCGGTCCCTCTCCCCCGACCGGGACCGGTCGGGAAGCCACCCCGGCGCCCCGTCAGACCAACCCCCGACTGGTCTGGCGGGGCGCTTTTGTGTCTGGCGTTGGTCAGGCCGGATGCCATGTGAGTTTCTCAGGGAGGCGATGACCCGCAAATCGTCTCCCTCGTGGTTCGCAAGGAGAACGAAAGTCATTGCGCTGTAAGCGAAGTAGTACATTTGCCCGATACCCGCATGGCACTGTCCGCGCTATCGTCGAAGTCGTCAGTTCCCCGTCCTCTTTGGGAGCCCTGTCATGGACAGACAGCACATCGACAACCAGCGTCACGCTCGGACCATCACCGGCACATACCTTCGCGCCTGCATCATTGCGGTGGCCGCAGCCGGAGCGCTGGCGGTATCGAGCGCCGGGACCTCATCTGCAGCCCCACAGTCTCCCGGCACCGGCTCGGGCAGCCTCGATTCCGGGAGCCTCGAAGGTCTCGACCCCGGCAGTCTGGAGAGTCTCGATTTCGGCAGCCTGGACCTCCTTTTCGGCCCGAAACCACCAGTGCAACCCTGCAACCAGCAGACCGAGTCCGGCGGCCAAGGCGTCACCGAAACTCGGCACACACTGGGCCGCAGCGGCCCGACTGCGTTCACACTCGACTACGAGACCGTCAACCTGCCCGACCGGATTCAGGTGTACTACCAAGGGCGCCTGATCCAGGACACCGGTTACGTCGGCGACAACATCAACGAGGGCACCGGCAGCGTCCGAGTGTTCGTTCCACCGGGCGTGCAATCCGAAGTGGTCGTCACGGTCACGGGTCCCGAAGACGGCACCGTGTGGCGATACACCGTGCGTTGCCCGGACTGACGCGGATCAGTCCCGGCCAAATCGGTGGTTCAGCGGCCACAACGGTGGACGAACGGCCGATGATCATTGCGACACCACGTAGACCACGATCACGAACACCGTGGTCCGCATCTCGATCCCCCAGCCGAACACACCCGACGACCCGAAGTCGATCGACCTCGCCCGGTCGGTCGCCTCACCCAGGTCGCCCAGCGCATCCGACAACGACGTCAGCGCAGCGTGCCCGCCGTCGGGATACATCAGCGCCGGGTCGACCCAGGTGGGCGGCAAGCTGCCATCGAGGACGTCGCCGACGTGGTCGGCCACCGTGGCGCGGATCTCGTCATCGTCCCGAATGAGCATGAACGGGAAGCTCTGCTGCCACGATCGATAGACCGCCTCGTTTCCGATCCCGGACATCGCGGCCACCAGCCCGGCCAGCAACGCGACGATTCCCAACGGCCGGGCCCACCGTCGGACGAGCAGACTCGTCCTCGCCGTCAGGCGGCTAGGCACCGCCGAAACGACGCAACTGCGCCAGCATGTCGGCGCGCACGTCCTCGATGATCCCCGCGCGCCGTTCATCGGTGACCCAGCCGCCGCGACCTTCGATCTCAGCCTCGAGGGCCTCGTCAACCCGCCGCCGGAACTCGGCGTTGCGGGCATCCTCGTCGGCTGCCCAGCGGCGCAGGTCAGCGAGCTCGTCACCCGTGCGGCCGGGATCGACATCGGGTTCTGGCTCAGGAGAAGTGAACTCGACGTCGGGGAACTCGATGTTGCGGGCCCGGATCGTCGCAGTCGCGAGGTCGTCCATCGCGCACTGCAGTGTGCTCAGCGCCTCGTCGAATCCGACGGAGTTGGTCATGACGATGTCACCACCCCAGCGCCTGGAGGACTTTCTCGGTCTGTGGGATGGCGCTGCGGCAAACGCTGCCGTCGTCGGCGTCTCCATCGACCAGAACCCGGAGCAGGAAGCCGTCCGGCGTGTCTGCGGTCTTCACCAGGGCGCGACATGACGACTGCCCGTCCTCGGTCTGCTGATACACGGTCCCCCCGGCGATCGGATACTCACTGAGCACCGCGTTCTCAAGAATGACCGTCGCGTCGACGGGCTGAAAGACCTCGACTTTGAGCTCGCCGTAGCCGTCACTGAGCGGCCACTCACACCCGGGCAGACCCCGATCATCGGTCGGCTCCGGTGCATTGGTGACAGCGCCGTCACGCAGTGGAGCGAGGTCGTCGTCTGTGAGAACGGCACACATGTCTTGGCCGGTCAGCGTGGTCGGACTCTCCCGCTGCGTTTCGGTCGACGCCGCCGGCGTGTCGGTCGCCTGGGAAGCGTCGTCAGGGGAACTGTCCCCACATGCCCCGATGGTCAGCGCGATCAGCGTCGCCACGGCGGTCACCGACGCCTTGGCCGCGGTCCTCACGACGCGTCCTCCCATAGCTGCTCTCCGTCTCCTGGTTCGTAGGCTTCGGTCGGCCTCTCGGTCACTCGTTCCAGATCCAGCGCGGTGTCGACATCCACGACCAGCTGGCGGGTTGTCTCCGCTTCTTCGAGGAAGTCCGTGAACGGCTGCAGTTCCTCTTTGACCTTGCCTTCGGCTTTGCCACGGGCAAACCCGATGGGGTCCTTGCAGAATTCGAGGAACGTGTTCAACGCGTCGATCGCCCTCTTCAATTCCTCGATCAGGTCGTTGACCTTCAACGAGACATCCACGAGCATCGCGGTGACCTCGGCAACGGCTGCCGCGGTACCCGCACCGGGCACGAACTTGGCGGCCAACTTCAATGCTCCGGTGAAACTGTCGACCTTGACGATTCGCGAGAGCCCTTTCTTGACCAGTTCGATGATGGCCTTCGCGGCCTCCTCGAGCTGATCGGCGGCCACCGACAACCCCTGCTCAATGAGGCGACCGACCGAACCCTCCCAGTTCAGTCCTTTCACCATGTCGACGTTGTAGGCCGTGTAGGCCACCGCGGCCTTGCCGTCCCAATGGTCGTCGATCTCTTTGTGACCACTCGTCAGATCACCGGCGATCGTGTCGAACGCGGCGCCGGACTTCCCGTAGGTCTTGCCGATCCGCTTGAGCTCCATCCAATTACCCGCAACCGGATCCAGCGCCTCCTCGATCGGGCTCCAACCCGACAGGTCCTTGATGAAGGAATCGGCGTCGCCCAGCCACCCGGCGGTCTCTGAAATCAGCGCATTCCAGTCCACGCTCTCGTTCGGCGGGGCGTCGACGTCGATCTCGCGTGGCGCGGCGAGAGATTTGGCCCCGGGTACGTCCTCGACGACCGGAACTCGGGTCACGGGATTCTCGGCCAACCCGAGATCCACTTCTAGCTGCGTGATGAACGGGTTGCTGTTGTATTCCTGATACGTCGTACGGGCGATCCCGATTCCGGCTTCACGGTCGGTGCTGGTGTAGTCCCACGCCGCCTGTTTGAGGCTGACACTGGTGCCGTGCAACGCGGGGCTCAGCGTGCTCTGGCGGGTGACCGTGGCCTCGCACAGGGTGTCGACGGGCACTTTGAGCGCACTCATCAACCCTTTGAACTCGCCGGTCGACCCGGAATGGCTGCTGACCAGATTCACCGTCGAGACGACGTTGCGCTGCAACCCGAGGACATGATTCCCCAACCCGCTGATCCACTCCGGATCAGCCTTCAGTACTTCCCGCACCGTCCCGACCCCCCCGATCGTCACCCCGCACCCCCGTGCAGGTCGGATTCGACCGTATCAAGTGGGTCGGTTGACTCGGTTCGAGGTATCGGCGGCGTGAGCCGCTAGGGGAACGTCCCAGCCGCTGGCCTATCCTCGGTCCGACGAGTTGAGATGAACGAGGAACGACACCGATGAACTACGAGATGGCCATTGCCGCCTTCGGGATCGGCATCGTCATCGGCCTGACCGGTATGGGCGGCGGCGCACTGATGACCCCCACGCTGGTGCTGTTGTTCAACGTTCCCCCGCTGACCGCCGTCTCGAGCGACCTCGTTGTCAGTGCTGCCACCAAACCCGTCGGGACCGTGGTGCACATGCGCAACGGCACCATCCACTGGAAGATCGTGCTCTGGCTGGTCGTCGGGTCGGTGCCGGCCGCGTTCTGCGGAGCGCTGGTGATCGCCTGGGTGGGCCCGCTGGCCGGGGTCAGCGAATTCGTGAAGACCGCGCTCGGCGTCGTCCTGCTGATCGCCGCGGCCGGACTCGTCGGCCGCGCCTACCTCACCCTCCGACAGAACATGACCGGCCAACCCTCGGCAGCCGCAGGCCCGTCCGGCAACGACATCGCCGTGCGCGTGGTGCCCACGGTGCTGGTCGGGGTGATCGGCGGACTCGTGGTGGGCCTGACCTCGGTCGGTTCGGGCTCCCTGGTGATCATCGCGCTGATGACCATGTACCCGCTGCTCACGGCTAACCGACTGGTCGGCACCGACCTCGCCCAAGCCGTCCCCCTGGTCATCGCGGCCGCCGCCGGCCACCTCCTGTTCGGCGACGTCGACTGGAGCGTGGTGGCACCGCTGCTGGTCGGCAGCATTCCCGGCGCCTACTTCGGGGCCCGACTGTCGTCACGGGCATCGGCCGGTCTGGTGCGTCGCGCGCTCGCGCTGGTGCTGCTGACCGCGGGACTGAAGATGCTGGGTGTCAGCAACCTGTTCACGCTCGTCGGGTCGGGCGTCGCGCTGGTCGGCGGGACCGTCGGGTGGATGCTGGTACGCACCCGCTACGGGCTCAAGGCAACGAACTGGCAGGATCGGCGGGCTGGGGTGTGAGACCCAGCCGCGACTCCACCAATCGGCCAAGCTATTCATCACCCTTTAGTACCCAGCGCGAGCTCATTTGATGGACAAATCATCGGCCCAGTATCCGCGGACATGCAGTCTCCTGGAGTCGTCGAACTTTGGATGGAAACCTGCCCACGAATCTCGGCGGATATTGCAGAACTTACGCGCGCAATCAACGCGGACGCAGGGGGCGCGTTCACAGCCGGTTTGAGGGCTCTTCCTGATTGACGGTGCGTGAAACAGGTTCTGGCGACCACAAGATGTGGGGTGAGGAAGATCGCGTGATGTGGGCGGTGTGCCTGGAGAGGTAGGTGGGTCCTGCGGTGTAAGGGTGAAAGCTCCTACACAAACAACCGCACACCGACAGGACCCATGACGCAGCGTAGCGCGATTGCTGACACGATTTGCCGCACCATCGAGTTGGGGGTGTCGATCACCGACGCCGCTATCGACGCCGAGGACCGCACGCACCTGTTTTGCGAACTGCTGGCGCCTGGCAACGTCTGCCCGGCCTGCGGGCAGTCGGGCCGGCTGCGTGATCACGTCGACCGTGAGGTCGCTGATCTGCCGATTGTCGGTCATCCCACCCGCTTGCACCTGCGGGTACCGCGGTATGTGTGCAGCAACCTCGCGTGCGCGACCTCGATCTTCCGTGCGAATATCACCAGCATCGTCGCACCGCGTACCCAAGTCACTCGACGCACCACCACCTGGATCATGCGCCGGATGATTCTGGACAAGATGAGCGTCACGGCCGTGGCTGCCTCGGTCGGCCTGGGCTGGAACACCGTCAACACCCTGGCCCTGGACGCAGCCCGCAAGCTGGCGGCCGCACCCGACCGGCTGGCCGGTGTTCGGGTCTTGGGTGTGGATGAGCACAAATGGAAACACGTTCGCGGTGAGGGTGATTCGAGTTTCGTGACCGTGCTGGTCGATCTCCCCCGATCGTCGATGGCACCGGGCCGGCACGGTTGCTCGATGTGGTCGCCGGCCGCTCGAAAGCCGCACTCAAGGACTGGCTCGATGCTCGCGACCAGTCGTTTCGCGATCGTATTCGGGTGGTCACCATGGACGGGTTCGTCGGCTACCACACCGCCACCGCTGAAGCCCTCGACAAGGCCCGCACCGTGATGGACCCGTTCCATGTGGTGCACTTGGCGGCGCAGAAGCTAACGTTGTGTCGTCAACGCGTGCACCAAGATACCTGCGGGCACCGCGGCCGCAGCGGGGATCCGTTGTTCGGTATCCGCCGTACTCTGCTGACGCGGATCGGGTTGCTCAGTGACAAACAAGCAACCAAGCTGCAGACCGGGCTGGATGCCCGGGATGAGCATGTGGCCGTTTCGGTCACCCACGCGGTGTATCAAGACCTCATCGGCGCCTACGAGCACCCGGACAAGCGTGCGGGCAAGATCGCGATGTACAAGCTGCTCAAACGCATCCGCACCGGCCTGCCCGCCGGACTGTGCGAGCTCGCCCAACTCGGCCGATCGTTGTGGGCGCGGCACCGCGAGATCCTGGCCTACTTCGACACCGGCGCCTCCAATGGACCGGTTGAAGCGATCAACGGCCGACTCGAGCATCTACGCGGCATCACCCTCGGATTCCGCAACCTCGGCCACTACATCTTGCGGTCCCTGATCCATTCCGGACAGCTCGCCGAACGCCTGGATGCACTCTGAATCAGGAAGAGCCGGTTTGAGAAGTAGGGTTCCTGAGCGTGAAAACACCGTCCTCGGCATCGGGTACGACGAAAAGGCGCTTGACTAGAGAATCAGCGTGCTCGTGACCGCAAGGACAATTGACCACCTGGAGCGGGCCCGGGTTCAGCCAGCCGGCCCCTGGCCGTGGGATGCGATCTGACATGTTGAGCGTTCCGCGGATCGATCACGGAGGGGTTGCGAAGCTCCGCATTGGCCGCAGGAGCGAATCGATAATCATCAACTATCGGGCCGACCCCTTCTCCCGATCGGGACCGGACGAAAGCCTCCCGGGCGCCCCGCCGGACCGACCCCGACTGGTCCGGCGGGCTCTCTCTTGAGCTCGCGTGGGTCGGCTCGGATAGCGTGGCGCGGCTACGTTGCTACCGGCCTCTCCGTGATCAGGTCAGGAGTGGTCAGGCTCTGCGGGCGAAGGCGTCGCCAGCAGAAGATCCTGGCGCCGTTCGATCTTCGACACCGCGGCCTGCTCGGCGATCACCGGGTTGACCGTCTCGCGTAGTGGCGCATGACCGAGGCGGCACCTGCCGAATCCCGACTCGGCGAAGGCGGCACCATCCGGCAATTCAGTTCCAGCTCGCCAGGCGGCCCGACTGGGCCCTGTACATCTTGGCGAGTTCGTCCACAACGTCGCTCGGCAGTTCTTGTCCTCCGAAGCCTTGAGCTGACACCGCGACGACGACGCCCCGTGTGTAGCCGCCAAGACCACACAAGATGTTCTTTCCGTGCGACTTCTTGCAGAAGCCTGAGGCGCGTGGGGGCGCATTTTCCAGTTCACGAACAAGTTGCTGATATGAGGGTTCGATGCTCACACAGTTGACATAGTAGGCATTCAGATCCATCCTCTTGCGAACTGACCCGATCTGTATTCTATATTGATAGTCAGGGTTGTCGCTATCCACTTTCACGCCAGCTTCGTAAGTTAACCTCAGGTCGCATTCGGAATTCGAGGGTTCCTCAGCCTGCGTTACCTGTTCGAACGTGTACTCGCCCGCGGGCAGCGGCGGAAGCGCAGAATGCGCGACAACCATATCGTCTGCTATGTAGTCGAGATCTGGCAACTCGTCGTGGTCCACAGGTCGGCCCTCTCCAACCACCGCGACCGGGCCCGCGCCGCTGCAGCCCAGGATCAGCATCGCGGCTATTACCGGTAGCACTAAGGCGAAGTTCTTCACGCCGATAACTCAATTGTGATTCGAGTCCATGCATTGCCCTCGTTGTGGAGTGAGCAACGCTTTTTCGGATATGACCCAAATAAGGATGCAACTCCAGACATCCCCAGCACGTGACCTTGCCTGATTTGCCGTATGCAACTCGACGTGCCCGGCCCGCGCCTCACGACGATCCGAAACCCCCGAACAATGATCCAAGACCGGATAGACCAAAGGTACCCGCCGCAGGGGCATTCTCGGTGAGGTGAGGTGTACCCGAGGACGCGCCGAGCACTGTGACAACCTGCTTGCCATTGGCGAAACTGCTACATGCCCACCACGTCGAGTAGTTGCCGGCCGGAACCCCGGCCACCGTGAAGATCTCGGTCGTCTTCGGCGGAATCCTCTTGCGAGGCGTCGTGTATTTGACGCGGCCGCTCAGGAAGGCCTCGCAACTTCGCACACTGTCCGTCAGATTCGTGATGCGATAGACGATTGTGTTGTTGACCGAAGAACTGATGGTCCCAGACGAGTACGGTGCGGCAGCCGCCGGAGATGCCGCCACGGCCACAGCCGCGCTGACTGAGCACATACCGATTCCGAAGCGAGTCAATGTTCGCATTGCATACCACCTTAAGCGATTTGTGTTGCAGCCCAAGTATTTCAAATACATCATCTCGAGTCCATGTTGCCGTCCGAAGTTCGTCCTAATCGATGACAGCGGCGCGCGGCGCCGTCTGCTCACGCCGGATGAAACCCGTAACTGGATTGGTTATGGTAACGCGAATCCTCTGCGTGGCAACACTACTGACTCGGTTCCGGGTTGTTGCCACACACTGTGCTCCGTCCTTTTCCGTTCCAGGGCCTTGTGTCGTACGCCCCCCGATAACAACTGCACCCCAACGCTTTTATCCGCACAGAGATGTTCGGGGCGAACCCACGCCTACGGGGTCCCCTGCTTGGCCAGACGGCGTGGCTGCCAGTCGATAGCTACCCCCCATACTTGGTCGACGCATCGGGGCCGGCAGTGGCGCTCACCAGCTTGGCGAAACAGTGATCAGGATCGAAACCCTCTGTTCGGCAACAATTGTTGGCGGCGTCCGGGCCCGGGAGGGTGACCGCAACAACAGTCACCCACCACCGGCGGTAGCTGAACACATTCCACTCGACGCTGTACAGAAGCCGCACTTCTTCGAGGTCCGGGTTGCCGGACAGTCGGCGGTCGCGTTGTTGGGACGAACGAGTTGGTGCCGGTTACCGCCGAGCCAGATGTAGGTGTAGTTGTTCGCGGCCAGTGATGTCATCGGCGCAATCAGTTGTGCCTTGACGTACTGGTTCTCGGTTAGGAACGAACCGCTGTGCTAGATGATGCTCCGCGACCGGGACGTGGCTTGGGACAACGTCTGCATCTGCGTGCGGTTGGAGATCAGTTGCGCCTTGCGGGTATCCCCGGAATATGGCGTCCACGGTGTGCTAATCGGGTTCTCGTTGGCACGGTTGAAGTCGTCGGTGTACAGCGCGCCGGTCCACGAGTTGTCCAAGATCAAATTGGTGCCCCGATACAGTTTACCGATCTCCTGGGTACCGTGAAACTTCCTGCCGACCTGCTGTGTGCCCAGTGCCATCTGTCATCCGTCCCAGGATTCTAAGAGATTGGCCTGCCTGTTGTAGAGGGTCACGACATCTTCAGCCGCGCGAGCACGACACACAATGACAACCATCACACGAGCGATCATTTCACTTCTCCTTCGTCAACTCGAACGACCCGGCCCCGTTGCAATCACACTCCACGGTGCCCTTCAGAAGTCCAGCGTCCATGTACATCTCGAATGTCGCGGTTGGGACATCATCACCGCTTTGACAAGCAAATCGCATGGTGACACGCACCGAATCGTCGTAAGTGAGGATTGCTCCGGGTATCGAACGGGATATGCAATCGTTGTCGCCCCAGTCGAACTGGGCCACCATGCTCACAGAATCGTCGTCCCGCACCACGAAGTCGGTCATGGTCAGTCTGACATTCAGGTCCGAAGAATCTGAATCATCATGCTTCAGCACGCCCCTCCACGTACCGTCCTCGATCTTTGACGAGGGCGACGGCTCGTCCAGGTCATCAAACAGGTCGTCAACCGCGTTCTTCGCTGGGTAATACACGACCAGCCACCACACGAAGCTGATGGTGAGCACGGCAGCGATGACGGCACCGACAGTCGCAAGAACAACCAGGACGATCTTGTTGGAGTCAGGCGGTGGCTTCGCTGGTTTCCTGTTCCAGTTCGAGAAGTCAACCCGATCCGTATGTTCAGGCGGAAGGGCAGACTGGTTCGGGTCTTCGGGCAGATTCGGGTCCTGTTCCACGATTGATCACCTCATAGATAGATGTTGTACTCGGTGGCGGTGTCTTTGGTCCCGATGGCGTCGCACTGCGCTCGCGTCCCGTACCACTGCACGGTGCTCACCGGGGTGCGGTCGCATTCGGTGGATTCACACTGCCCACACCAGCGCCGCCTGTTGGCATCGACATACGCTTTCACCGATAGCTGAGTCGGGATCAGAGACGCGGAATTCGGATACTGATGGCACCTCACGGTTTATCTACGCCATGACAATCCGTGGGCGGGCTCACCACGACGTGCTCCCCCCTTCTTGGCCAGACGGCGTGGCTGTCCTCGATAGTTACCCCCAATACTTGGTCGACGCATCGGGGCTGGCCGTGGTGCTCACCAGCTTGGCGAAACAGTGATCAGGATCGAAACCCTCTGTTCTGCACCAATTGTTGGCGGCGTCCGGGCCCGGGAAGGTGACCGCAGCGACGGTCACCCACCACCCGCGGTAGCTGAACACATTCCACTCGTCGCTGTACAGAAGCCGCGCATCCTTGAACCTCAGACGTAGCGCCAGGAACTCCTCGAGAATGGCCCGGCTGTCCCATGTGCGTCCGTCGGCGAACAGTCCTGGTCGTTTGGAACTGAGTTGAGCAACCCAGCGGTTGTTCAGATTCGCGAGGATGAAGGCGCGATCGGAATCGGCTTGCAGACGCAACGCGTCGATACTCGTCGCCGACGGGTCTGCACCGTCCGGCAACGACGGACCGGTGGCAGCCACCGGTGGCGCGTCCCCTCCCACATCCCGCACCGACAAGCGAGGCGCGACACCGGATGTCACACCTGGGTCGCATTCGACGAGGAAGCGGGTTGCACTGGCACTACCGTTCGGCGGCAGCGTGTCCGGGAGGCGAAAGAACGTACCCGCCGGATAGGTCAGCACGATCGTCGTCGCCGACCCAGCTCCCTGGGGTGGCGGCACCACCACCGGAACCGGCGCGAGGTCGAACGTTCCGGAGGCAACGAGGTGCCCACCATCGGTGATGCTGATCCGGGTGTGCGGCCCGTAGAGGACATCGCCGCCCGGGCATTGCGCGGTGACAGTCATCTCGACGTCCAGTCCGTTCGGCGAAGTCCGAAACGATTGTGGCGTGAAGATCGGCGGTGTTCCGCACGGGGTTACGTACTGATCGCCGCCGACGGCCCCGCCCGAGCCTGCCGATTCCGACCGCGCCGTACCCGGCACGACCGCCGTTCCTCCTGTTGCCGCGAATCCGGTGATGGTGGTTGTGGTTACCGTCACCAGGTGATCGCCGGCGGCAAAGGTGAGCACCGGCCCATGCTCGCTGTCACCGACGCTCGATGCGTTACCGATCGCGGCCGGCGAGCGCACCCACACCGGCGCGCCGGTGGCCAGATCCACGGCGGCCAGCCCGCCATCTGGTGTTGTTGCAATGATGCGTTCGCCATCGGTGACCGCAAAGCCCGACGACCGGTAGCTGTCCGAGATCGGTGATCGCCAGAGTTCTGCACCGCTGGCGGCAGACAAGGCGACGAGGTCGCCGGCCTGCAGATCGACGACGATCAGTTCCCTGTTATCGCCGAGCACCGCTGCGCCGAACCGCTCGCCGGAGGCACTGTCGGTTGTCCACAGTGACCGCCCATCGGTCAGATCGACATAGTCCGTGTCGACCAGGACACGGTTCTGCTGCTCGGGCACGGCCACATGTGGGACCACCACGGAGCCACCGGGCGTGTCATGGACCGTTCCGTCCGGGCGAACCACCGTCACCGTGCGGTTGGTCACCACCTCGTTCGACACCTGACCGGTCACCAGACCGAGTGCGCCATCGAGCAGCCGAGCGACGGTCCAGGATGCGGGCCTGTTGAGTAGTACTCGCCCGTCGTCGGCGGAGATAACGACCCCGTACACCGACGCGCTCGCGACGAGGTCGGCGGTCGCGGTGAACGTGGAGGCGTCGCCGCTGCCCGGAAATTGCTCAGGCAACACCACCGATCGCTGCCACTCCAAGCCCTCGGGGGTCACCTTGTAGAACGTGGTGCTGCGGTCTGTGGACGAGTAGGAGTGCAGGAAGGCCGCCGAACCGTTGTAGGCGATCTCATAGGAGGACTGCGAGATCGGCAGCGAGACAGTTGCTGTCAGAGTCCCGGTGCGGGTGTCGATAAAGTAGACGTCCGAATCACCGCGGCACGCGATGCTGTGCTCGACGATCGTGTCCGAACAGCCGCGCACGGTGCGATCGAGTCGCCACGTCGTGCCGGTCGAGGCGTCGACTCCGAGGACCCGGTGCGAGGGACCGAGCGTGGTGAAGGGACCGCCCACAATGGTTACGATCGTCTGGCCGTCGGTGACCGCTCCGAGGGCGCCGTACTGGCCCTCGGTCGCCAGGCCCGACACGAACCGGTCGCCGCCCATTTGCTCCGCGGTGACCGTCCACGACGGGTTCGGCGCCGTCGGGAACGAACGGGTTAGCTGTCCGGCCAGCAACGAATCGTCTGCGGGCGACGAACGGTGTGTGAACCACACCAGGCTGAGCGCACCGAGGGCGATCACCAGCAGGAACACCAGACCGCCGACCAGCCAGGTTAGGCGCGACGCGCGTCGTCGGGGCGGTGGGGGCGGCGGGCCGAGCGACCACGTCATCGGCGGCATGCCAGGCGGTGGTAGCCCGCCCGTGGGGATGTGTGATCCCGGCATCATCTGCTGGGACGGCGGGTAGCCGAACCCGGGCGCCGCCAGGGGTTGCGGCGCCGTCGGAAATGCACTCGTCGCCGCCTCGGGCGGCTGTTCGTCGTCCGGGCGCCCGCGTGGGCCATCCGATCCCGGCGGAGGCCCAGGAAACGACTCCGCCACTACTCCAGTAAAGACCTCGGCGGTCACTTCGCGCGTCGTGCATCTGGTCGAATATTTCGGACTGCTCTCCGCTCTGCGATCGATCGAGATGTGAACACCTGTGTTCGCTTGCCGCCCAATGTGATAGTTGATGAGGCAAACAAAGAAGCGGACAACGAGATCTCGCGCCCCTTTGGCACCGGAGTATGAGTAGGGATCGCGGGAACTCGGGTCCGCCACGATCAGCCGGACTCAAACGAGCATCAGGCAGGTTCTTCTCGGTCGAAGCGCTGGCCATCTACGCAACGCCTTTCGCGAACCGACGCCGGGTATCTGCGGATTTCGTAGCGACTCACCAGGTCACGGATCGGCGCGACCTGAGGCCGAGTCAGTCCGCTGCACCGCATCGCGGACGTCCTCAAGTCTCAGCTTGCGGCGCGTTGGCATAGAAAGCCCGCCAATCCGACACCAACCCGGCAGTGGCATGACGTTCCGCGGAACGTTGTGCGCTCAACAACGCTTGGGACGTACTCATCGAGGACTCTTGCCGGGGACACTTCTGGCCACTTCGCGTGCCGGCGAACTCGACGGCGAATGTCTTGGTCGGATGGGGCCACAGCGGCCCCACGGTCGAGGTCGGGGTGCCGGTCACCCGACGGTGCTGCAGATCCGTGAACCCCAACCTCGACCGGAGTATGCAGGTGAATTTTCCGGCAAAGGTCGGCACACGGCCAAGCGACTGGTCGGCACCGACCTCGCCCAAGCCGTCCCCCTGGTCATCGCGGCCGCCGCCGGCCACCTCCTGTTCGGCGACGTCGACTGGAGCGTGGTGCTACCTCTGCTGGTCGGCAGCATCCCCGGCGCCTACTTCGGGGCCCGCCTGTCCTCGCGGGCATCGGCCGGACTCGTGCGCCGCGCCCTGGCGCTGGTGCTGCTGCTGGTGACCGCGGGACTGAAGATGCTGGGTGTCAGCAACCTGTTCACGCTCGTCGGGTTTGGCGGTCGCGCTGGTTGGTGGGACCGTCGGGTGGATGCTGGTACGCACCCGCTACGGGCTCAAGGCGACAAATTGGCAGGATCGGCGGGTCACGGTTCGCAGCCAGGGTTCGTCTGACTGAGCTCGCGTTTTCTCGCTGGTCACAGCATTGTTGGTCCCGAGTCTCGGCGTCTGCCGCATGGGCGAATCGAAAATCAACTATCGTTGAGGTTCAGGCTTTCGCAGCCGGCCCCTTCTCTCCCGATCGGGACCGGACGAAAGCCTCCTGGGCGCCCCGCCGGACCGACCCCCGACTGGTCCGGTGGGGCTCTCTTATTTCTCGCGCTTTTCAGCCCGGATCGGGTGCCGCCGCGTCACTGCCGGCGTTCATCTTCCATGATTTCGAGTGTTCGCCGGTTGGCGACGGCGTGGTCACCGCGGAATATGCCGATCGGGGCCGCGAGGATGTGGTCCGCACCGGATTCGGTCACCCCGAGGAGTTCGACCAGCGTCGAGCGTGCCCCGCGTTCGCTGTCCGCGCCGGCGATGGCGGCCATGACCCGGTCAGGCTGAGAGTGTGCGGCGATCAGCGCCCGCAGGGCCTCAATGCGCTCGGTCTCGTCGTCTTCGTCGCTGCGACGGGTCCCTCGGGTCGGACGCTCATCGAGAACCGGCCCGTCCCATTCGAACAGCGAGTCGGGCAGCGTCTCGGGCACGCTCAGTCCGTCGACGGTGAGGGCCACCCTTCCGTCGGGTGTCGCCAACCGGATCAGCACGCCCGTGGCGTCGTCGAAGGTCATCTCGATCGGATCGCGCTCCGGGGCGCGTAGCCGGATCGACCAGGCGGCACGTCCGCCGATGGTGCGCTGTTCGGCATCACCCTCCACGGCCATCGACGTGCTCATCTTGTGGATCAAAGATTCGCGGCCGAGGAGATCGAGCGGGCTGAACCGGGCACCGAGCATCGGCAGGCGGATGTCACCGTCGAGTCGGCGCATGTGGCCCTCGACCCGCACCACCGCGGTGGCGCCGGACGCGATGTACACGGGTTGGCCCTCGTGTTCCACGCACCACTTGCCGCCGGGAGCGTGCTGGAAGTCGACACGTGAGGCCTCGTTCTTCTCGGTGGCGGTCAGTGTTCCGCTGAGGCATATCGCTTCTGCGGCAGCGTTGCGGCCGGCCAACTCGATCCACGACGGCGTCCCCATGGGTCAGGCTAGATCGGTAGTGTAAGTTCCCAAGTCAACCGGCCTCGATGAATATTCGATTCCCCGATCGCAACTCCAGCCCTACGGTGACGGGATGTCGTCAACAGGAACCGTCGAGACCTGGCATCAGGAGCTGGGTTGGGGTGTCATCGTTTCGGCGGATACGGCGGGCGGGACGTCGGCGGATTCGTGGTCGTTGCTGGTGGAGGCCGTCGCCGACCCGTCTGCCCCCGGGCTGATGGGCTTGCGCCCCGGCACCGCCGTGGAGTTCGAGTGGTCGGCCACCGCCCCGCCGGACAACGGCTGCGACTATGTCGCGGGTGCGGTGTGGCCGGCCGGAACGACGCCAAAGCGTCGACCGTCAGGACCGTTCATGACGTGGCTGTGGCGCAGCGTCGGCGATCCCGGACCGGACGGCCTGACGACGATGCGCGAGTCCGTCGTCGATGACTTTGACGTACCCCGAACCGAGCCGCCGGCCCTGCCGACAGCCAACGGCACCGTGCACACCTGGCGGGGTGGACGGATACCACTTTCGGGCGATCAACGTACGTACCGCGCCAAGTGAAGATGGGTCAGTAGCGAAGGAGCGACGATGACCGTATACGCATATCGTGAACGATCCCCAGCCGACTGGCTGTTCGGTCCGGAGCAGGACTGGGCGCACCTGGCCGTCCTCGCTCCGGTTGGCTACGAGCGGTATGCGCGTCTGCGCTTCATCCCCGACCCCGAGTTCCTCGGCCAACGCGAAAGTGACGCCAACATTCCCGACCGCGGCGGTCCTGATCCGTCGGAGATCTGGCAGATGGGTGTCGCGGTAACGCATCTCGCGCGTCACACGACCACTCCTGACGACTGCTTCTACCTGATCTGGGAGGGCTGGCCCAAGGTCGCCGCGCTGAGCACCGGACTGGGCGCCGCCACGATCGACCTCGCCGACGACCGCGGCTCGGTTGTCCGTTCCTACTACCTGTACCGCGGCGACACCGATCTGATCGGATGGGATGACGACGAGGGCGAGGGACTCGGATCACGGCTTCCCGTGCCGGCGTTCGTGTGGCCGGCCGACCGGGCCTGGTGCATGGTCCGCGACGTCGATCCGCACTTCGCCAGCATCGGGGCACCGTCGACGGGAATCGCTGATCTGCTTGGTGATTCGCGCATCGATGTCGTGGAGGACGAGTTCCCTCGTGAGCCGCCGTGGTATTCGTGAGCGTTGCCGCAGACGCGTGACGCGTTGACAGCACTGCTACCGTGATGTGGTGACTCGACCGAAAGGCGCATGAGCGCCGCGTGTTTTGGGCGGACGACGTTTCGCCCCTTCGAAGTGTTCTTCAGTGCCGGCTATGTTTGGGTGCTTGATGCCATCCAGCCTGTCGCCGCGCTATTCGACCCCGCTACCCAGGAGTTCGTCCGGCTGGTGTCGTGGCCGGAGATGGCGTCGGATCTGCGGCCACGCTCTCGTCGTCAGATCGAAGTAGACGAGCAGGGGTTCTGGATTCAGTACGCACCCGACGAACCATTGGGACGCATCGGCCCAGACGGGCTCGTGTTCGCGACCTACACCCACGGCGCAGAACTCATCTGCTGCGGTGTCGACGGCGCCTGGCTGCGAACCCGGAACCCAAGCCCACGCGACATTTCCAGAATGCCGGACCGCCCACCACAGCAAGAACCGAAATCGACGCTGCTGCACGTTGACCGGAACGGCACGATGACGACTATCCCCGTCGACGGCATCGTTTGGCACACCCAGGCCGAAGAAGGCACATTGTTCGTGTCCGTACACCACGAGCCATGGGCACGCGTGCTCGTCGACTACGGCGACACACCACCGCCTTCCGGTGGTGATCGCTATCGGGTGGTGTGGGCGAATTCGGGGTTGTCGGTGCGACTGGACACCCGCACCCCGATGCCCTGATGCGTCCCGACCACATCGCGACTACTTGGGCCAAGGACACGAGCTACAGCCAGGACTATGCCGACCCGACCTACAACGAGGCGCACCTGCGCAAGCGGGCCGTCGGGCATGGCGTGCGGTGGCACTGGGGCCGCCGAGCCCGCGGCGAGAAGCACACGATCGTACGCGCATACGCAGACACGGGAACTGGCCCCGAGCTGCTGTGGGCGAATGATATTGGCGATCGGCGGGTCATGCTCGGCGCCGCAGAGCACCACCGCGCTTGGTTGTTGACCCGAGGGTCCACTCGTTCAGGTGGGCGAACCCGGCTCGAGGTGTGGGATGCGGATGCGCAGTCGGTCTCAACGGTGTCAGCGATCGACGACATCGACATCTCTGCACACCGTTGGCCGCTCCGACCGCGGCCCGTCGACCACGACTCGTATGCGCAGTGGTGCGTGACCTTCTTCGACGGAACACGGTTCGCCGACCAGGTGTCTGATGTACATGCGGAGTTCGTCGGAGACTGGCCCGATGGGGTCGTCGAACTCACCTACCGGCACATCGCCTATCCGGGACTTTTCATCCGCTCCCGGGTCGGTATCTACGACGCGCTCGGGCGCAAACGACAAGAGCCGTTCGACTGGATACTCACCGCGCTACTCGAACAGGCCGGCACCCATGCCTATCCGTCCGCGTCACTTGCCGTCGACGGGGTGTTGTACGGATAAACGCCATACCTTGTAACAATCGTCTGATGATGCGCTGGACGCTCGACCACGGGACCCGGTTGCCACCGGGGTGGAGTTACCTGCCGCGGACCGAAGAGGATCGGGCGTGGGAGTTGTTCATCGATCGATTCACGACATTCCGTCCGAGCGTCGACCCGAAGGGCTGGCCGGCCGTAATTGATCCGACTCCGTCGGTGACCTTCGATCTGTCTGTCCCGGAGAACTCGCCCGGTGTGTGGAGCGCACAGTTCGACGCGATCAACGCCGAAGCACAGCGTTGTTTCGTGAGCGTGTTCGACGATCACGAGTGGATCGTGCTCGACTGGCAGCACCGTGGGTATCGGCTCGATGACAAGGTGCATGCCGACACGTTCGACACCGAGTGGCCGGTGACGGTGTACCCGAACGGCGACTACTACATCTTCGCCCGTCCGGATTTCAGCACCGGAACGTTCGGGCACCCGTGGGAGAAGACGCTGTGCGTGTTCGGCAACGAGTTGGTCCACACGCTGGGACGGACGTTGGCGACCTGGCTGCCGCGGAAGCGGTTGAACGGCAACGCGGTTTGGGAGGAGAAACATGATGACGCACTGTGACGCTCCGATGATCGCGCGATCCACGGCCGGTGAGTCATGAACGTGCTACTCGCCGAGGCTGGACTATCCGAATGCGGCAGAGACGCGGCGTGTAGCGCGGATTTGAACCGACTGTTCTACACCGCCATTGCGATGCTCGTCCTGTTCTCCGTCTGGTTCACCCTGTCGATGTTTGCCACCGTCGACGTCATCAGCCGACACATCGGCTGGCGGCGCAGCGTGATGTGGCTTGGCGTCGTGTGGATCATTCCGATCGTGGGTGCTGCCGCATGGCGATTCGGACCGTCCCGCCGCCGGCATCGCGGGTGACAACACGCCCGCCCGCCAAGCTGACTTACGCGGCGGGGCGTGCGGCGGGATGCACCCATGGGTCGACTCTGGCGGCTGGAGTGCTGTATGCGGCCGGCAACCACACACGCGTTGCTCAGCTGGGTGCGAACCCACCGACATCCATCCCGATCCACAGCAGCGCGATGATCGGGAAAATCACGGTGAAACCGGCCCACAGGAATCCCACGATCCACCGACCGGCCTTCCAGCGCCAGAACATGATGCCGCCGATGCCGTAGATCAGTGTGGGAGGAAGCGCCCAGATCAGCCAGTACATGATGGGCGGCCCGGGCAGCTCCCCTGCGCGGTCGCGCGCAGGCACCGCATAGGCAGCGGGTAGGTCGGGCGTCGTGCGCAGCGCCCACACGGCCGAGTAGAACGCGAGGACACAGCCACCGACGAACACCATCGCCTGCAAGACGACGACCACGACATGACGCACTATCCACCAGCGGTGGAGGCGCGCGAAATCCGCCTGGTCGCTGTCGGCCATGACGCAACACTACTGGCCGCGCGGCAACAAATGCGCTCAACCACGCAGACCGCAGCCGTGCCGCCACGACGGCGCGTCGAAAAGTGCTGGCACGAAGACTGCCGCGACTGGGACGATCACATCCATGACGAGTCCAGATCTCCCCCGGCGGTGGCTGTCATGACTGACTATCCGTTCGACGTCACCGACCGATGGACCCGTACCTGGCGAACACGACACTGGGACGGAGCTACCGAAATCCCTTCACGATGGGCGAGCGCGGTTGCTGCCGTCGAGAATGATTTGAGCTGTTGGACCCGTAAGAAGCCATTGCCGGACTTCACCGATCATGAGTGGGACGTCTTGGTCATCGACTCCGACAACGTGTTGTTTCAGCTACGGCAACGCGATTCGACCGGCTGGGGCGGATACCTGATGCCGGAGAACCCGCTGGAGACAGACCGACCGGCCGCAAGCTGCATAGTATTCCTCGCCGACGAAGTACAAGGCAATCTGACGGGCCACCGCTGGATCGACTGGCCGTCGGCCGGGTGGGACGTTCTCGACCCAAGGGTCGTCGATGGGACCGCGATGTGGTGTCGAACGCGTGATGCCACACCGATCGCACGCGTGGGTGCACTGTGCACTGACTGCACGACGGGTTGGTGAGTACGTCTATGGACGCAATCGCCACCCGCCAGCGCAACCAGCCGGCGCCGCCGTCGGTCGTCTTCGACGATCTCGTGACGCCGAATCGGCAACCGGGCCGACCGTGGCTTCATCTGCTCGACGATGAAATCGCACCAGTCGTTGTCGAATCCGCCCGTCCCGCGCGGGTGATCTGGTCATCGCTGTGGATCAAGCGGCCGGACGCCCAGATCATGTTCGACCTGAGCCCTGGCCGCGGGGGTACCGATCTGCGGTGGACGCTACTCGTCGAGCCGCCCGGCCCCGATGACCGCCAGTTCCGCCATCTATGCCAACGCATCGGCACCTTGATCAACGCCAACCTGCGAGACACATATGGTCAATAGGGAAAGCGGCTACGGTTTTCGCATGGATCACTATGTCCGCCAGGAACCGATTCCTGAACCAGAACCGGTGCCGCCCCCACGTGGTTGGCGGCAACGACTGCGGGACTGGCGACACCGAATGTTCGGCTCGGAGCCGAGCGGGTATTCGTCGATCTCCCCGCGCAAGCCCGACGGCACTCGCGGCCCGATCTTTCCGTTCAACTCCAGTGGTGGCGGGGGCGGAAGCGCGTAGGCGGGGCTGACGTAGTTCACTGTCCCTTGTGGCGGTCGTCGGGTTCGGTCGGCGTCCGGGTGAAGCTGCCGCGACCGTTGTCCGTCGAGGCCACCACGCGCAGGGACCGCGCACACGGAGTAGCTCACGTATGTCCGTGATCAGCAGAAGATCTGCACTCTACGCTGAGCCCATGTCCGCGATGAATCCGAGCGCCAGGCATTACCGCAACCAAGTGGTTCGAATCGCCGAGATCGCGGTCGTCAGCGATCTGATTGAAAACGTCACCTTTAAGAACTGCGTTCTGATTGGGCCCGCCGTGCTGGCTCTGGTCGAGGGGGTCACAATGTCTGGTTGCGAGATAGAAGGAACGGAAGAAGGTGTCTTCTGGGTTGTCCCCGCGGAACGCGAGTACGTGGTGGGGGCAGTGGGGCTCCGCGATTGCCGCCTGTACAGTTGCCACCTCCAGCGAATCGGATTAGCGATTCCAGAGCGTGTGCTGCCTGAGATGCGTCGTGGCTTCGGATTCTCTGAAGCTTAGCTACCCGGCGTCGGTGGACGCGCCCCCGGAGAAACTGCCCGATTTCCACTGACCTTGTTCGAACCCTCGCTGTCCTGCGACAACCGAACACCGATCTGACGCGCGCCTTCGGGAGGCGGCCCCTCGGCGGGATGTGGGCTGAGGGCACGGAAGCGAGCGAGCGTCTCCTCCGTGCTCAACGACTCGTCGTCGACCCAATCCGTAGGCATGCGTCCATGGTGCCACAGTTCTTCCCGCACTCACGGACGCTGTTCACAGCCAACGTGCGGTGCGAATCGTCCAGGTGTCAGCATTGTCATCCCAGTCAGGAATTGGTGTCAGTGCGCAGATGATCGCCCGCCCCGTGTGGTCGGTCCCGACCGCAACCAACCGACGCCCATGTTCGGGGTGATTTTCCCACGCAACCTGAGGCCGAGCCGGCCACTGCACTGCATCGCGGACATCCTCGAGTGTCAGCCCGCGGTGCTTCTCCCTGAGCTTTCGGACAACTCTGTTGCTAGCCACCACCTGACCGATGTGGATTCGCACAAACGTCCTTCCGTCCAGTCTCTGGCGGCCCGCGGAAAGTGTTTGTCGATTGCGCCCTCGGTTTGTTCGGCCGGCAACCACTTTACGTTGCCCCCGAGACTGCATAGTGGGACCAGCCCGTGCATCGAACTCGCCGACCCTCCACATTCACACCGTCAACGTTCCGCGGAACGCTCAACTTGTCAGAGTCCGTCGATACATTGAGCAGTAACCGGTTCACGTCTGTCAGGGGGTCATGATGTCGGTTACCGCAATGCCGTCGTCCACGAACGAGCCATCACCAACGAGTAAGTCGCCCAGCATCTTCGACCATGTGGACATTGACGAGCTAACTACCAAAGAAATCGGAACTCGCCTTGTTGGGTACGCCAGCCAGATGGCGGCGCTGACGGCGCGGTTCCTCGAATTGCTCGCTGAGTTCGACCGCCGCGGCGGCTGGAGCGGCGAGGGCATCATGTCGTGCGCGCACTGGCTGACCTGGCGCACCGGCCTGTCCATCCGTACTGCGCAGGAACATCTGCGCATCGCCCATGCGCTGCCGGAACTTCCGCTCCTGCGCCAGGCCTTCACCGAAGGACGACTGTCGTACTCGAAGGTGCGGGCCCTGACCCGGGTCGCCACACCGGAGCGCGAAGAAGAGCTCCTCAACGTTGCTCTGTCGGCCACCGCCTCCCAGGTGGAGCGTCTGGTCCAGTCCATCCGCAAAGTCGATCGCCACAAAGACGAATCCGAGCGCAGCACCATCGATTCCAGCAGCTCGTGGAGTTGGAACTTCGACGGGTCGTTGTCGGTGAAGCTACGGCTCTCACCGCTCGACGGCGCCCGATTCCTGGCCGGCGTCGTCCGCGCCGAGTATGAACGCACCCGCGCCGCCGGCGACCCCGACCTACCCACCGAGCCCGCCCCCGACGAGGACGCTCCCGACGTCACCAAGAAGTCGCCTGGCCATCCGGGATCGGCAGACCTGTGGCGCAACGTGCCCTCCGACATCGCACCGGCGGTCGTGGCGATGGGCGACACCATGCAGAGCACGATCTCGGTGCCGGAGTTCGTGCCCGGTGCCGAACTCGTGGTCCACACCCACGACGACGCCGACCCTCACCTCGACGACGGACCGGCGCTCGAGGACGCCGACGTCGACGAAGCCGCCTGCGGCGGAGCTGTTCGGAAGGTCAAGCACGGCAAGAAACGCAAGGGCGCACGCGGAATTGTGCTCAACTACGGCCGCAAACGTCGCATGCCGACGCGAAAGGTGATGCGCGTGCTGTTCGAAAGAGACCGCTGCTGCCAACATCCCGGCTGCGGCCGCACCCGTCACCTGCACGCGCATCACGTGCAGTTCTGGTCGCAGGACGGCCCCACCAACCCCGACAATCTGATCCTGCTGTGTTCGGCCCATCATCGCGCCCTGCACCGCGGCGAGTTCGCGATCAAAGCCCACGGCAGGCAACAGTTCAGCTTCCATAGACCCGACGGATCGACCATCGAGCGTGCACCCGCAGTCCACAAGCCCGAAGGTTGGCAACCGGATACGGCCATCGACGACGCCGCAGTCCTACCGATCAGTCCCGGACGTCACCTCGACGCCGGCTACGCGACCGAAGTCCTGTACGCCGCGTGGGCATGGAAAGCACGCCAATCCGATGCCGATCTCGCAGCCGCATGACGTTCCGCGGAACGCTCCCGGCCGAGTCACGGACATTGGGCAGCCCGCCGAACACCCCCTAGCTGGGGGATGGTCACGCACCCGTTCCTGCGATGCACTTGATGCAGACGACGAATCCGGGTTCAGAGCAGGATCTGGCGGAGGTGACGACCATGACTGACGCACTGGTGATCGGCAGCGGCCCCTCGGGGCTGGCAACGGGTGCCGAGTTGGTGAAGCGAGGCATCGACGTGACCGTGCTCGAGCGCGGCGAGCGGACGGCCTCAGCCTGGGCTGGCAGATACGACGGATTGCGGTTCAACACGAGCCGATGGTGGTCGGCGTTGCCCGGCGCACCCTTTCCGCGCGCATACGGGTGGTTTCCTACCCGCGACCAGTACGTCCGCTATCTCGACGACTACGCCGCCGCACGACACGTGCCGGTTCGCCACAGCGTCGCGGTCGAGCGAATCGATTCCGCGCCCGAAGGTGGATGGAAAGTCACCGCCACTGGCAAGACCTTCCACACACGCCACGTTGTGGTGGCCACCGGCGTGTTCAATGTCCCCTGGCTGCCGGACTGGGCGCGCGGTGATCGCACACCACCGAAAGTTCTGCACGCGAGTGACTACCACAATGCGGCGCCGTACCGAGGCCTTCGCGTCCTCGTGGTCGGCGCGGGCTCGACCGGCATGGAGATCGCGCGCGAACTCGCTGACGTCGCGGCCCAGGTGTCGCTGTCGGTCCGGACCGCCCCAAACATCCTGCTGCGCAGTAGCGGCGGGCTCCCCGGGGATCTCGCCGTACCGCTGATCCTGCGTCTGCCAACCGATCTGGCCGACTCCTTCCTGGCCACAGTCCAACACGCAACCATCGGCGATCTCTCGCCGTACGGGCTCAGCTCTCCACCTGCCGGGGTGATCGCGCAGCTGCGTGAACGTGGCGCCGGAACTGCCGTCGTGGACAAGGAGGTCATTGACGCCATCCGGGACGGAGGCATCCGCATCGTCGCTGCGGTGGACGGACTCGACGAACAAGGCGCCCAGTTGGTCGACGGGTCGCATGTGGGAGCCGATGTCGTCATCGCTGCAACGGGATACACCACCGGTCTGCGCGAGATGGCCGGGCACCTCGACGTTCTCGACGCACGTGGTCTGCCCCGAGTTGTTGATGGCGGTGAGGTGATGACCGGCCTGCGATTCGTCGGCTATGTTCTGCGTCCGGGGCTGACCGGCTACACCGGGAAGCTCGCTCGAGTGGCCGCTCGGGGCATCGCCGCCTCCCGCGATGACACGGCTGCGGTGGCGAGCTGAGGCAGCGTCAGCCCGACGGGGCGACATGCACCCGCGGCTGATGCTGCAGCCGAGCCAGGAGCTCGGGACGACTCCTCACTCCGAGCTTGGTGAAGATCGATTTGATGTGACCACGCAATGTTTCTGGTGTAATCCAGAGTTCCTGTGCGACGTCGGCGGTGTCCATGCCCGTGAGTAGCAATTGCGTGACCTCCTGCTCCCGCGCCGTCAACTCGTGCAGGTGGAGCAGCAAGGGAGCGATGTCGGCCCTGCGGGCCGGTTCGAGCACGACGGCCGTACTCGTAGCGTCCAGCCGCATTCCGCGGACCAGCAGCCACTCGCCGGACGCTCCCTGCGTTCGGGCAAATGCCGGCGGTCCAGCGCGCTCACCGTCGGCCAGCGCACGGGCCTGGGCCGCGACCTCGTGCACGACAACCGAGGCGTCCAACCGCGTGCAGCCGATCGAACCGAGCCAGCGCTGCGCTCGGTCCGTCGCGGTCATGACGCGTCCCGCGTCGTCCAGAACGACCATCGCGAGCTCCTGATCGGCCGAGAACTCGCTATGGTGCAGCAGGAGCCCTGCCCTGAGACCGTGCGCGACGTGCGGGGACAGGCGCGCGACGATGTCGACCTCACGGCCGGTGAACCACGGGTCGTCGGCCAACCGCGTCATACACACGTGACCCCACGTAATCTGACCCGCACGGAATACCGCACGCAACTCGTCGCCGTATCCTCTCGGACGGTAAACCTGAGCCCACCGTGCACTGCGATCGAGATGGCCGTCGGTCGCGGCGCTCAGCGACGACGCGGACTGCGACCCTCGGGCCAGGTCGACGAACTTGTTGACATCGTCGACGGTCAACTCCAGTTCGATCAGCGCCAGATGCGCCTCGCGGGGAACGTCCTGTTCGTACACCCCGGTGATGAGCAATGTGTCCGGGTCGACGAGCAACCATCCGGCCACCGCATACGGGACGTGCCGCCGAACGGCACGCGCCACGTGCTCGAGCAGTCGGAGCGGTTCATCGGTGCGCGCACAGATCCCCGCGACCTGCTCCACCAGCCGGTCGTCTGCTCGGGTGTGGCTGACCATGGTGTATCCATGATGAACCCCCGCGGCGTCTGTCGCACGAGATTTCTTGCCGGCAGATGACCTCCGCTACGTCGACAGTCGCGATGCCTGCCCACGCCCGATCCGGCTGCGAGCATATGCCTGTTTTCGAAGGCTCGCCAACCACGACGGGGCGAGTTCGACGTTCCGCGGAACGTTGCTCACAGGGTCGAGATCGAAGGCTGGGTCGGCCGGCACGTCGAGGTGCAGACGCAGCACCGGCACGAAGCGATCACCGCCGCGAGCGACCTCTACGGTGACGATGATCGGCCGGCCCGCATACACCGCTTTGCGCAGAGCATCTATCGACAACCCCGACAGATCGCCGGGTTCGACGATGTGTGCCCGCACCCAGTACAGCGAGCCGTCATGCCGGAAGGGCGTCAGGCTCGACACGGTCGCACCCAGCCAGTGCGAGGTCACCAGTGGCAGCGGGACACGGCCACCGAGCGGTGCCGGACCGGCGAGCAGCAGATCCCACACTCGGCGGTCTCGGTCTGCGGCGTCGGCGGTGACGGGTAGCCGCATGGCGATCCCCACGATGTCGGGCAATGCACCGGGCGTGCCGACCCCTTTCGACACCCGGGCGGTGACCGGCCCTGCGCACAGGGGCAGCTGGGTGTCGCCGACGACCTGCGCCTGACCTTGGCACACGAGCCCGTCGGGATGGAAGATGCGGGCGGAGCGGGCATGCGACAGCCACTCGAACGGCTTGGCCAGCAGGCTGGTGATCACTCTTACGGAATGACCATCGACGCCGGCCACCAAACCTGGGACCGCCAGGTTTGATACCGCGACTGTCGGGCAATGTCCGCTGCATGAGTTCCTTGTGGTTCCAGACTCCCGATGCGGCGTCGGATGATCGCACAGTTGCATCATCACCCGACCTAGCCGACAGCCGCTACGACCACGTCGTGGTGGGAGGCGGCATCACCGGCCTCACCACGGCGTTGTTACTGGCCAGGGCCGGACGGACGGTGGCAGTCCTCGAAGCCCGACACCTGGGCGCCGCCGCCACCGGGAACACCACCGGGAAACTGTCGCTGCTGCAGGGCACCCGCCTGTCGTCGATCTCCCGCAAGCACGGACAGACGGCCGTCGACAACTACGTGGAGGCCAACCGGGAGGGTCAAGCGTGGCTCACCCAGTACTGCCGGGCCCGCGGCATCGCGTTCGAGGAACGCACCGCGGTGACGTTCGCGACCACCGACTCTGGCGCAGCCAAGGTCCTCGAGGAGGACGCGGCCTGCCGTGCCGCGGGACTACCGGTCGAGGCCGCCGACTGCGCCGAACTGCCGTTCCCGGTGCAGGCGGGTGTCCGGCTCGACGCACAAGCCCAGATCGACCCGATGGTGGTGGCGCGCGCGTTGGCCGACGACGTGCGTGAGCACGGTGGTCAGATCTACGAGGGTGTACGCGTGCGCGGGGTGGGTCATCGTCTCTCACCGCAAGTGGTCGACACCGACGCCGGGAAGGTGCACGCGGACTCCGTCGTGATCGCCACCGGAACCCCGTTTCTCGACCGTGGCGGATTCTTCGCCCGCGTCCACGCGCAACGGTCGTATGCGGCTGCGTTCACCGTGGACGGGCCCATCCCTCAGGACATGTATCTCGGTGCCGACGACCCGTCGGTGTCGCTGCGCACCGCTCCCCGACCCGGACACGACGGCGAACAGTTGCTGCTGGTGGGCGGATTCGGCCACGAGGTCGGCAGGGTGGAATCCGAGCAGGCCCACGTCAACGACATGCTGCGCTGGGCCGAAAGCACCTTCCCCACTGCCCGGCTGGTGGCTCGATGGTCGGCGCAGGACTACACCTCGATCGACGAACTGCCCTATGTGGGAGCGATCTTGCCCGGGATCGACGGCGTCCAGATCGCGACAGGCTTCGCGAAGTGGGGGCTCACCAACGGTGTGGCCGCCGCGTTGGCCATCACCGGCCGGCTCCTCGGTTCCGCCCAAGGATGGTCGACGAGCCTGCAGCCCTGGCGCACTTCGGAACTGACGTCGGCACCGACTGCGGTGTCGACGAACCTGCAGGTGGCCAAGTACATGCTGAGCGGCTACCTCACGCTGGCCCGCTCGGCCGATCCCGCGCCCGCAGAAGGTACCGGCAAGGTAGGACACGACGGCATGGTTCCCCGCGGCGTCTGCACCGTGGACGGCACCACGACCTCGGTGGCGCCCTTGTGCACCCACTTGTACGGCGTGCTGCGGTGGAACGATGCCGAAAACAGTTGGGACTGCCCGCTACACGGCTCACGATTCGATCGTCGCGGGAATGTGCTGGAAGGGCCGGCGACGCGGCCGCTGCCGGGGTCGCCGGCGGCGTCGGACTGAGGTCGCAGACCAGCCAGAGCCCGTCAGTCCGACAGTCCGTCAACTGAACAACAACTGCCCGATCTCGAATCCCGCCCGATGCATCTCCGGAAGCTCGGACTTGTTGCCCGCAGCCACAAGCACGCCTCCCCCGGTGGTGTCGAAGAAGATGCCCGTGGTGTTCGCGGTGATGAACATGAACACAGCGATGCCCAGGAACACCAGGCCGAGCAAAAGTCCCAGCCCACTACTCACACCGAGCGAGGCGGCCGTCGCGAAGAACGTGAGTGCCAACACGATCGACACCGCGCCGTAGAACATTCGCCTGCCCGACGCCTTGGTCCCCAACGACAGCCGGCTCACGTGACGCAGCGGCGCCTCGTGCTGGATGAAGCCGTGGCGGAAGATCCCGAACAACAGGTGCGGATCATGCACGATGACCCGGCGGTCGGTGACGGTCACCGTCGTCTTGGCGTGGGTCACGAATGTGCGCGGCGTGAACTGTCCGTGATATCGGACCACTTCACCGGCGAGCAGCGCGGGCGGCATAGCTATGGTCATCGGGCACCTTTCCTGGCGGGTGTATGGAGCGCGGATGTGGGTGGGGTGGTCAGGGCAGATACACCGTCGTACCTGCCGGGCCGGACGTCGTGGAGATGAGCTTGCCCAGGCAGTGGTCGCGGTCGAAACCCTGCTGCGCACACCACGACACAGCCGCCTGCCCGGAGGGGAAAGTCTGCGAGGTGATGCTCACCCACCAACCCGACGAGGTGAACACCGGCCACTCGTCACTCCACAACAGACGCGCTCCGGAGAAGCGTTGATAGAACGACGCGAACTCGTCGAGGATGTCCTGGTTGGTCCAGACCTTGCCGTCGGCGACCAGACCGGGCTGTTTGGAACTGAGCTGCGCGACCCACCGGTCGGAGCCCGAGGTGAGGATCTCGGTGCGGTCGGCGTCGGCCTGCGCACTCAACGCCTGCGCGATGGCCTGTTCGGTATCAACCCCGGGCGGGACGTAGATCTGCGCCGGTGACACCGACACCGGCACGGCCAAGGAAGCCAGTTCCTGCGTGGTCGTCGAGCCGACCGGATTCAGACTGACCGTGAGACCTGCGGTGGCCGAACCGGGCAGACCGTAATAGCTGCCGGTCGGGAAGGTCATGGTGATTTCGCGTCCCGCCGACTCCGATCCGGGCAGGGCGATCGGAGTCGAGGAGAAGTCGAACGATCCCGACGCCACCAGACCCGCCGACGACGACACTGCCACCTGCATCGCCGAATTGGACAGCACATCACCGTCGGCACAGGAACTGGCGGCGGTCACCGTGACGGCCAAGCCATCCGGAGTCAGGGAGGCGCTGCGCGGAGTCATGGTGGGCGGGGTCGCGCATGCGGTGACCGTTGCCGACTGTGAGCCGCCACTGGCAGCCTCGTCGACGACCCACCAGTCTTTTGCCGGGCCGACGGTGAGCGCCCACGTGGCCGCTGCGAGCACCAGCACGATGACGGCGACAACCGACCAGACGATCCTCGAGAACCGGTCGGGAGCTTGTCGCGGTGGCGGCGACCAGCCTGTGGCCGTGGGAGCGTTCCGCAGAACGTCGGTGGCCGAGTCAGATTCGGCTATCTCCACGGGTTTGGGTGTGAAGATGCGGTAGACGGGAGGCTGGGCGAACGACGTGGTTGTCGCCGCCTGCGGGTCATCGACCTCCACGGGTGGTTCGACGTCGGCGCGGTGCGCGTCGCCGGGATGCCACTGCATCCAGTCGAGTTGCAGAGTCTGGTTTGTCGGCGGTGTGCCCTCGGCGTCAGACATGCAGGCACCACAAGCGCACGACGCATACCCGTGGACCGTCCACCATGAATCGACGGTAGCGGCACGTGAGTGCGCGGTCTATCGACCATTTGTGTCAAAGATGAAGGTGTCGAGCGCCGCGTTACGCGTTCTGCCACCAGATTCCGCGGTTAGCACAAACGGATTAACGGCACATTCAACCAAAGGACTGAATCAACCCAACAACCGTTGAGCCGTATTGCGCAACCTCACTTTCGGTGCTTCGATCAGCCCAGACGTCGCCGCGGCAATCAATCATGGGCGTGAGATCAGAAGGTTCTCGGGGGTATCTCTGTCCGCCACGGCATCCCGCTGTACCGCTGTTCTGTCATGTCCCACTGTGCGCTGCAGAAAGTCGAGCGATGACATTCCCCGACAACCCGGGCCCCTATCCCACATTCCCGCCATCATCTGGTTCGCCGGACAACCAGCGCAAGAAGACCCTGATTTTGGGGTCCATTGTCGCCGTGCTGGCATTGGTCGTCACCAGCATCGTCGTGCTGTCGGTGAAGTCTGAGGACGGCAATCCGTTGACGCCGGCGCTGCGATTGTTCGGCGTCGGTGAGACGCAACCGGATCCGTTCACACCGTCGGTCGCACTCACCAACCGGGAGCTGCCCACCGACGTGCAACTCGCATCCACCCGGGGTGCGCAGGACCGCGGCGTTCGCGTGGTCAACGGCACCGAACAGGGGTTGTACGGGGCCGGTGGCACCGCCAGCTGCGACGTCGCGGCGCTGGGCAATTCGCTGGCCAACGATCCGTCGGCGGCACGTGCGTGGGCGAGTGTCTTCGGCATCAACCCCAGCGACATCCCCTACTACCTCAACACCCTGACGCCGGTGGTGCTGACCGCCGACACCTGGGTCACTAACCACTCCTACCGCAGCGGTAGCGCTTATGCGTTCCAGTCGGTCCTGCAGGCCGGCACGCCGGTGCTCGTCGACGGTTCCGGTGTGCCCCGCGCGATCTGCTCCTGCGGCAACCCGCTAGCACCGCCCGCAGCGGCACCGGTCGGCGGTTATCGGGTGGTCGGCGCCCCATGGCGCAGCTATCACACGCACAATGTGGTGCGGGTGGCCTATCACACCGAGAACGTGACGGTCGTGAACAATACGACAGTCGTTGCACCTGCAGCCGATCCCACCGCGACGTTGGCGGCCGCCGCGCTATCGCTGATCAACGTCGACAACGCGCAACTGTTCACGCGCACCGTCGGCAACGTACTCAACCTCACCGGCGTACCGCCGCAGACCGGTCCCCTGCCCACGCCCGCCGACCTGAACGTGCCGTTCACCGCCACCAGCGACGAGGAAGCCGAGCAGAACGGTCTGGCCGAGGCCGGCAGCCCGCAGCCCGCGGAGGCCGTGGTGGAGCGTGCCGCCGAAGACGGCAACTCCCCCGAGATGGAGCTCAGCGCAGGCCAATCCGCACCGGCCATCGCCGGCGGCGAGTCCGCGCCCGCGGGCGGGGAATCTGCCGCAGCTCAGTCGGCGTCGGCAGCGGCATCGTCGCCCGACTCGTCCGAGCGTCCGCGCCCCACCACGTTCACCGGCTCCGGCGAGCAGATCGGCTCGTTGACCTTCGACGACGATGACACCTCGGTCAGTTGCACGGTGCCGGCCGAACCGACCACCGCCACCCGACTCACGTTGGACTGCAGCGACTCCGTGGCCCGCGAGGTCTACGCGTCGTCGCTACTGAGTACCTCGGTCGACTCGGCCACCAATGCCGAGGGAGTGTGGTCGGTCTCGCTGACCCCGCCGAACGCGTCGGCCGTCGACGTCGACGTGGCCACCGCGGTCTGGCGGGCACTCCCGGAGGTCACCACGCCGACGACCACCGATCCCACCACGCAGGCGCCTGCGCCGGCTCCCGAGATCACTCAGGAACCGACGGTGGAGACCACGACACCGGAGATAGTGACGCCGACCGAGGAACCGACGGTGGAAACGACCACACCCGAGATAACGACGACCACGACCACCACGCCGGTCGCCTGACGGTTCTATTTCTGCACGCACGTTTTCGTCGTTTTGGCCTAAAGATGTGGCCACGCCCGCTGCGTACGCTGATCCCATCGACACGCAATCGCAGCAGCCCGCGCGGCAAGAATGCGGAACATGTGGGCGACCGCTGGTGCCCTGCCCGGCCTGTGATGGGCTGGCCGGCAGCTACGGCATCGCCGGTCGCCTCACGTGCCTTTCGTGCGACAGCACGGGGCGGCAATGCCCGACGCATGGGAAATCCTGGCGTCACTGATTGTGAATTGCGCGTGCGATGACCCGATAGGGCATGATTGCGCACGTGCCTGCTGGTTTACGAATCCTCATCGCATCTCCACTCGGACACATTGTTGCCGGTCCTCTGGAGTCGGAATTCGATGACGTCACCGTTGTGGTCGCCCGCGATGACGTCGAATTCCGCAATGCAATCGCCGCCCGTGTGCGGTTCGATGTGGTCAGCGCCGACCTGATCTTCAATCGGCCCGATCTGGAATGGACCTTCGACGGTCTCGACGTCATCGAAGGATTGCACACGGTGAATCGATCGGCGCCGGTTCTGCTCGCAACTCAGGGCCATTCGATGGAAGAAGACCACCTCGCCGAGGCGCGATTGCGTGACGACGTGTCCGGCGTGATCGCGAAGTCGGACGGTCTGCGCGCACTCATATCGGCGTTGCGCACCGTAGCGCTCGGGCAACGCCTACCCACCACGGTGCCCCGCACTTCGCGTCCCGCGCTGTTCGAACTCTTCGACAGCCGTCGCGGCACCACAGCAGCGCGACTGGCCGGGGCGATCGCCTCCGGAAGTGCCTCGGACAACGCCGGATTGGCATCGGTCGCGAAGGTCTCGCAGAACACGGCGAACAAAGTGGCGAGCAGCTACATCGGACCGATGATGCTCGCGCGCAACGAGCACGACGAACGTCTGCCGCTCACACAGGCTTCCGTGTACCGGTGGTGTGGGTTGCACGCGCGCTATATCGTCAGTTGGTGCCGTCGACACGGCCACAGCGATGTTCTCGGGTCCGCGGTGTAGCTGACCGCCCTTGATCAGCTAAACAACCGCCGCAGTTGCCGATTCACCGCCGCGAGGTCAAACGCAGTCGGATCGAACGATTGTCCCGGCGCCAAGCCGGCCCACTCGCGTCGTTCGGCGTGGTCGGGGTGGCGCGGGTCGCTGACCGCAGCAACGAAGTCTTCCCACCCGGGCGGACCGCCGACGTCCTCGAGCGGTGCCATCCCCTCTCCATCGAGGACCTCTGGATGTCGCTCGTCGGGAGCCGGCTTGATGTCGGACACGGTGATCAGGTGCGACCACCCGTCGCCGAAGTCGTACTCGTAGATCATCTGCGCGCCGGGCGCACGGAGGATGTCGCCGACCATGACGTCGTATTCGCTGTGCAGATCACCGCGACCCTCGCCGGTCAGCGCGCGCTCGTCCATCCACCGTCGGCCACCGGCGATGAATTGATGCAGATGACTGTTCTCCCAGTCGAACACCGTCTGCAGGATGTCGTGGAATTCGGTCAGCGTGGTGAGTGAGTTGACGACGAGCAGCCGCCACACCGGCGGGCTCACCCCGTCGAGCTCGATCCGCACATGCAGGTCACCATCGATGGGGGCGTCGGTGAACAGGGCGTCGTCGTTGGCCGCCTGCATCTGGCCCAGTTGCGGTATCGCGGGCAGCACAGCCGGCCGGAGCGCCTCGGGCACCACGTAGGTGTCGGCTTCGAGCGTCAGCCATCCCTCCTCGATGCACGAGGCCAGCCGGCCGTGCAGCGCACGCACGAGCACTTCGCTGTATCCCAGCTTCTCCACCCAGCCGTCGATGTCGGCGCGCGTGTTCGCGAAGTTCGTGCAGCCGGCCATGATGATGGCAGCCAGACTCTCGTAGAACTGTGCGGAGAACTCGGTGTCGACGTCTTCGGGGAACATGCTGTCGATCCAGTTGGTCAATGCGTTGCGAGGAGCCTGCACCGGCGCGGCTTCCCACTCCGCCGCACTCACCACCGGCGTCGCCCGCACCGTATTCACCTTGATCAACCCCATCGCCTGCGCATAGAGCCACAGGTGGCGGAGAGGTGCGAAATTGCTCATGGAGGTGCGGCCGGCCGGCATCTCGAGGCCGAGCGCTTGGGCGAGTTCACGGGCGGCTGCCGGTTTGAGCCACCGATTCGGCGTGGTGGGGCGGCCGTCGCCCAGCCAGCCCAGCAGCACCGTGATCCGTGCCAACGGTTCGGTGGCCATCAGTGCCGCTCGTTCGGCGTCCTCGTCAACGGGTCCGATCTCGGTGGTGCCCATCATCAGCCCGACCGCAGCGGGGAGTCGCTCCTGGGCGAATGCGGGCGCATCGGGGTCACCGGCCCACCGGCCGTGCTCCGTCAAGAACCTCGCCAACGTCATGCCCGCGTAGGCGATCACCCGCGCCTGGTCGACCGGGATCGATTCTTTCTCGATCATGAACTCCAGGAAGCCACCCATGGCCTCGACGTCGTCCATCGTCCACGCGGTGGCGTCGAACTCCGGATGCACACCGGCCACCGCCTGCAACAGGATCTCGAGTTGTTCGGTGAACCCGTCGGCGGGCACCTCATCGTCGGAGAAGAGCTCGGTCGACACCCACTCCTGAAATCCGGCCGGGATCAGCGAGGATGGCGTCGTCATGGACTGCGGGAACAGCGGGACGACGTTGGATTCGCCGCGCGATGCCCGCTTGGCCTTGCGGCGATCGCGGTTCTGCTGCTTGCTCGACCTGTTCTTCGACATCACATCGCAGGGTAGTCGGACGGGCATCGCGCCTCAGCTATGCCGCCGTGGTGTGCGCCACCTGTGGACGGAACTCATCGACACAGGTGGCACACCGGCATAGCACGAACGTGCTCCACGTAACGGTTGCGCCGACTGGCTACGCGAAGAACATGCCGAAGGTCAGCAACGCACTCGCACCGAAAGATGCGCCTATGACGACGGCGGCCCGTGCGTGATCGATCACCGAATCGATTGTCTGCGACTCACGCGCGACGGCCGTTTCCTGTGCTGCTGACATCGTGGCTTCTCCCCTCGCGGTCCCGAACTCGTTCTCAACGCTAAGGAGGTGCGAGGCCGTCATCCACCGCGTCCACGACATCGTGCCATCTTCGCGACCATGGTAACGTTCCGATAACGGCCGCACCTCGCCTAGCCCGTCGGATCCGGGTCGACAGCGTCCTTGATCTTGCCCATCACACCCTTTTCGGTACCAAAAGCGGGCTTGCTCGGCTCACCCAACGCGCCGTCGTAGGTGGCGTACAACTTGGGGTCCGGCGGCGGACCGGACTGCTTGTCCCCCAGGGGCTGCGGATCGGCCAGGAAACCCATCTCGTGCTTGCCGTCGGGCGCGGTGCCGTGGGCCCATCTGCCCTTGTCCGCGTCGGGGCCGTCGGACAGGTGCCACAGGCTCGTCGCGTGTTCGGTGTGTTCCTCGTCGAGCAGATCGTCGGGCGCGATGGTGTCTTCGAGGCCGTCGGCTTTGAGTTCCTCGATGGCGGCCAGCCACAGATTCTGGTGATAGGTGTCGCGAGCCAGGTTGAACCGCAACATGTCCTTGACGCCCGGGTCGTCGGTCATGTGGAACAGCCGGGCAGTTTGCAGCCGGCCCTGCGACTCCCCTGCAGCATTGGAACGGAAGTCCGCCAGCAGGTTTCCGCTCGCGACGATATAGCTTCCATTCCACGGCACACCGTTGCTGTTGGCCAGCATCGCTCCGCCGCCGGACACGATCGCCTGCTGCGGATCCATTCCACCCAGCACAGCTGCAACCACCGGGTCTCCGGCCGCGTTCTTCGTCGAGTCGGTGGCGGGTGCACCTTCCAGCAACCGTGCGATCATGGTGGCGATCATCTCCACGTGGCCCATCTCCTCGGTGGCGATGTCCATGATCAGATCTTTGTACTTGCCCTTCATGCGGCAGTTCCAGCCCTGCATCAGGTACTGCATCGTCACCGTCATCTCGCCGTAGGCGCCGCCGATGAGCTCCTGCAATTTGTGCGCGTAGACGGGATCGGGCTTTTCTGGCTTGACGTCGAACTGCAGGTAGTCGGTGTGGCGAAACATGTTCTCTCCTCAGATGTGCAGTCATGCTCAATGCCGACGCGTTGCTGCGAGGAGCGCATTGCTGGTTCGCACCTGGAGACTGCGTTCGGCGAGGCCGCCACGGCGGAGGGTTGAACCGCAACGTGACGTCGGAATGCCCCCGTAGGCACAACCCCAAACGTCGGTCCGAGATACCGCTGCGCGGTTTGAGTTTCCATCCTCGGGGTATTCGAGGACGCCTCGTGCGAGGGCGACAGAGTTCGCACAGCGGAAAGCACGAACGACAGAGAGGTTGCGACGTGAGCGCGTCAGACGTGGTGTACACAGTGGTGGCCGAGCGGTCCACGACAACGACAGCGGTGGGCTGGATCGGCTACATCATCATCGGTGGGATCGCCGGATGGCTGGCCAGCAAGATCATGGGCACCGACGCCCAGATGGGCATTCTGCTGAATGTGGTCGTCGGCATCATCGGCGCGTTCCTGGGCGGATTCTTGCTCAGCTTCGCCTTCGACACCGCCAGCGGCGGATGGTGGTTCACCTTCTTCACCGCCCTGCTCGGGTCGGTGATCTTGCTGTTCCTGGTGAAATTGGTGACCGGTAGACGCTGACCAGATACGAACGTGCGGCACAGTGACTGGGTTTGAGGTGCCACCAGCCCGGTAACCCTGCTGCCGCGCACAGCGATGTGGAGTGGTTGCCCGAACAGGCGCTGCCCCACGTCAACCATCGACATCACGGAGGATCCGATGAGCGACAATGTGTACCGCGTGACCGAGATCGTCGGTTCGTCGACGACCAGCATCGACGACGCGATCAAGGGCGCCATCTCCCGGGCCGGCGCGACTCTGGAGCACGTGGAGTGGTTTGAGGTGGTTGAGACCCGTGGCCACATCGAGAATGGTCAGGTCGCCCACTTTCAGGTGACGTTGAAGGTCGGGTTCCGTCTCAACGAGGCCTGACCTCAGCCGACGCTCGTCGCCGACGGCGGTGCGGAACCACCCTCGCTTGCCTGGGTGCTCATCAACCGGATGACCGCACGCCGATCGGCGTCGGACGGCAACCCCATCCCGGGCTCGTACCCGTAGACCGCGTCCAGCGGCGTGGAAACGGTGCGGCCGGTGAGGATGTCGACGGAATCGCAACCGATCAGGCCGGGATGCTCGACGCCGCACGCCTGCGCTACCTTGAGCAGGTCGCGACGCAGCGTGCGGATGTAGTTCGCTGCCCGTTCGGCTTTTACCCCGGGAACCAGACCGCGCGCCAGCCAATCATTTTGCGTCGCCACCCCAGTGGGGCAGGTGTCGGTATGGCACTTCTGTGCCTGGATGCATCCGATCGCGAGCATCGCCTCGCGGGCGACGTTGACCATGTCGATACCCAAAGCGAACGCGACGATGGCATTGTCCGGCAGGCCGAGTTTGCCACCGCCGATGAAGGTGACTTTTTCGCTCAGTCCGCGTGCGGCGAAGATCCGATACACCTGCGCGAAGCCGATCTGAAACGGCAGTGACACACTGTCGGTGAAGATCAGCGGCGCTGCACCCGTACCGCCCTCACCGCCATCGACGGTCACGAAATCCGGTCCACGGCCGGTGGATTCCATCAGCTCGGTCAGTTCGTACCAGAAGTCGAGGTCGCCGATCGCCGCCTTGATGCCGACGGGCAGCCCCGTCTCTTCGGCGAGCAATTCGATCCACTCGAGCAGACTGTCGGTGTCGGAGAATTCGGCGTGACGCGACGGGCTGACGCAGTCGCGGTCGCGCGGGATGCCTCTGGTTCGGGCTATCTCGTCGGTGACCTTGGCCGCCGGTAGCAGCCCACCGAGACTCGGTTTGGCGCCCTGACTCAGCTTGATCTCCAATGCCCGCACCGGCGCCGACGCGACGACGTCGCGCAGGAGCGTGAGATCGAAGCGGCCGTCGTCGTCGCGACATCCGAAGTAGGCGGTGCCGATCTGAAAGATCAGCTCGCCACCGTGCCGGTGATATCGGGAGATCCCGCCCTCACCGGCGTTCTGCAGACAACCGGCCAGTGCCGCACCCCGATTGAGTGCCTCGATCGCGTTTCCCGACAAGGAACCGAAACTCATCGCCGAAATGTTGACCACCGACTCCGGCCGAAACGCGTGTCGACGATCGTGCGCCTGCCCGATCACCTTGGCACAGGGCACGATGGCCGAGTGGCCGGCCTGCGGCGTCGATTGCGGCACCGACCGGGCGAACGTCCGATGCTTGATCACCGCGTAGCCCGACGTGAACTCGAGGTCGTTGTCGGTGCCGAAACCGAAGTAGTTGTTCTCCTTCTTCGCCGACGCGTACACCCATCGGCGCTGATCACGGGTGAACGGGCGTTCTTCGTCGTTGGCTGCCACGATGTACTGCCGCAGTTCGGGGCCGATCGACTCCAGCCAGTAGCGGGCATGACCAAGCAATGGATAGTTGCGCAGCAGCGCGTGTTTACGCTGGAAGAGGTCGCGGGCGGCGACCGCAGCGACTGCGGACGCGGCCCCGGCGACGATGGCCGACACCGTCCTGCTCATGACTGCAGGATTCCCATAGGTCGGCTACCGAAACCCTGGTGTCGCGGGCAAGCGAGCACCTCAGTTGCGCCACCAGCTGTCGTACGGATCCACCGGCAGCGCCCGCTTGTGGCGCGTACGCAGGTAGGTGGATTCGATGACGTCGGCGGCCGCGGCCTCGACATCTTCGCCCTGCAGGTAGCGGTCGATGTCGGCATAGTTGACGCCGAGGGCTTCTTCGTCGGGTAACGCCGGGCGGTCGTCTTCGAGGTCGGCGGTGGGCACCTTGGTCCAGGTGCTCTCCGGCGCTCCGAGGTGGCGGAGAAGTTGCGCACCCTGACTTTTCGTCAGCCCGGCCAGCGGGTTGACGTCGCTGCCGCCGTCCCCATATTTGGTGAAGAATCCGGTGACCGCCTCGGCCGCGTGATCGGTGCCCACCACCAACAGGTTGCGCTCCCCCGCGATCGTGTACTGCGCAACCATTCGTTGGCGCGCCTTGATATTGCCTCGGACGAAGTCGCTGATCTGTTCGACCCCAAGGCCCTGCGCGGCGGCTGACGACGCCGCGTCCACCATGGACTTGATGTCGACGTTGCAGGTGAGGGTAGGTGCGATGAACTCCAGCGCGATGTCAACGTCGGCTTGATCGGACTGCTGTCCGTACGGCAGCTGTACCGCGACGAACTCCGCGTCACCGGAGATGCGTTCGACGGCAAGGCGGCTGAGCCGTCCAGCCAGGGTGCTGTCCTGCCCGCCGCTGATGCCGAGGACGTATCCGCGTGCCGGAGTAGTGCGCAGGTAATCGGCCAGGAATGTGACGCGCCGTTCGACCTCGTCTGCGGGATCGATGGTCGCGGCCGGGTGCAGTTCGCGTCGGATCTCGTCGCGGAGGCCGGTCATGTCAGCGTGTCCCTTCCGATCGTGTGTCGCTGGTTCGGGAGTTGTCGGCGAGCTCCAGCAGCAGGTCCAGGCTGCGTCCGATGGTCTGCGCCAAGACGCTCTCGGGTTCACCGTCGAAGACGTGGTGTTCGGTCCAGACCTCGCCGCGACGGTACATGCCGAACCACACCGTGCCGGGCGGCACATCTTCCTGGCACTGCGGTCCCGCTTCCCCAGTCACCGCCAGCGCCACATGAGCGTCCATGAGTTCGGCGACACTTTTTGCCATCGCTCGGGCGGCGTCCTCACTCACCACTGGGCCGGGCGGTGCGTGCAGCACGGCATGCTTGACCTCCTTGCGATAAGCGACGACGCCTCCGCAGTACCAGTCACCCGACGCCGTGGCGCGGCCCAGATGGGACGCGAGATTGCCCGCGGTGAGTGACTCGGCGGTGGCCACCGTGAGCTCATGACGTCCGACGAGTTCTGCGAGCTGCTCACATCGTTCGTGCACCTGTTCGTCGGTCGGTACACGATCTTCGGGTTCGGTCACCACATCCGCCTCCTCATCGATCACGGGTTCTAGCGGATACCCGCTGCGCGTCGGCAGCGAAACCTGCCGGGTGTGTCGTGCTCCCGGGATGTCCGCAACGTCACGCTGGAGCACGTGGAACGGTTCGAGGCGGTCGAGACCCGTGGCCACGTCGAAAACGGTCAGGTCGCACACTTCCAGGTGACCTTGAAGGTCAGGTTCCGTCTCAACGAGGCCTGACCTCCTGGTGCACCGGTTCCCGGTCTTTCATGATCGGTTTCATCGGGATTCTTCGCCGTCGCGGTCTCCGTCGTGATGCAATGTGGCGCGAAGCGTGTTCACGCCGGCGGCGACTGCACTCAATCGATCGTCGGTGACCTCGACGGGGTCCGGAGAGTCTCCGCGTCCGAGCTGGAGAATGACCGCGGCCACCACACCGGCACCTGCTGGATTCGGTGGTGCGTCTGCGTTCACGCGATCGTCGGCATAGGCGGATACCGCATCGGCAAGCCTGCTGGTCGCCGCGATCGCCGGAATCCACGCTCGTGCGACGGTCTCTGCGGGCGGAGGCTCGGACAACGCGCGCTGCATTCGGATGTCGAGATCTGACAGCGTGCGATAGGCGGTCCGCCGGGCAGAAACCAACGCGGTGTGACGTTCGGCTGCCGTGCGGCCATCCTCCGGGATCGGGGTGGCTGCGGTGGTGAGGAACGCAGCGATCCTCTCGGTCGCGGTGGCGAAGGTCGCCGCGACCCACGCCTGTCGGCTGTGCGGCCAGATCAGGTATCCGAACACGAGCACGATGGCCCCACCCAGCACGGTGGCCGCGATACGCTGCCAGGCGTCGTTCACCGACTCCGTACCAGGGCTGATGAGATCGATCAGCAGGATCACCACAGGTGTGATCGCCACGGCCTGCAGTGCGTAAGACCGCAACATCAGATACGGAACAGCGGCGGCAAGCAGGCCGATCGCGATCCCGATGCCGAGACCTTTAGGGACGACCACGATGATGATGCTGGCGACCGCCGCGCCCGCGATGGTGCCCAGGACACGCAGGATTGCCCTCGAGAACACCGATCCGAAGTCCGGCTTCATCACCAAGCACACCGTCAGCGGCACCCAAAACCAATGGGTCGACGGAAAATACAACTTGGCGGCCACCGCGATGCCGAAACAGAGCGCGAGCCGGCCGGCGGCCGCCACCACCTCGCCGCCAATGGCCGGAACAGTCACGGGGTGCCGTACCATCCGACCGTCGTGACCGTGGCGCACAGCCTCCGCCAGTTCGGTCATACTCTGCTCCAGCGGAGAGGGGCGCGGTGATGGGCCCCCGCGAATGCTCGTCGCGCTTTCGGTCGCCGTCGTCGACGTCGCCTCCTTCTCTGCGCTGACGACCGTGGTCAGCGCGTCCAGCTGTCGAGCAACGGCGTCGACAGCGCTCACACTCCGCTCTCCGATCAACAGCGCCTCGACACGCTCGGCGTCGAAGATGACTGCACTGGTCAGATGCCAGGTACGCAACGAATCGGTGCCGGGGACGGTCAACTCCGCGATGCGCGTCACCGCGGTTCGGCGCGCGGACTGGCACGCCCCCATGGCCGCCCCGCACCGGTCGCCGCCGTCGCGGAGGTCAGCGCTGCGGGCGTGGGCCAGGCCCGCCAGGTTGTGCAGCATCTCCTGGAGGGCCAACCGCTGGGGCCGTCGTGGTGCGATCACCATTTCGACGGCCAGCAGTGCCGCGTAGATGATTCCGCCGACGAAGTACAGTGCCAGCGGTATCCACCAATTGGAGATGCTCGAGGCACCGATCGCGATCGACGCGATCACCAGAAACTGCATCCCGGCGACCGAGAATGCGGGCCCCAGACCGGCGATCAATCCGCATCCGAGCGCAAGAGCGACCATCACCAGGATCATCGCTGCCCACGGAATGTGCTGCAGGAAACCGAGAACGTATCCGGTGGCTGCGATCGGGGTGGAGATCAGAACGATCGCAAAGTTCAAGCGGTAGGTGCCCGCACGCTCGCCCGCCGCCAAGAGCAGACCCGCCAAAGCGATCCACATCCCGGTGAGGACGTCGTCGATCAGCACGCCCACGACGAACGGCCCGCCGACGACGATGCCGCTTCGAATCATGTGCCCCACCGGCATTGTGGCCGGCTTGAGACGAACCATCTCGCGAATCCACGCGGCCGGGTGAGCTCGCGAGTCGTCGCTGGTGACGGGAGTTCGCGAACGCACGGTCACCTCCTCAAAGTGGCGAGCAGCCGATCACCGGAGAATACGAGCGACGAACGGCGTTGAGTCCGGCATGGACGCCAGGACCGCGCTCGAGTGATCGTCGTCGGGGTACACGCGGAGTTCGACCGGCTGGTTGTTGGCTTTCATCTGCGCATACAGGGAGAGCGCCGAGGGTGCCGGCACATCTGTGTCGCGCAGGCCCTGCCCGAGGAAGATCGGTCGGTCGTAGCCCTTGTAGGGCGTCGACATGTAGCGGTGGAGAGCCGGTACCAGGCCGGGAAGCGATGCCAAGGGGGCAGCGAACCAGGACGCGACGTGGTCCCCCGCCAGAGCATCCTTCAGAACGGGGTAGCACGTCTCACGGCCTTCCGCGAGCCGCGCAACGCCTTTCGCGGTCATGACCGAACTCACCCGCAGGTCGGGACGCGCCTCGTCGAGGCCCGCGAGAATGTAGGCCGTATAGGCGTTCAGACCACCCGGCAGAGCAAAAGGCGGAACGACGGGCCCCAGATTCTGGTACAGGTACTCCAAGTTCGCCGGAATTCCGGTGGCGACCACACCCCGATAGTCCAGCTTCGAGCCGCGGCTGAACTCGGTGGCATAGCGTGCACCGTTCAATGCTGCAGCGGCGCCCTGTGATTGGCCGATGATCGCCCACCGTGGGGACAGCGGAAGATCCATCTGATGGGAGGCTATGACGGCATCGACGATTGCGTGGGCCGCTGTGACCCCGTTCAGATAGCTCATCAATCCGGGCGTGCCGAGTCCCACATAGTCTGCGGCGACCACGGCGTAACCCTGATCGAGCCAATGACCGAGGTAGGTGACGTCGCGGGCGCTCCGTGGAAACGCAGAAGGGGTGCACGCGTCGGCCATCCCGACCGTTCCGTGCGCCCACGAGATCACCGGCCATCCGCCGGCAGGTGCGTGCCCCTTGGGAACGAACACCGCACCGGTACTGGTTGCCATCGCACCATGCTGATTCGGGGTCGAGAACTGGATGCGGTAGGCCTCGGCCGCCGCCGGCAGAGTCAGCGATTCGGCCAACGGGACCTGCGCGATCAGTGTCCCCGACCGCCCGGGTATGGGGCCTGAGTAGTCGGTGACGTCGAGCCCCGACCAGTTCGGCGTACCCACCGACACGTCGTCGTCGCCCCGGGCATCACCTGATGTGCCTGCACTGGCGGCCACTGCCAACAGCACTGCCAGCACAACGATCCAGAATCGTGACCTCGCGTTCACTCTCACGGGTCGGGACAGTAGCCGGTTGCGTCTCGAGCGGTGGCCACTGATGTGACTTCCGCGGAGATCTGTCAGCAATCTGCAGGCAACTGGCACGTTTTTTGCGTCGCGAGTTCCCATCTGTGCGTGCTCCAACGCAATCACGTCGCATGAGGTGTGGCACGGGATCGGTGTAACCATTGCCGCACAAGCAACGATGTGAAGGTCGGTGCTGTCCGGGACGTGAAGGAGGAGCGCGCCGATGCCGTATCTCGGCTTGATCTACCTGGTGATCCTCGTGATCGCGCTGATCGACATCATCAACACCGACGACGCGCGCGTCCGCGGCCTACCGAAACTGGCGTGGGTGGCACTCGTGGTGATCATCCCCCTTGTCGGCGCCTTGCTGTGGTTGGCGTTCGGCCGCCCGACCGCCGATGAGTTCCCCCGCCGTGCTCGTGCCGGAGGCGCCAGCGAGTTCCCCGAATACGACACTCCTGGTCGCTACATTCCGGCCGACCCAGAAGCCGACCGCGCGTTCCTCCAGCAACTGCGCGACCGCGCCGAACAGCAACGACAGTCCGCGCGAGAACAAGAGCGCCAGAAGCGGGAGCGCAATGACCCACCTGACGACTGACGTCGTCGGCGACCGGAACGTGACGGGTGCGATGACGACCGATCCCGCCGCGCGCCCGACGGTGTGCCGCCCATGACCTTGACTGCGAACGGCCTCAGCCGGACGTTCGGGCGCCACGTCGCGGTGGCGGGCGCCGACATCTCGGTGTCAACAGGGTCGATCACCGGCCTCGTCGGCCCGAACGGCGCCGGAAAGACCACCCTGCTGCTGATGCTCGCCGGACTGCTGCAACCCGATTCCGGCACGATCACCACCGACGGCGCCGAGATCGACGCGCCGCGGCTGCGATCGATGGTCGGTTGGATGCCCGATGTGTTCGGCACCTGGGACAGCCTGACCGCGGGCGAGATCCTGACCACCTTCGGTCGACTGCACGGGCTCCCCCGCACCGACGCGCGACGTCGGGCCGTCGAACTTCTGGAGTTGGTGCACCTGGCCGAGTTCGCCGACCGGCCCGCCCACGAGCTCTCGCGCGGGCAGAAGCAGCGCTTGGGTTTTGCGCGCACCCTGGTGCATCGTCCGCGCGTACTGCTGCTGGATGAGCCGGCCTCCGGGATGGATCCGCGGTCGCGGGTGGAGCTGCGGGATCAACTGCGCACGTTGGCCGATTCCGGTTGCGCCGTGGTGATCTCGTCGCACATCCTCACCGAGCTGTCGGAGATGGTCGACGACGTGATCATCATGACCGAGGGCCGCACCCGCCCCTCCGAGCTGTCGGCGGGACATCGCTGGCGCATCCGCGAGGCCAATCAGCCGGCGGCGTCGGCGATCACGATGCGCTTCGCAGACGAGCGGGCCGCCGCTCGACATCTCGCCGAAATGATCACCGCGGGCCGACAGGTCGTCGAATTCGCCCGCGTCGACACCGAACTCGAGGACGCCTATCTGGCTCTCGACGCCGACAGGACGTGACGATGACTGCCACCAGTGAGACGATGCCGACTGCCGGGCCGCCGACGCCGCGCCTCCGACGGTTTCGGCAGTGGTGCTCGGTGGTCGGGGTCCTCATCGGCCTCGAACTGCGCCAGCGGGTACGCACCACCCGCTGGAAGATCACGCTGACGGTGGCGTTCCTCGTGATTTCCGCAGTCGTGTTCGGTTCGATGTTCGTCGCGCTGAGCCCGGCGGGCGCAGCCTACCGCGACTGGGCGCAGAACCTGTACACGATCGTGCTGGGCAGTCTGCTGTTCCTGGGAATCGTGCTGGCGCCCACGTTGACCGCGACCGCGATCAACGGTGACCGCAAGGACGCCACGCTCGCCGTGGTGCAGGCGACCCCGATCAGCAATTGGCAACTTGCCGTGGGCAAATTGATCGGCAACTGGGTGAGCTGTCTGGCGTTGCTGATGGTCGCGCTGCCGTATCTGGTGTGGGCGATCGTGACGGCACCCTATGGCATCGGCCCGGGTGTCCTGGGTGTCGTCGTCTGCGCCCTGTTGTTCGCCTGCTATTGCGGTATCGGACTGGGGTTCTCGGCGGTGACGCCACGCCCGGCCGGGTCGGCGGTGTTGACCCAGGCGACGGTGTTCTTTCTGCTGCTGGGACTTCCGGCGCTGTTCGGGCTGCTCTACGCCACGACCGCACAGGAGCACCAGGTGGTGCGCGCACAGTATGACTGGCCGGAAGAATTTTCCGAACCGGTCCGGACGCCCCCGCCCTGCGCGGATGTCGAGGTGACGCAGACCTTCCATCACACCGAACGCATCTGGTGGCTGCTCGCGCCGAATCCGGTCCTGATCGTGCCCGACATCGTTGCTCCGCACGACAATCCTCCGGTCAATAGCTGGGCGTCGGACACCTCCCCGGCCGGCCCGACTCTCGCCGCGCCGATCGCGGAGATGCTGTCGTCCACGCGCATGGGCCCCTACGTCGATGCGCCGAAGTGTGCCGAGCAGACCGTCTACTTCAGCAGCTCCGGCGACGATGGACCGAGCGCGTTCTATCGCGATCAGCGTGCGCACCAACACGCCCGCGTCGGCGACAGCTGGTATCTCGGGCTGCTCATCAACGTCGTGTTCGGCGGGATCGGGTTGATCATCGCGGCGCGACGCCTACGGGTGCCGGCCGGAAGATTGCCCAAGGGTGTACGCATTGCCTGACGCGCGTATGACCGATGGATATGTGACCTCCTGGATCGAAATGATCGCGTGACGCCCCATACCTAGAGCTGCTACCCTAGCTGCTCTAGGTATAGGAGCCGGATGTTCATCGACAAGGATCTCGTGGCCGCCTCGGCAACCCCGCTGGTGTTGGGGATTCTCGCCGACGGCGAATCTTATGGTTACGCGATTCTGAAACGGGTCAACGAACTCTCCGGCGGCCAGTTGCAGTGGACCGACGGGATGTTGTATCCGTTGCTGCATCGCCTGGAGAGGCTGGGACTGGTGTCGTCGTCGTGGGGTGTCTCGGAGACGGGGCGTCGGCGCAAGCACTATGCGATCAGCCCCGCCGGCCTCGAGATGTTGGCGCAACGTCGTGCCCAGTGGGATGTCGTCGCCGATGCGCTGGATCAGGTGTGGCGCAGTATTGCGCTGCCACCGCCCGCTGAAGGGAGGGCCTGATGGACGCCGGCGCAGAATTGGAATCGCAGATCGGACAGTGGCGCGGGTTCGTCGAACGCCACCAGGCCATATCCGCGGCCGACGTCGATGAGATGGAAGACCATCTGCGCAATCAGATCTCAGACTTGTCGGCAAGCGGCCTGATGGATGACGAGGCGTTCCTGGTGGCGGTCAAACGGATGGGCGACGTCGACTCGATCTCGCGAGAGTTCGCCCGAGAGCATTCCGATCGGCTCTGGAAGCAACTCGTGCTCATGCCCGAGACCGACCGTCCCGGCGATCACCCGGCCCGTCGTGACCTGGTCGCGACGATCGGATTCGCCATCGTCGCCGGAGTTGCCGTCAAGATCGGGTCGACGATCCTGCCCGAGAACGACTTCGCCCGTAACGTCGGCCTTTTCGTGCTGCCGTTCCTCACCGGGTACTTCGCGTGGAAGCGACAGATGAGAGCGCGCACCGCGGCGGCGCTCCTGTTGCCGTTCGCCGTGGCGGCAGTCGTCCTGAACGTGTACCCCTTTGCCGAGGGCAACGCCACGGAGATCATCGCGGCACTGCATGCCCCGGTCGTTCTGTGGTTCGTCGTCGGCGTCGCGTATGTCGGCGGTGAATGGCGATCCGACCGCCGGCGGATGGATTTCATCCGCTTCACCGGCGAATGGTTGGTCTATCTGGCCTTGCTCGGCCTCGGCGGCGGGGTGCTGATCGCCCTCACGATCCAGGCGTTCGACGCCCTCGGCATGGATGTCGAATGGGTGGTCGAAGGCTGGATACTGCCGTTCGGCTCGGCCGGCGCGATGATCATTGCGGCCTGGCTGGTAGAGGCGAAACAAGCTGTCGTCGAGAACATCGCGCCCGTCCTGACGCGTGTCTTCACCCCGCTGACGACGGTCATGCTGTTGGTGCTGCTGGTCGCGCTCGCGGTGCGAGGCAGCGTGGTCGACGCCGACCGTGATCTGCTGATTTTGATGGACGCCATCCTGGTGCTCGTCTTCGGCTTACTGCTGTACGCCATCTCGGCCCGCGATCCCCTGCTGCCGCCGGACGTGTTCGATCGAATGCAGCTGATCCTCGTGGTCAGTGCGCTCGCGGTCGATGCGCTCATGCTGGCAGTGATGCTGACCAGGATCACCCAGTCAGGCGTCACCCCGAACAAGGTGGTCGGCTTGGGCATGAATGCGGTGCTGCTGGTCAACCTGTTCTGGTCTGCGTGGCTGCTCGTCGGATTTCTCCGAGGACGTGCGGTTTTCGGCGCTATGGAACGCTGGCAGACGAGGTATCTGCCGGTCTTCGGGATCTGGGCGGCGCTGGTGGTGGTGGCCCTACCCCCGATCTTCGGTTTCAACTGACCGGTCGGAGCATGCGCCACCTCGACGCACCACACGGTTCAGGGCACGATGATCGGCGCCGATCCGTCACCGAGCCGGAGTACCCCGAAGTGCCGATGGTCAAGTGTTGCAATCGTTCTGGTCTGATACACGTCGGCCAGCACGATGTTGGATGCATCGGCGATTCCGATCGGGACGTCGGAGTACCGCTCGACAACGGCAGTCGCCGCCGCCAGTCGATCGCGTGGCATCGCGGCGAGTTCCCACGCCCCCGAGGCCAGCTCAGCGAGCACCAGTCGTTCAGCGCGCGAGCCGTGCCGTGTCGACTGTGTTCTGGTGTTTGCTATCACTTACCGAACCCATCGAGAAGCTCACCCACTCGGTCAGCGGCGGGTTCACTCCCGGTGAAGAGCGCACCACGCGGACGAACGGTGTTGCGACTGAGAGCATCGCGGAGCGTTTGGCGCACGACTTCGGCCTCAGGAATCGCCCGGCGACGTGCCTCGAGCTCAATCGCTCGTTTCAAGTCGTCCGGAAGATACAGGGACATCCTCGCCATGCCACTTATGATATAGCCGGTGGCGCCTCGTAGCGGGATCACATAAGTACGTTTGCCTCGGTCGCTACTACAGGGTGTGATCGCCAGACGTCGATCGCACTTCGGCATCTACGGCGACGCCATGACCGAATGTCTCACAACGCCAACTCGATGGGCGCCACAGCACACAAAGCGTGACGACGTTGAGCACCAGCATCCCGACGTAGGGCACAGCGAAGACGAGCAGTTCGGGCACGGTGAGTGTCGCCGCCCAGCTCACGTCGTCGTACGGTTGCGGGTCGAACGTAGGCCGCCCGACGCCGGCGATCGCGAACGACCACACTGCGGACATCCACAGCAGCCCGGCTGTCGCGACCACCCGACCGAGGCGGGGTAGCTCGGTCACCGCCAAGACTCCCAACACTGTGACCGGAATCGCCGGCAGGTAGAACATCGTTCCGAAGATCATCACCAACATCCAGTTGGCCGCCACGTCCAGCGCGGATGACGGATTGGCGTGCTCGTTGAGCACTGCCATGATCGCGAACACGACGATGCAAAGCAGGAGGGGCGCGAGAACCGAACACCACGCCCACCGCCTGATCGAGTGCATGACTCCGATGCTGCCACGACGGAACCGCCACTCGAAGGCAACATCCTTTCTGAGGGCGCAGGCTTGTCGACGTAGTGTCCGATTCACTCATCGGCGCGTGCACCACCTGTCGCAGGTGGGATCGACTCGGTGATCATCGCTGACACATCTATGGGTGTGGGTTGCGCCGACGAGTGACGATGAGCTCGAAAGAGCCGCTTGCGGTCGCAGATCCAGACATTCGGACCATCCGCAGCGACCGACCGGGGCTTGTCGACGGACCAGCTGACGTGTGGCGTCAGGGTGGCGGCGTCGAGGATGGTCAACCGCGGCTCTCTGGGCAGCGTCGTGTTCAGGTCGTCCGGCGGCGGCAGCGGCCACCATTGCGTGGCCAGATCATCGGAGTCTCGTCGTGCACGAAACGTCTCGATCCACACGTCGTCATCGACCCCGCCGCCCGTGATGGGCTCTTTGGGTAGGCGATCGGCCGGGCCGAGCGTCAGGTCGTCGTTGACGATCGCCGCCTGCCCGCGGCCGTAGAGGATGCGTAGCGGTGTACCGGCCAAGGCCGGCCACGCATGCCGACCCAACTGCTCGAGGACCGGTCCGACGCTCACCTCCCCGGAGGTGCTGACCCGCACCAGCCGCAACTGTGTGGAGCCTGCCCGGGACAGCAGCACGAAGTCGCCGGTGTGGCGGTCAACGCCCGGGAAGCCGATGGTCTCCGAGTCGGGAAGGTCGACGGGCAGCGGTGGTCGGTCCGGTTCGTAGAGCGTCCACCCCCGGGTCGCGTGGTGAGCGAGGAGCGTCTCGCCGCTGACCGCTGCAATGGCGGCACCGACGTCGGCGACTCGGTACGCTCCCTCCCCGGCGGTGATGCGGTACACCGCTCGTGGCTCCGTCGCCCAACAGCCTGTGGGAGTGGCATATACGCGGCGAAAGTCGGCGGGCAGTCCCGGAAGCACGTATTCGACAGCGTCGTTGGCCCGGGTGTCGATGCGGGCGACCACCGGCAGCTCGGTGTCGGAGACCCACACCGTCGAATCGCCGGCAACGGAGACGTGACCGGGCACGACACGTGGGCGAACGGGCGGCGGTGCAACGTCATCGAGGTCGAGGTCGATCAAGATCGCGGTGTCCCGGTAGCCCATGCCGTCGGCGGTCACGGTGACATCGTCTCCGTGAAAGTGCGGGGCGCGCTGGACGTCTCGGTAGTGGGCCGGTGCCCCGCCGATGACCTCCCACGAGTCGTCGACGGGTCGATAGGCCTCGGAGATGATGCGCACGCGGGTGATGCGGCCGCGCACGCGTCCCGGGTTGTCGACGTTCAATGCCGACGTGAAGTAGCCGGTCAGCTCGACGGGTCCGGTCAGCGGTCGCGTGCCATGCCAAGTGGCGGTCCAGCCGTCGCCGCGCAGTAGACCTTGCCACATCCAATAGGACACACCGGCGTCATGATCGTGGTGCTCGAACGGCCCTCGGTCCTCGAGTTCGAGCACGCCGCGCACCGTCATGACCTCGGCATCTCGCACGCGACGGCTGGCGAACGCCGACCCGGCTTCGACGAAGCCGACCGGAAAATCGGTGACCGCTCCAACCCGGGGAGGTGCGAGCGCTCCGTCGCCCACGGACATCTCAACGACGCGCACCAACAAACGACGGGGGCGCCTCATGCGCCTTTCTGCAGACTCAGCATAGGGAGACGGTAGCACCGAGTCGGTCGGCGCGGGTGTGCGGTCGTGTGGGCGCGGGCGCTTGGTCGCATCGACACGAAACGCCCAATCGACCGAAACCAGCGCACAGTCAACGGAAAACGGCGCCCAGTCAACGAAATCTAGCGCCCAGTCAACGAGAAACGGCACCCGGTCAACGGGCGAGGGAGCCCGGCTACGGCAACCGGTTGAGCAGGTGAATCTCCACCACCACGGACCCGACGGCAACGAGCGCGGCCAGCACCACCGCCGTCGCCGACGCCCCGACGAAGATGAGCAAGAAGGTGACGACGAACCCGAAGGTCGCGAGCAATGCCGAGCACAATGCCTCCGTCGGCCCCCATCCACCGTCGGAACCACCACCGGGCGCCGGCGCGTGCGACGGCCCGAGCGCGACACTCATCGTGCGGCCTCCGCCGACCTGACGGTGGCACCCGCGTGGTCCACGTCCCGCGCAGGGTCGGCAGCTGCCATCACCGAAGTCCACCATTGTTCCCGCGGCGACGGATCCGGCCATCGGACCGGCGGCAGTATGAGATCGGATTCACGCGCAGTCATGGTGTCCTCCTTGTCATTCCGGCGGTGAAGCGCTGGCGCGAAACGAACAAGAATTTTTTAGCACTCTTTGCTTCCGAGTGCTAGCGCAATCGGCGATCCAGTGCTATTTATGGAGTCGTACAGCGAATGAGCTGCTCGTCAACGGGTGGCGGGCAGCCTTGGTTCAGGAGGTGAGTGGCTGTGCTTCGTTTTGATCCGTTCAGCGATGTTGATGCGCTTACTCGGGGGCTGATGACCGGTTCGATGACCGGCACCCAGCGGACCCCGCGGTTCATGCCGCTGGATCTGTACAAGGTCGACGATCACTACATGTTGGTGGCCGACCTGCCCGGCGCCGATCCCGGCTCCATCGACATCAGTGTCGACAACGGCACGCTGACCCTGTCCGCGCAGCGCAGCGCGCCGTCGGACGAGGGGGTGCAGTGGCTGAGCAGCGAACGCTTCGCGGGTACGTATCGGCGGCAGCTGTCGTTGGGCGAGGGCATCGACACCTCGCGTATCACCGCCGACTACGACAATGGCGTTCTGACACTGACGATCCCGCTGGCCGAGCGGGCCAAACCGCGAAAGATCGAAGTGGAGGCGAAGGGCAGACCCGAGCAGATCGAGGCCCACGCCCAGTGATGACGCGATGACTCGGTAACCGGTTGTGCGACAAGGTTTCGCACTCTGGCGTGGGCGGCACGGTCCGCGCACGCCAGAGTGCGAAGCCAAGCTCTCGGTAAGAGCTACTCCGGTGTTTCGTGGGTGACGGCCTTGTAGCCCTGGGCGCCCGCGCGGTCGATCGCCGCCTTCACCACTCCGTAGATCAATCCCTGCAGCGCAGCCGCCGCCAGGACCTCCCTGGTGCTGCGCTGCAGGTCTTTCGGGTTCGGCGCGTCGGGTTCGTCGGAGAAGTGCGCCCACACCTTGTTGAACACCGCACCGGCGGCCATACCGCCGAGGATGCTGATGCCGAGCGCGAGTGGTTTGTACAGAGTCTTGGAGACGTTGCTCATGTGACCATTCCTATCGAATCCTGCGGCGGATCACCACAACCGCGCCGACCGCGAGGACCGCTGCGGCGACACCGATCAGGAGCTGTCGGTTGTCGCGGGCGGTCGCGGACGCCGCTTGCACCGTGTGCTCGGCGGCGTCGTGGGCGCGCGCACGCACATCCAGTTTGTCGGTGAGCGCGTCGACGGTCTGGGCGAGCTCTTCGCGCTGCTGCTCGACGGGCGGGTCGTCGGGGGTGGTCATCGTAGATGCTCCTTCACAGTGTCGACGTCGCGCTGAACGCTGGCGGCGGTGTGTTGCGGTGCCGGCGGTACGGCAGCCTTGGCGCGTTGGGCCCCGATCCCCGCGACCACGGCTCCGATCACCAGCAGCACGGCACCGACGATCACCGCCGACAGCCACGGGTCGACGGCATTGGCCAACCCGATGACGGCCGCCGCCACCATCGTGGCGAGGCCGAAGAACAGCAGCAGCGCACCGGCGCCGGACACTCCGACGCCGACGCCGAATCGGCTGCTCTTGGTCTTCACCTCGTCGAGGGCGTCGCGGATCTCGGTTTTGACCAGCGTCGTGGTCTGATGCTGCAGTCGCTCGACGAGTTGGACGGTCGAGAGTTCTTCGGGCGGTTGGTCGGTCACGGTGTCGCCTCCTCAGTGCTCAGTGGCCACAATCAGTCGTCACGTGCGTCGTCGACCAGCTGCTGCTCGTGCTCGGCGCGCTGCGCGAGCGCGTCGTCGTCGAGGTGCTTGGGCTCCTTGGCGTGCTCGCGATGATCGGGAGTGACGTCCTCGGTGGGAGTCATCACGTCGTCGAGGTCCGGTGCATCGTTCTGATCGGTCATGGCTGTCGGGTTACCACGGGACACGAGCGTGAAACCTGAGGCGCCGGGGCAGAGGGGCGGCCAGGAGCCTCTCAGCTAAGCGGACTACAGTACTGTTTTAGGTTTGCACCGCTAACGATCAAGGAGCTTTGCCATGTCTGCTGACAAGTCACGCACGAAGGCACTCGACCTGGGACTTCTGACGCTGCGCACCGCCGTGGGCGCCACGCTGTTCGCGCACGGCACGCAGAAGCTGGCGGGCTGGTTCAACGGCCCGGGCATCGACGGCACCGCAGCCGGGATGGACGCGATGGGATTCAAGCCGGCCAAATTGTCGGCGGTCACCGCCGGCGTGAGTGAGGCCGCGGGCGGACTGGTCGCACTGGGTGCGGGTACACGGGTTGCGTCGGCAGCGGGCGCGGCGGCGATGCTGGCCGCCGCCGACGTGCACCGGCCCAATGGATTCTTCTCGCAGAACGGCGGCCTCGAGTTCCCCGCGGTGCTGGGTGTCGCGTCCGCGGCACTCGCGTTGACCGGTCCCGGCCGGTACTCGGTGGACGGGCTGCTCGGGCATCGACTCGAAGGTGAACGTGTGGGCGTGCTCGCGCTGGCCGGCGCCGCTGTGGGTGCGGCGGGTGTGCTGTATCGGCGCAAGCAGGCGGTGGCGGCTGCTGCTGCCGCCTAGGCTGCATTCCCGCCGACCCGATTGTGTCGGAGTGCGTTCGTAGCCTGATCACATGAACGCACGATCGTGGCAGCAACTGGTCGAGCAGAGCGTCGCCACTGCCGGGTCATCGAAACCGTGCCCGATCGCGATCAGGTCGCTGCGCTCATGCGGCTGCTGGGAGCCACGCTCACCGGTGCCCTGCTGGTGTTGGAGTACGGGATCGACCGGTTGAGCCCTGAATGGGTCGCTCAGTTGCGAGTTGCGCTGGCGCGCGAGCGGATGCGGGAGTGAGCGTGCCGCGGGTCGGCTTGGGTCGCGCGGGTCGTCGACGGGCCGCGTTCTCCAACAGCACCTGCGGGATCGGAAGCGGCCCGCGGCAAGCCAACGCAGCTGACCGTCACCCGTCGAGCGGTGACCGATAAGGCTGCCGATCACGACGCGTCGCGGCAACGCGATGCGTGACGCTGGGGTGTACCACATCGTCGGCTCGCGGCCGCCGCGTCCGCCAGCCACCCGCGAAGCGCCACGGACTCGCGTTGGGGACGATCTCACCCAACGCCAGGTCGCCGTCGAGGGGCTGACCGAATTTCACACCGAGTATCCGCCGGTACGCTTTCTCGTCGACGCGTATACCCGCAGCGTGCGCTTCGTCGATCATCCACGCCAGGGCGATGTCGGGTAGGCGGCTGTCGTCGCGGCACTGGCCGCCGACGTCGCCGTGCACGCCCGCGAACCACACCTCCTGCACATCTCGATCGGCGGTGGCATCTGCGGCGAATCGGTATTCGGCGAAGGGGCGTCGCCGTTCGTCGATGGCCAGGGCGTGCCGTGCGGTCTGCACGTTGTCGATGTTGGCGGTGAACGGCCAGCGCGCCACCTCGAAGCGGGCGCGAAGATTCAGCCAGCCAACTGATTTGACCGTGTCCCAGACGCCAAGAAAGCGGACCTGCTTGGTGTTGCGGAACGGGCCGGGAAAGTCGGGGTTGCCGAACTTGGCCCGGAAGTCGTTGCGCAACTTCCAGAATTCCCTCTCCGCCGTACGATCCGCAGGTCCGTCGGTTGAGTCGGTGTTCGGCCCCGACCGCGTGTACAGCTTCAGCGCGTAGGGCACCAAATTGACGGCGTCGGCGTGTAACAGCCCGACGGTGCGCAGCATCCCGGTCAATGCGCGCGCCGTGTAGGCGCCGCGGGAGAAACCGAACACGTAGATCTCGTCGCCAGGCCGATACCGCTGACACAGCCAGGTGTAGGCCTCTTCGATGTTGTCGCGGATGCCGAATCCGGCCACCATGCCCGCGAACCGCGTCAGCGCACGACCGGTCTGGGTGACCGCGGCGCGCGACCCCATCGTGCCGACGCCCGGGTCGTAGTAGACCAGCTGGCCGGAGTCCTTGACGCAGGCGTCGAACATCCGTGCCACGTTGGTGAAGCCGGTCTCGGGTTCGTTGGTGGTGCCGTCCAGGCAGATCACCAGCTTGCGCGGTGCGGTCTCATCGGTCATCAGGGCTCCTCCAGATCCCATGCGCTGGGCGGCGGAATGTTGTCGTCGCGGAACTGATGCAGTATCTCCGATGCGGGTCCACGAGGCGGCGGCCGGGTCGAGTCGCCGTCGCTCGGGTCGGCTCGGGTCGCGCGGGTCGTCGACGGGCCGCGTTCCCCGACCTCACCTGCGGGATCCGAATCGGCCCGCGGGAACGGCGTCGACCACGGCCCGTCACGGCGACCACGTCACCCCCACCACCGGAGGCAGTTGCGACTTGCCGTAGCTCTGACCACCCGGACCGCCTCGGGCTTGAACAGGCAGCAGCGATCCTCAGCGGTCTTCCCCGTAGGTATCTTCGGGAATCTCACCCGGCCGATAATTCGGCAGGCGGCCGGCGGGCACGATTGCGGTTGCGCTCAAGGCGGCGAGGAGCAACAGCCCGTACTTCAATGTCGTGAGTCGAGTGTCTTCGTTCACCCGGACCGCTTCATCGATCTGCTCGGGGGTGGCTGTGGTGGCGTCGAGCACCTCACGCAACTCGTCATTGCTGACGAAGTTCACGTTGTCCAGGTTCACCTGCGACACCAGCGAATCGGGCAGGCGCGGGTTGTCGACGACTGCTTGTCCGACACCGATGCTCAGCAGAGTGACCAACAGCGCGCCCATGACCGCGGTGCCGACGGCAGACGCGAGATTCTGCGTGGTACCGCGGATCGAGCCCACGTCACCGGCCAGCTTTTTGGGCGCCGACGTGACCAGCACGTTGAACACCAGCGTCACGAGCGCACCTTGACCGACACCGAAGACGATGAGACCGAAAATGGTCGGCAGCGTCTCCCAATTATTCGACACAACGTACGCCAGCCAGATCAGCGCAGCAGTCGTGAGAACGAACGAGAACACTCCGATCGCCCGCGGCGTGTATCGCTTGTACACGCGCACAACAAGCGTGGCGGTGATGAACACCGTGAGATTGAAGGGCATCATCGCGAGCGCGGTGTCGAAGGGTGTACGTCCCTGCACGATCTGCACGTAGAGCGGCACCGTGAAATTCAGTGCTGCTTCCATCGCCACGACGATGAACATGGCGTAGACCGCCGAGCGCTCGCGCGAACTGCGCAGCACCGACAGGTCGACCAGCGGAACCTTGCCGGCCGCCATCCGCCGTCGCGTCCACATGAAGAACGCCTGCACCAAGACCACGCCCGCGACGATCAGCATGGGCGCCGGGGAGACCCCGGCGATGTCGAAAGGTGCTGCGGGATCGGCGTAGAACGCCCCCCAGTTGTTGAGGTTGTTGAAACCCAGCGTGAGCGACATGATGCCGATGCCGATCAGGATTGCGGCGAAGACGTCGATCGTGATGTCCGGGTCACCGGGCACCGAGGTGAGCGTGAAGCTGAAGATCAGGATGAGAACCGCAAGTGCCAGCACGATTCCGAAGACGGGGCGCCATCCGACCAGCGTGCCCAGCGCACCACCGAGGAAGAAGGCGCTCACCCCCGACACCGCACGAGCCGACCCGAGAGAGCCGATCGCCGTCGCCTGCTGGTCCCCGTGATAGTTCGCGGCGATCAAGGCGACCAACGATGGCACGATGATGGCGGCTGCCGCACCGGCCAACGCCTGACCCGCGATGGCCCAGCCAACGGCGGGCGAAACGATCATCAGGATCGCCGAGCAGGCGAACACACCGACGACGATCCGGAAGATCAGCAGCCAACCGATACGTTGACCGAGTTTGGCCCCCAACATCACCAGGGCTGCGACGACGAGACCATAGACGACGATGGTGGTACTCGCGACGGTCGGCGCGACGTCGAAGTCCTCGACCATGCCGCCCAAGGACACCGGCAGGGCCGCGACGTTGAAGGACATCATGACCTGGGCGAGGAACAACCCGATCATCGGCAACCAAGAGGAGCGGCCGGTCGCGGCAGGCTCCGCGGTCGAGGTGGTCATGTGCAGGCTCCTTGTCTCGGCCAAGTCCTTGGTGTCCGCGCACCCCGCTACCGGCGGCTGACGTGAATACCACCGCGCTCCGAAGGCTACAGACGCGGGAAAGCCGTCGCGTGTCGGCGTGCAGGTTCTCGGCTGCGATGCACGACGTTCTCGCCTCAGCAACTGCGGCGGCGGCATCCCCTCCACGGCGCTGCCGGCACCGACCCGCCAAGATGGACTCATGACCACCGCACCGACCGATCGCACGCTGACGCGTGGCTGGTCGCGCCGCGAGGTCTTGCGCACGCTGTTGCTCGCCGGGTCGGCGACGTTGCCGTTGGCGGCATGCTCGTCGCCGGCGACTGACGGTGAACCCGTCCCCGACCGTCGCTGGGGTGCCTACATCCCGAGCGTCCTACCGGCGAGTGCGTCGTCGCCGTCGCCTATCGATCAGCTCGCCGCGCTGGCCGGCGCGGCCCCCGGGTATCTGCACCGGTTCGCCGCGATCGGCGACAACGCACCGATCGCCGACCTCGACGCGATCGTCGAAGCCGGGGCCGGACCTTTGCTCAGTCTCGAGCCGTGGCAACCCGACGGCGGGATCGAGCAACCGCGGTATGCGTTGTCACGCATCGCATCCGGCGACTTCGACGATGACTTCCGACGCTGGGCGACGCAGCTCGTGGATTGGGGCAAGCCGATCCTGCTGCGGTTCGCACAGGAGATGAACGGAACCTGGTATCCGTGGGCGATCGGCATCGGCGGAAACACAGCCGCTGGGTATCGGGCGGCGTGGAACCGCATGTGGCGCATCTTCGACGACGTCGGTGCCGACAACGTGCGCTTCGTCTGGGCACCCAACGCGCTGACGGCCGCGACCACGGATTTCGCCGATGCGTATCCGGGTCATGGCGTTGTCGACTATCTGGCCGTGGACGGCTACAACTGGGGCGAAGCACCCGGCCACCATTGGCAGTCGGCGCGAGACCTGTTCCCGCCCAGCCTCAGTCGGCTGCGGGAGGTCGGCGGCAACCAGCCGCTGCTGATCACGGAGGTCGGATGCGCCGACGGCCCGTCACCCGAGGCGAAGGCGGACTGGATTGCTGACTTCTTCACGATCGTCGACGCCGAGCCTCGCCTCGAGGCGCTCCTGTGGTTTCAGACCGACAAGGAACGCGACTGGCGATTCAACACGACCCCGGCGAGCACGGCAGCGTTCCGGCAGGGATTGGCGACCATCGTCGATCGCTGAACCCTGCCGGCGCAGAAGCCTATTGCGTGTGCACCACCATCACCGGACACTGCGCGACGTGCAAGACCGACTGGCATGTCGAACCCAGCAGCAGTCCGCGGAAGCCACCTCGTCCACGATTGCCGAGCACCACGAGCGGGGCGTCCTTCGCATGATCGAGGATGCTCTGCGCCGGCTTGTCCACGCTCAGCACGGTTTTCACGTCGACGTCGGGGTACTGCTCGCGTACGTCACGGAGCTGGGTTGCCACCAGTTCCACCGCCTCGTCGTGGAGTTGTTCCCGCGGCGGCAGGTGCCGACCGCCGATGACCTCACCCGACAACGCGCTGTAGGTGTGCACGGCAACCACCGAGGTGTTCAGGGCCTGCGCCTGCCGAAACGCCTCCACCGCCGCCTCATGCGCGACCTGCGAACCGTCCAGGCCCACAACGACGGGGCCCGTCGCCGGCTCCGACGCTTCCACGGACGGCACCACCACGACCGGGCAATCGCCGTGTGCCACCACATAGGTGCTCACCGATCCGAGCAACAATCCCGCGACTCCCCCGCGTCCGCGACTACCCACCACCAGGCACTTCGCCCGCGACGACAACTCCTGCAACAACAGAGCCGGGCGCCCTTCGACGACAGATGCCGTCACCTGCAGCCCAGGCGCCACCTTCTCGGCGAGCGCGGCCGCCTCGTCGACACCCTGGTGAGCCTCGGCGCGCAGCCCGTCGAGAAACGCCTGCGTCGGCACGATCGGCGGGATCTCGAAGGCAGTGACCACGTCCAAAGGGAGCTTCTCGCGTTCGGCCGCGGCTGCCGCCCACCGCGTGGCGACCAGGCCATTGTCCGAGCCATCAACCGCCACGACCATCGAGCCGTCGCCCACAGTCATCAGTCATCTCCTTCTCCCGGGGTGTCCGTTTCGTTCTAGCACTTCTAGTTCACACCGCTGCGACGTTCCAGGTCAGGGCATTTCGTCCCCGGTCTTGTGTGATTCTGATCAAGAGGTTGCGAACATCGAAGATCGGGGTTACTCTCGAATGTACGTTCGAAAGGTCGGTCGGGGGATTCGCAGTGTCGGGTGTCATCTCGCAGGACATCGGTGTCACTTCCGCATCAAGACACTGGTGACAGTGTGAGGGGTCTTGGTGGTGACACTTCTTCATTTGGTTTCCGCCACGCACCGCTATGTGCCTTGCGTTGCGTGGCGCGGTTGCCGATGAGGGGGGCTGACGCAGGTGCTCAACTGACCGCGCCTGCGACGGTTCAGCAGCACCCCGTGGTGGCGCTGAGAACGCTGCGCAGCGCTTCCAACGACTCTGGCCGGGCACGGTAGTAGACGTTCATCCCTCGTCGGTCAGGTGCGACCATGCCGGCCTTGCGGAGCTGCCCCAGGTGGTGGCTCGTGGTGGCCTCGGTGAGGCTGACCGCGGTCGCGAGGTCGCAGGTGCAGATCCCCTCACCGGTGTCAGTGAGCAGAATCGAGACGAGTTTGATCCGGACCGGATCGGCCAGCGCCTTGAGCCGCAGAGCGATTTCTAGGGCGGTGTCGTCATCGAGAGGGGCCGCCGACACGGGCGCACAGCAGATCGGGGCACTGATGTCGACCATCGGCAGGTCCACTCCAGCGAGACCGTGCATGGCGAGATTGCCCGCCTCGCAGGCGAAGGGCTGTTCACTGAGGAGCAGATCAACACCACCTGCTGCTTCGCTACCCAGGACAAGGTGTGGGTCGGTGCCCCCGACGGCGAACGCTGGGAGGTCTACACAGTCCTGGCCGACTCCAATACGTTCGGCGAGGCCCCTGCCCTCGCCTCGGAGGGCTCTGACCTCGGCCTGACGCAGGATTCGCAAGGCTCGTCGGCGTGCTGCACACCGGCCTCCTCGTGCTGTTGACGCCGGGTTAACCCGTCCCGGGGAGGGCGCCGCCCAACTGGGCGGCGCCCTTCGTGTTGCGGACCATATAGATATACGTCAATATTGATGTATGTCTAAGCCGCTGGGGATTGAGACCTCGCCAGTACGGTGCTCGCCGCTAGTGCGTGAGCCGTTGACACCTGAACAGTCGGTACAGGCGACCGTGGTGTTCAAGGCACTCGCCGATCCGGTACGATTGCAGCTATTCAGTCTGATCGCCAGTCACGACGGCGGCCAGGCGTGCGTGTGCGACATCTCGCCAGCGGTCGATGTCTCGCAGCCGACGGTCTCGCATCACTTGAAAGTCCTGCGAACCGCCGGGCTCCTCGAGTCCGAGCGGCGCGGATCGTGGATGCACTACCGGGTCGTTCCGGACGCCCTCGACGCCGTCGCCGCAATCGTGGCGCCTCTGACTGCGCAGGCCACGGCGTGAGCGTCCAGACGTCCAGCCGCAGCGTTGCCGGAAAGTTGTCGACGCTCGATCGGTTCCTTCCGGTGTGGATCGGGTTGTCGATGGTCGCCGGGCTGCTACTCGGCCGCCTAATACCCGGCCTGAACACCGCTATCGACAAGATCCAGGTCGACGGGATCTCACTGCCGATCGCACTCGGGTTGCTGATCATGATGTACCCGGTGCTGGCGAAGGTCCGCTACGACCGCCTCGACACCGTCACCGGCGATCGACGCCTGCTGATCGGATCGCTGGTATTGAACTGGGTCGTCGGCCCGGCACTGATGTTCGCTCTCGCCTGGCTACTTCTGCCCGACCTCCCCGAATACCGCACCGGTCTGATCATTGTCGGCCTCGCCCGCTGCATCGCGATGGTGATCATCTGGAACGACCTCGCCTGCGGTGATCGCGAGGCCGCCGCCGTGCTGGTGGCAATCAACTCGGTGTTCCAGGTCGTGATGTTCGCTGTGCTCGGCTGGTTCTACCTATCCGTGATGCCCGGCTGGCTGGGTTTGGAGCAGACCACTATCGATGCCTCGCCGTGGCAGATCGCGAAATCGGTGTTGATATTCCTGGGCATCCCCCTACTCGCCGGATACCTGAGCCGCAGAATCGGGGAACGCAGCCGCGGCCATGACTGGTACGAGGAGACCTTCCTACCTCGGATCGGGCCGTGGGCCCTCTACGGGCTGCTGTTCACGATCGTGCTGCTGTTCAGCCTGCAAGGCGACCAGATCACCTCCCGCCCCGGCGACGTCGCCCGCATTGCATTGCCACTGCTGGCGTACTTCGCGATCATGTGGGGCGGCGGTTACCTCCTCGGCACCTTCCTTTGCCTGGGCTATGAGCGCACTACTACCCTCGCATTCACCGCCGCAGGCAACAACTTCGAGCTGGCGATCGCCGTCGCGATCGGCACCTACGGCGCCACCTCCGGCCAAGCCTTGGCCGGCGTCGTCGGACCACTCATCGAAGTCCCGGTCCTGGTCGCCCTGGTCTACGTCTCCCTCGCACTCCGACACCGTTTCACCCCCAGCGCTCGGCCCACCGACAGGGACTTGCCATGACGCCGTCCGTGTTGTTCGTCTGCGTCAAGAACGGCGGCAAGTCCGTGATGGCTGAAGGCCTCCTACGACAAGCCGCAGGCAACGCGATCGAGGTTCACTCAGCCGGCACTCGCCCCGGCACTGCGGTCAACACACTCTCCGCTCAAGCGCTTTCCGAAGTCGGCGTCGACATCACAGGCCATACCCCGGCCGGAATCGACCCAGCCTTACTCGCCCGCGTCGACAAGGTCATCACCCTGGGACGCGAAGCGGTCGTCGACGTCCCCGGCGTCACCGTCATCAACTGGGACACCGACGAGCCCTCCGAACGCGGCATCGACGGCATCGACCGAATGCGCCTCGTCCGCGACGACATCACCGCCCGCGCACACAAGCTCACCACTGAACTACTTCATAAACGATCGTCTGAATAGACGACCGAAGAGTCGCCAACGCGCGGCCCGATCTGGCAGCTATACGCACGAAGTCAATACGCAGGGTATTCAGTAAGCCCCTGCATATTGCATCAGATGCAACACGTGGCCTGAGATCCGTCATTTGGATGTCAGTTGGCGACCTGGGGATTCGTCACTCGTGTCAGTAGCGCTCGTCACCGGAGTCATCTACCCGTGCGTATCTCGAGCGCGCACCGCCACCCTGACTCTCGATCTGTAGATCAGCGGATGCCTTCGGCCGCCAGGCCCTCGCGCTGCTGGGTGGCGTCGATGCTGAATGCGCCGCCGTGGATCAGCTCACCGAGGCCACTACCGAGGCATTCCAGCAGTACCCCGACTACGCGGTGATCACCAGTTTTCCTGGCCTGGCTGACCTCTCCGGCGCTCGGGTGCTCGGCGAGATCGGCGACGACCGCGAGCGGTTCACCGACGCCCGTTCGCTGAAGGACCTACGCCGGTTCTGTGCTGATCACGCGGGCCTCCGGGCGCAGCATCTCGATTACCCGCCGCGTGGTGAAGAACAACCGACTCAACGCTGCAGGATTCCTTTGGGCGTTCGCCGCGATGGCGAAAGCCGGCGCACCCCAAGACCATTAACGCCGAGGACGCGACCGCGGCGATCGGCACGCCGCTGCGCTTCGGCACCTCTTCGACCGCTTGCTCGGGCAGCTCCACTACTGCTTGCAAACCGGTCAGCACTACGACCCGATCAAGGCGTTCGGGCCCGCTCAGGACGCGTCCTTCGAGATCGCGGCTTGACCTCTTGGTGTGATCGGAGGTCTTCTTCGGCGCGTTCAAGACCGATATCGACGCCGAACTCGCCCAGCTCGGCCCGACCGGGTACCGGCCCTTGTGGGTGCGCGACACCCTGTTCTGAGTCAGCAGCACGGCGCCTCGCCGGCCGGGTCGATGAGCGCCTCGGCCAGTGGGCGTGCGAGCTGGGTGTAGGCGTCGGCGACCGGTAGCACGGTCATCCCAGGATGCTCGGATCGCCACTGCTCGGCGGCGTCGGGAGTGGCCAGGAACATCTGCGGATTGCAGCAGGTGGCGCGGACCTGCCCGCCCCGGATCCCGGCGGGGTCGACGAAGGCCACCATCGCGGCGGCCGGTTGCAGGTCGGTGACTCCCGTGACTGGATCGACGGTCAATCGCACGGCGCTGACGGTAACCGGGCACTCGGATTCGACGTGTGCGCTCGCCCCGATCACGGCGGGGAAGACGAGCGTGTCGGGCGCACACCAGGTGTAGAGCTGATGGCCTGCGACGGTGAATCGGTGCGGGGTCGGATTCAGGGTCAATCCCCACCCGAGGACCCGGCCCTGCTCGTCGTATTCGATGTCGGCGCCGATCGGTGTCTCTTCGAGATCTCCGGCGTCGACACCGGCTGCGGCCGCCAACTCCGTGACGGTGACCGGCGCTCCGTGGGCCAGCAGCCGCAGCGCGGCCCGCAGCAGCGCCCGGTCACGGTCGGCTGGTGCGATCGTGGCGAAAACGTCGGCGGGAATGGAGTCGGTGCTCATGAGAGTCAGCCTTTCCGAGAATGCGTCGGGTGCGATGTCGATGACGGTAGGGTCTGCCCCCGGGGGCAGAGTCAAGCCCGCGTCGGGCATCGGCACGGACCTCGGTCCAGCACACATCGTCGGCGGCCCACCGCGCACGGTGGATGCTGGTGAAGTCGTCGATGCGGTCGAGGATCTGCTGGGCGTCGCTGATCCGGCGGTGCAGCCGCTGTCGCGACCGCTCCAGTAGCTCGGCCAGACGCGCGCCGACCGCTCCGTCTCCACTATCGACGGCGTCATCGGTGAGCTGGCAGATCTCGGCGATGGTGAGCCCAAGCCCGCGCAGCTCGCCGATGAACCGCACACACCACAGTGCGTCATCGGTGTACAGGCGGTAGCCGGCCGCGCTGCGCCCCAGGGTGTGGATGAGCCCGAGGTCGGTGTATTCACGCAACGCCTTCACCCTCACCCCGGTCCGCGCCGACAACACGCCGATCGTCATGTGCCCGTTCATCTCGGCCTTTCCTGGAGGAGATCGTCAGCCTGCGCAGCAGGACAGTTTCGTCACGTCGGTGGTGAAGGTCTGGGCGGTCAGTTTCAACGCTTCGGCCATGGTCAGATACGGCGCCCAGCTGTGGGCGAGCCGGTCGACGGTCATACCCGCGGTCATCGCGTATCCGGCGGCGGTGATCAGGTCTCCGGCACCCTCGGCCAGCGCGTGCACGCCCAAGATCCGGCCGGTATCGGCGTCGGCGACGATCTTGGCCAGGCCACGGGTATCGCGATTGACCAGCGCCCGCGCCACACTCGACAACGCCAGCGTCCGGCACCGGCACCGGTATCCGGCCGTCACCGCCTCGGCCTCGGTGAGCCCCACGGCGGCGATGGCGGGGCTGGTGAACGTCAGCCGCGGCACTGTGGCGTAGTCCAGGACCCGATCCGCGTCGGCGAACGCGTTGTCGGCCACCAGCGTTCCCTGCGCGGCGGCCACATACACGAACTGCGGGCCCCCGGCCACGTCCCCGGCCGCCCAGATCCGGGCATTGTCGGTGCGCTGACGGTCATCGACGATCACCGCGCCGCGCCCGTCGACACCGACCCCGACCGCCTCCAGGCCCAGCCCCGCGGTGTTCGGGCGGCGACCGGTCGCGACCAACACGTGTTCGGCCCGCAGCTCGCTGACCCCGGCCCGAGTGCGCACGCTCACCAGCTTGTGGCCGCCACCGGCCAGGACCTTCTCGACGGTGGCCGCGGTCAACACGGCGATATGCTCATCGGCGAAGACAGCCTCGATCGCGGCCGAGATTTCCGGTTCCTCGCCCGGCGCCAGCCGCCCCAGGGCCTCGATCACCGTCACCCGGGTGCCGAGGCGGGCGAACAACTGGGCTTGTTCGAGCCCGACAGTGTTGCCGCCGATCACGATCAGCGACTCCGGGAGCCGCTTCAGGTCCATGGCGGTGGTCGAGGTCAGATACCCGGCCTCGACCAGACCGTCGATCGGCGGGATCCACGGCGTCGCACCGGTCGCGATCAGGTAATGGCCAGCCTCGATCACCCGGGTCCCGCCGTCGTTCGCTCCGACCCGCAACCCCGGCGCCGCACTCGTGCCGTCGAACACTGCCGTGCCGGAGACGATCTCCCACCCGTACTCGCCCGCCAGCTCGATGTACTTGTTTGCCCGCAGCTGCGCGACCAGCGCGTCCTTACCGGCGATCAGGCCCGGAAAATCCAGCGGCACCGCAGCGGCACCCAGGCCGGGAAACCGGTCGGCGGCGGCTGCGGCGTGGCGGGCCTCCGCGGCGGCCAGCAACGTCTTCGACGGCACACACCCGACGTTCACGCAGGTGCCACCGACGGTGTCGCGCTCGATCATCACCACGGACCTGCCGTGGCCGACCGCGGCGATAGCGGCGGCGAACGCCGCCGAACCGGACCCGACGATCGCCAGATCCGGACGGGATTGTGTCGTGGCCACGCCTGCCTCCTGAGGGGTTGAGCAACCGCGTCGCCAGCCAACGGCTGCTATTCGCATTGACGAATACCTACAGGGCTCATACTATGCGCTTAAGCGAATAGTTCAAGTGGTGTGGAGGTGCCCCATGTCCCGGTCCACGACCGCCGTGCCCGGCGACGAGCTGGCGTGCACACATCTGGATACGACGGCGAAGTTCTTTCGCGCCCTGTCGGATCCGACCCGGTTGAAGCTGCTGGAATACATCCTCGCCGGCGAACGCACCTCGGCCGACTGCGTCGCCCACGCCGGCATCTCCCAGCCGCGGGTGTCGGTGCACCTGTCGTGTCTGGCCGATTGCGGATACATCGTCGCGCGCCGCGACGGCAAGAAGCTGCGGTACACGGTCGGAGACCCGCGCGTGGCCGAACTGGTGCTGCTCGCCCGGTTGCTCGCGGCCGACAACGCCGCCGCCCTGACGTGCTGCACCCGCATCGACCAGGTACCGGACGGTGACCGGACATGAACGCCCTCGACAGCCCTCACGTCTCGGCAGCCGCTCACCGTCGGCGGGTTCACCGCGGCTGGGACTGGGTGTCAAGCTCGCCGAGGTCGATGCCGAGCTCGCCGAACTCACCGCGGTCCGGCGACACCCTGGCCGCCGCGCTGGCGGCCGGACGCGAAGACCTGCTCGAGCGCAGCGAATCCCCCTGCTGCCCTGTCCCATCGACACCGAACCCAGCGCCAGGCAGCGGTGGCTCGGCGAGCTGCGGGGGAGGCCGTTGTGGCTGCTGCGACCTAGACACGCCGCTGGCGGGCTTGCATCGGGACCGCGGCACTGCTGCCTGGGCTGTTGCGCGGTGGTGCCCCGCTGCTGATCGCGGCCGTAGCACTGAGCAGCGGCACGCTGCTGGTGAGCCTGTCATGGCTCCAACCGCTCGGATTCGCCCATCGGACTCGGGCTCCTCGGACTGATCTGGTCCCGCCAATGACTCGCGCCCGCGGCTGCGATGAGGGCTGCGCAGCCACACCTTCCGGCGACGCGGGCACTCCGGCCCGCACCACCGCCGCGACCTGGCTCAGGCCGTCACCGAGTTTGGCGCCTGCGAGGCCACCACGGTGATCAGCACCGTAGCCATCAACGGCGCCATCGCCGGTGCTCACCGCGCGCCGAGACCCGCTGCCCGGTCCCGGCGCGCGGTACACCTGGGGTGAGCCACGCCAGCGTCAGTGGGATGACGATCAACACGAGGAACGCTTCCAGGAACGGTCCGGCCTCCACGAACTCGGCCAGATCCGACGTAGAGCCGCAGCTGGTGGCAGGGACACCGCTCCGCCGCGCCAGCTGGGTAATACGCATCATCACCACCCCGCGACCCTGAACCTTCGACTCGACTCGAAGGTCAGACCGGCCGTGACGGTTGCCCCCGAGGGCGGTGTGGCCCCGGCGGCCGGTCCCGTGTCCGCGACGAATCAACCTGGTCTGATCGCCGCGCTACTCAGCGGCGGCCCGTGGTGCGCGAGTGTTGGGTGGGCGAAACCTGAGGGCGGGCAGCCACCAGTTCCAGCCGCCGAGCAGGCGCATGAGGGCGGGGACGAGGACGAGGCGGATGAGGACGGCGTCGATGGCGACGGCGACGGCAAGGGCGAGTCCGAGTTGTTTGAGTTCGAGGATGTCGGCGGTGAGGAAGCTTGCGAAGATGGCGATCATGATCGCGGCGGCCGCGGTGATGGGGCGTGCGGTGTGGGTGAGCCCGGCCGCGACGGCGCGCTGGTTGTCGCCGCTGGCGTCCCAGTATTCGCGGATGCGACGAATCAGGAACACCTCGTAGTCCATCGAGAGCCCGAACAGTAGCGCGAACACCACGGTGGGTAGGTAGACCTGCACGAATCCGGGGCTGGTGAAGTCGAGGACGTTCTCGCCCAGACCCCACTGGAACACCGCGACGGTGATACCGAGGGCGGCGCCGGTGGCGAGCAGGTTCATCGCGATGGCCTTGAGGGGTAAGGCGATACTGCGGAAAGCGGCGATGAGGAAGACCAGCGAGGCGGTCAGCACCAGGGCTACGACCAGCGGAAGTTTGGTGGTCATTTCGTCGGAGAGATCGACGAATTCGGCGGTGCTGCCGCCGATGCGGATCTCGGCTCCGGCTGCGCCGGCGGCTGTGTTGCGCAGGTCGCGGACGAGGTCGGTGGCGGCCATCGAGTCGAAGGTGACCGAGGGGATCGCCATCGCGAGCATTCGACCGTCATTGAGCTGGGCGGGCAGGACGGTGTCGATGCGGGCGTCGCCGTCGATCTCGGTCAGGAATCGGTTGACCCGTGCTTCGGCGTCTGCGGTGAGTGGGGTGTCGCTGGGGCCGGTGGCGATGATCTCGACCGGGGAGAGTGCTCCGGGCGGGAAGTTGGTGTTCAATGCGGTGCTGGCGCGTCCGGTCGGGGTGTCGTCGAGGGCGGTGGTGCCCATGTCGAGGCCGTAGCGGATCCCGAATACCGGCAGCGCGGCGAGGACCAGCACCGCTGCGGCCGCGGTGCCGAAGAGGACGGGTCGGCGCATGACGAGATACGCCCAGCGCGCCCAGCGGCCACCGAGAACGCCGGGAGCGTCGGTGGCGCTGTCGGCAGGGCGCCAGCGGGCCGGGAGACTACCGCGGTTGACAGCCGGGCCCAAGGCGGCGAGCAGGGCGGGTAGCAGGGTGACGGCGACGGTGAGCATACTGGTGACGGCGGTGGCGACGCCGATGGCGATGCCACGGAAGATCGGTGCCTGGATGATGATCAACGCGCACAGCGAGATCATCACCACCAAGCCCGAGACCAGAATCGTTTTGCCTGCTGTGGCGAGGGAGCGACCGACGGCGCCGCTGATCGCGGCATGGTCTGGCCCGGTGTGGTGGGTGAGTTCTTCGCGGAAGCGGCTGACGATGAACATCGCGTAGTCGATACCGACGCCGAGGCCCACCATGGTGGCCATGGCCACGGTCAGCGAATCGAACGCGGTCACAGCAGTGAGGGTGAACAACACTCCGACCGCGGTCAGCATCCCGGCGATGGCCACTGCGATCGGGACCGCCGCTGCGGCCAGGGCGCCGAGGGCGAGGACGAGCAGGACCAGCGCGACCGGGATGCCGATTGCCTCGGCGCGGGCCAGGTCGGCGTTCTGCAGTTCGGTGGCCGCGTTCTGTACCGCCGAGTACCCGGTGACCCCTACGTCGATGGAATCGTCGCCGGTGGTGGCGATGGCGTCTTGCAGGTCGCGCGCGACTTTCGCGCGTTCGGCCATGTCGCCGTCCATGCCGGCGAGCGCGATCGCGACGTGACCGTCGGCCGAGATCTGGGATCCGGGCAGCCCGTCGTAGGGGCCGACGACGTCGACCACGCCCTCGACCGCGGTGGCGGCGGTGATCGTGCGAGCCACCGCTGCACGGAACTCGGCGTCGGTGGCGGTGACCGCGCCAGACTGCAGCACGATGACCGCCTGTTCCGTACCGAACTGCGGGAAGTGCCGGGCAACCAGGCGATCCACCTCGGTGGACTCCGAGCCCTCGACACCGAAATCCATCGCACCGAGCCGGTTCTCGAGCAGCGGGTAGGCCACCGCGCACACCACCAGCAGCAGTCCCCAGACCGCCAGGACCGCACGTCTGCGCCGGGCCATCAGAACGCCCCACCGATATAGCACTCCGGGCGAGCCCGGCGGCGATGGTTGCTGAGGCGAGTTCTCGACGACGGCGGACTTCTGCTGGTTCACGCGTTCTCCCTCCGTAGCGACCACGAATTGATCGCCATATCACGATGTAATCGTTGAAACGAGATTAATCACACTCTCACTCGATATCAATAGCTTTCGCCGCTATCATCGCTTTATGGCGATTAATGATGGCGGGGGTTGCCTCGTCGAGACGCAGGGGTTGGATCCGGCGGTGGCCCTGTTCCACAGCCTCTCCGATGCGACACGGTTGGCGATCGTGCACCGGCTGGCGTGCGGGGAAGCGCGGGTCTTGGACCTGATGGCCGGGCTCGGACTGGCTCAGTCAACGGTATCGGCGCACGTAGCGTGCCTGCGCGACTGCGGGCTGGTCGTGGGCCGCCCGCAAGGGCGGCAGGTGTTCTACAGCCTGGCCCGCCCGGAGTTGATGGACCTACTCGCCTCGGCAGAGACCTTGCTCGCGGCGACAGGCAATGCGGTGGCGTTGTGCCCGAACTACGGCACCGACTCCACCACCGAGACGGAGAGCGCGGAGGTACGAGCATGAGCGACGCATGCGGCTGCGGCCACGACGAACCCGCCGGTGACGGCGAGGCCGAGGAACGCGAACCCGAAAAGCTCTGGGAAGTCAGTGAACTGCGCGCCGCCGCGGTCGCCGGAGTGCTGCTGGTCGCGGCACTGATCGTCGGCTGGACCGGCGGCCCACGCGCCGTCGAGTTGGGGTTGGAGATCGCCGCACTGCTCGTCGGTGCATACACCTTCGTCCCCTCCACGCTCAAACGGCTGGCCAAGGGCAAGATCGGTGTCGGCACGCTGATGACGATCGCCGCGATCGGCGCGGTGATCCTCGGCGAGGTCGGCGAAGCCGCCATGCTGGCGTTCCTGTTCTCCATCAGCGAGGGCCTCGAGGAGTACGCGGTCGCGCGCACCCGCCGCGGGCTGCGCGCCCTGTTGAACCTGGTACCGGACCGGGCCACCGTGCTACGCGACGGCACCGAAACCGTCATCGCCCCTGCCGAGCTGCGCGTCGGGGATCGGATGCTGGTGCGCCCCGGTGAGCGGGTCGCGACCGACGGGGTGATCGTCGACGGGCGTAGCGCGCTGGATGTTTCGGCGATCACCGGCGAATCGGTACCGGTAGAAGCCGGGCCGGGCGCGGAGGTGTTCGCCGGGGCGATCAACGGCACCGGTGTGCTGACCGTCGAGGTCACCACGACCGCCGAGGACAACTCCCTGGCACGGATCGTGCGGATCGTGGAGGCCGAGCAGGCCCGCAAGGGCGACGCTCAACGCTTGGCCGACAAGATCGCCAAACCGCTGGTGCCCGGCATCATGATCGCCGCCACAGCCATCGCGGTGATTGGCGCGCTCTTCGGGGATCCGGTCACCTGGATCGAACGTGCGCTGGTGGTGCTGGTCGCCGCCTCACCGTGCGCGCTGGCGATCTCGGTGCCGGTGACCGTGGTCGCCGCGATCGGTGCGGCGAGCAAGCTGGGTGTGCTGGTCAAGGGCGGTGCCGCACTCGAGGCGATGGGCCGGGTGCGCGAGGTCGCGCTGGACAAGACCGGCACGCTGACGGCGAACAAGCCTGCCGTCGTCGAGATCGCCGCCACCGGCGGTGTGCACGGGGACCGGGTGCTGGCGGTCGCGGCCGCGCTGGAATCGCGCAGTGAACATCCCCTCGCCCGCGCCATCCTCGCCGCCGTCGACACCGTCACTCCCGCCACCGACGTCGAGGCGGTCACCGGTGCCGGGTTGACCGGCCGCGTCGACGGACGCCGGGCGCGGCTGGGCCGTCCGGGCTGGATCGAACCGGGTGTTCTGGCCGCCGATGTGGAACGGATGCAGCACGCGGGGGCGACCGCGGTGCTGATCGAGCTCGACGGCCAGGTGATCGGTGCGATCGCTGTGCGCGACGAACTGCGGCCCGAGGCACACGAGGTCATCGACCGATTGCACGCGCTGGGAATCCGGGTCTCGATGCTCACCGGTGACAACGCCCGCACCGCCGCCGCTCTGGCCGCTGAGGCGGGGATCGAGGACGTGCACGCGGATCTGCGCCCGGAGGACAAGGCCCACATCGTGGGCGAACTGCGCAGCGACCGGTTCACCGCGATGGTCGGCGACGGCGTCAACGACGCCCCCGCACTGGCAACCGCCGACCTCGGTGTGGCGATGGGCGCGATGGGCACCGATGTCGCTATCGAAACCGCGGATGTGGCGTTGATGGGTGAGGACCTGCGGCACCTGCCGCGGGCTCTCGAGCACGCTCGTCGGGCTCGCCGGATCATGTTGCAAAACGTCGGTTTGTCGTTGGGGTTGATCACGATCTTGATCCCGCTCGCGCTGTTCGGGATTCTCGGGTTGGCGGCGGTGGTGCTGGTGCACGAACTCGCCGAGATCGTCGTCATCGCCAACGGTGTCCGCGCCGGACGCACCAAACCCCTGGCCTCGCTGACCGATTCGGCGGCAAAGCCCGCACCGGTACTGGCCGGAGCGCCCGCGTGACCGCCACCGCGTCGTCTGCTCCCACCGTGTCGCGGTGGGGGCGGCGACTGCGGTGGGTCGCTGCCGCGGCCGCGCTGGCCGGTATCGACCTCACGCTCAAAGCGTGGGCGCAGACCACGCTGGCCGGGGCCCCGATCGAGGCAGGTCCGGTGGACCTTAAGTTGGCGTTCAACCCGGGAGCGGCGTTCTCGATCGCCGCCGACGCACCGAGCTGGGTGATGCTCACGCTCACCACGGTGATCACCACCGCGGTCGCGGTCGGCGGATGGGTGGTCGCGCCGCGCGCGAACCTGCTCACCCGCGTCGCGCTCGCCGCGATCCTGGGCGGTGCCGCCGCCAACGTCATCGACCGGGCCCCCGACGGTGTGGTCACCGACTACCTGCACACCGGCTGGTGGCCCACCTTCAACCTCGCCGACACCTTCATCGTGCTCGGCGCGACCGCCCTCATCATCGCCACTCTGATCGGAAACTCCGATGAGCGAGAACCACTCTCACCCGAACACCACGCCGACGACCGGGACTGAGCCGGGCCCGTCACGTCGGTGGGCAGGGCTGGCGGCGCTGGTCGTCGCCCTGCTCACCGTCGGGCTGGACCTGATGGTTCTCAACGTCGCCCTGCCCACCCTGGCCCAAGACCTCGGCGCGAGCACCACCCAGTTGCAGTGGATCGTCAACGCCTACACCCTGGTCTTCGCCGCGCTCATGCTGCCCGCCGGCGGCTTCGGTGACCGCTACGGTCGCAAACGGCTGCTGCTGATAGGTTTGGTCGCCTTCGTCGCCGCCTCGGCCTGGGCCGCTTTCAGCGGGTCCACCGGCTCGCTGATCGCCGCCCGCGCGGTCATGGGCATCGGGGCCGCGATCATCGTGCCGCTGTCGCTGGGGATCCTGCCGACCCTGTTCGGCCCCGACCAGCGTCGCCGCGCGATCGCGGTGTGGGTCGGTGCACTGGGTGTCGGGTTGCCGCTGGGGCCGATCGTCGGTGGCTGGCTGCTGCAGCATTTCTGGTGGGGCTCGGTGTTTCTGATCAACGTCCCGGTCGGTGTCGCCGCCCTGGTTGCCTGTGTGGTGCTGTTGCCCGAATCGGTCGACCCGCATGCACCGGCGTTGGACTGGCTCGGGATCCTCACCGCCGTGCCCGGTACGGCGGCGCTGGTATTCGGCATCATCCAGGCTCCCGCGTACGGGTGGACCGATCCCGTCGTGCTCGCGGCTCTGGCGGCCGGTGTGTGGCTGATCGCGGGATTTCTGGTGTGGGAAAGCCGTGCCCGCGACCCATTGGTCGATCTGGCACTGTTCACCAATCCGGCCTTCACCTGGCCCACCCTGGCCGCAACCGCGGGCACCTTCACCCTGGTCGGCGTGCTGTTCGTGCTGCCGCAATACCTGCAGATACTGCGCTACCACGACGCCTTCGGCACCGGCCTGCGCTTGGTGCCTCTGGTGCTGGCGATCATCGTCGCCGCAGCCGCTGTGGACAAGATCGTGACCCGACTCGGCGCCAAAATCCCGATCGCCACCGGCATGGTGATCGCCGCGGCCGGATTCGTGCTCGCATCCCGCATCACCGTCGACTCCGGCTACGGCTTCGTCGCGGTGTGCCTGGCGACCGTGGGCCTGGGAGCCGGGCTGGCGTTGGCGCCGGCTGTCGACGCGGTCATGGCGAGCCTGCCCGAGCATCGCAGCGCCGCAGGAGCTGGGTTGCTGATGGCCATTCGACAGGTCGGTGCCGCGTTCAGCGTCGCGATCCTGGGCACCCTGCTCACCGTCGTTTACACCCGCGACCTCGACCCCCACCTGAGCGGCCTGCCCGAACCAGTGGTCAGCGCGGCGCGTGACAACATCGCCGGAGCGCAACTTGCCGCGACCCAGATTCCCGGCCCAGCGGGCGCCGATCTGGCCGCGTCCAGCGCCCACGCCTACAGCCACGCCATGTCCGCAGTGTTCCTTGCCAGCGCCGCCATCAGCGCACTACTGGCCGCGGCCATCGCCGCCAAACTCCCCAACCACACTCCTGCGCCCGCGCCGACATCACCGGCGCGTGATCGAAACTGAAATAGCCACTCCCATGACAGCGGCTACGGCACGCGACACAACTGCGTGTCAGCCGAGCAGCAGTGCACTCCCAGAGAAAGGGCATCCGCCGGAATGGTTACCTCGATCCTGCAGGCCATCGGACTCTTCCTGGTGACCAACATCGACGACATCATCGTGCTTTCGCTGTTCTTCGCCCGCGGCGCGGGAACCCGCGGAACAACGGCCGCCATCGCGACCGGACAATATCTCGGTTTCGGAGCGATCCTCGCCGCGTCGGTCCTCGTAGCGCTGGGAGTCACGGCGCTGCTGCCCGAAGAAGCCATCGCCTACTTCGGGCTCATTCCTCTGCTGCTCGGTCTGCTCGCCGCCTGGAGAGCATGGCGCAACAACGGCGACGACGATGAACGGTTCGAGGGCAAGAAGGTCGCGGTCTGGACGGTGGCGGCGGTGACCTTCGCCAACGGCGGCGACAACATCGGCGTCTACGTCCCGGTCTTCGCGACCGTGGGTACAGCGGCGATCGTCGCCTACTCGGTCGTGTTCCTGCTCTTGGTCGCCGTGCTGGTGTTCACCGCGAAGTTCCTCACCACCCGCAAGGCCATCGCCGAGATCTTGGAACGGTGGGAACACATCCTGTTCCCGCTCGTGCTGATCGTTCTCGGAATCGTCATCCTCGTCAGCGGCGGCGCATTCGGCCTCTGACCGTCGTCCCGGTCTGCACGGCCCAGATCACGGAGGACAGCGGCGATCGGCTCCAAAGAATGAAGTGCTATTCGAGGCCGTAACCGGTAGACAGCCGTCCTTCGGTTGGTCCATGGTTGTGCTCAGGGGCGCTGCACCGTTGTGGCACTACTACCACTGTGGCACTACTACCATCGACGTAGTTCAAGGCCTCCGGCAACGTGGGGCTTCTACCGCGCCTAGCGGGGTCGCTCGTGCAAACGCTTTAGTCGGGCGCTGTCATCGTTGCGAACTGTTTCCGCCCCAGGTCCGTGAGTCACGGGTCCACCATGGTCGACGGCGTGGACTACGAGGTCGTCGAGATCGGCCGGCGGCCGAACGATGATCGTCGTCGGCCGTCGGCCGAGATTGTCGGCTGGTTGTTGCGGTGCGATTGCGCCAGCCGGTCCAGTTCCGCGGTGTCGACCTGGACCGATCCGGTGCAGTGGGCGCGGGTGCCCTCAGCGTCCCTCGAGGACCTCGCCCGGCATCGCGTGTTCGCCCCCGACAGCGACGTCGATGCCGACGATCGGCCTGAGGTCGCGGAGGCCGCACGCGCGGTGTGGCAGCGTGACCATCTCGACCCTCTCGATGTCGAGGCCGAGATCCGCGCCGCCGCGGATGCCCGCAGGGAGGCTGACGCGCGACTCGACGTCGCGGTGGCTAGGGCTCGCCGTTTGGGCCGGTCATGGGCTGACATCGGGGCAGCGGCCGGGATGACACGGCAGTCGGCGAACGAGCGCTGGAGGGACAGGGTGTGACAAGCCTTCACGGCGTCGGGCGTGGGTGGCGTGTAGCCACGTAGTGAGGCTACAATCGGAGCCGTAGCCAGCCCATTGCGGTGGGTTTGGAAGTGAGCCACAGGATTACTCGCCGGACGACGAGGCCTGTGGCTCGCGGTCTTTTAGGGGCCGATGGTGTATTTCGACTCCGGCGCCGAGTATGTCGAGGTAGTCCCCGCGGCCGCAGCGATGTTGCACGACGGCGCCGCACACGATATCGGCAACCCACAGGGCCGGTTCGTTACGACCGACAGCATGATCGATCCGCAGTGTCGAGGCCACGGCGCGTTGCGCGCGGAGCTTTTGCAGCATGTCCATATCGCTGGCGTCCTGTTGACCGCGTGATTCGAGAGTGATCGTGGAGCACGGCATATCAGCGAGATGTGGGAGTAGGAACTCCATACACTTTCGTCGGTGTCGCCGATCCGAGGAGTCCTTGTCAACGTGCACAACAACGAACCCGGTCAGAGGGAGCTGCGCGACCGCAGTGACGAGCTCAGTTCGGCGTTGTTCGCTGCTGCCGTGCCAGTGCACTTTAGGCTCGGCTAGGCGTAGAGCTTCCATCCTGTGACGGAGGGCGTCTACGTCTTCTTCATCGCACAGGGCGGCCGACATCAAGTACGCGCCGGGGTCCATGTCCGGCCGCGACCCGCTTTCGTCGGCCCAGGCTGTCAGCATGGGGAACAACCTTATGCGAGGGGTCCGACGCGGCCTGAAAACGTCGAGACGGCTACCGGACGTGACGACGCCACTTCTGCGGCAACCGACCGTCGAGGGAGGGCGGCAGAGCGCACCGGAGACGGGTTTACGACTTACGCGAGCCGGTCGACCCGTCCTCCGGTCTGGTCGGCGTGCGCCTGGGCCTGGGCCTGGGCCTCGTCGAGCTCATCAGCGGTGTAGTACGGAGCTCCCGGCGGGTTGGCCGGGTGGCCGCCCGCACGATGAGGGCCAGGTCGCCAGCTCGACGCGGCCGCGTTGCCGAGGTTCCCACCGCAACACGATCCCGCCGCCTCTACATCAGCTACGGATCGGCGACCGGCTCCTCGCACTGATAGCGAGTCGCGAAGCGCACCGCCGGACGCCTACATGCCCAATCCGCCGGGTTACCAACGCCGGATCGACAGAAATCTGAGATCACCTCAATGGTCTTGTCGCGAAACAAGCGACTACGCGTATCTGCAAAATCGAGGTGTGGCATCTCGCATCAGCGTCGCATAAGTGTCGCACTTAGCATCGCACTAAGTATCGCATTCCCTCCCTATGAGATGGAACGGCACCGCAATCGGCAGGCTTCCGATCCGGATTCGATAGGTTCCCGTTTCGTGGCAAGCTGACGCTCATGGACAAGCAAAATCCGGCGTCTGGATCTGGCACGGTCCCCTCGCCTCCCCCACCCGCACCGAGCCCAGGTGCGACGCGGGAGAAGTTGCTCTCTTGGTCGCCGCGCAGGTACTCAGTCAACCGGTTTGTCCTCGTCCAACAGCCTGATGAGACGAAGCCGCGGCCGAGCACGGTGGGCGTGCTGACGAAGGGTCGGCATCACCGCGCGCTGGTCCTCTATCTGCTGCTGCTGACGTGGTGGCCGTGGCTCTCCTTGCGACACACTCCGCTGGCGGCCGAGGTGTGGGTTCGCGCACTGACCGCGGAGGGGCCGGGGACAGCGAACGCGCTCACCTGGTCGCCGTCTACGTTGTCGCGAACGTGGGGCGAGCTCGAGGAACTGGGACTGGTCGAACGTAAAAGGGAAGGGCGACTGACCCGCATCGTCCCGCGTCGCGAGGACGGGAAGGACGACTACGTTGCACCGGCTGGTCAGAAGAAGGATTGGTACAACGCCTACTTCACCCTCCCTCATGAGTTCTGGACAGAGCAGCACTTCGCGACGCTGAGTCCTGCCGCCCTCGCGGTGCTGCTGATCGTCTTGAAGGAGACAACGAAGAAGCCTGACGTCGAGCTCCTCCGGGAGAAGATGCAGGACTGGTACGGGATCTCAGGCAAGACGGTGACAAAGGGTATCCAGGAGCTGATGGCCGCTGGCCTGATAGAGGAGCGACTGCGGTGGGAGGAAGACCTGTCCGCGAAGCTCGGGTACGTCAAGCATCACCACTATGGGTTGACGGGTGTTTTCAGCACCGAGGAGAGGGCGGCGCGACGACGCGTAGCGCGGCGCAAGCGCAGGTTGAACGAACGCAAGAAGTCCAAAAAGGCTGCCCAGGAGGCGAAATCATGACTGCGAGCACACCGCCACCGTGGCCGCCGCACACGTGGTCGAAGTACGCATGGAAAACGATCGGCCAGGCGATGCGGTCGACGGCCACAACCGTCCGTTTCGTGGCGATCTTGGCAGCGATCTTCGTGCTGCCCAGCGTTGCCGCTGCGATCTCGTTCGTGATCGTCCGTTCCGTGTACTTCTAGGACTGGAACCGATGACGCTGATCCGGGGTGCTGATCGAGTGAGCTGGAGAGCTTCGAATGAGTAGTTATGAGGAGCGGTTCGAGGCCGGGCTCGCGCATCTGCATCGCTACGTCGCCGCGCACGGTTCGAGCTCGCCGCCGCACGGTTCGACGATCGACGGATTTCTGATCGGGAGTTGGGTCGGCAGCCGGCGCACCGAGTACCGCAGGGGCCGGTTATCGGCCGAGCGGATCCGCCGTATCGAGACCGAGTTCCCGGACTGGCGGTGGAACGTACGGGAGGCGATGTTCGACGTCGGCCTGGCGCATCTGCGCCGCTACGTCGCCACCCATGGGACGAGCCGCGTGGGTTACGACGAGGTGGTCGACGGATTCCCGTTGGGGCAGTGGACGAGGGATCGTCGCGCCGACTTCCGCACAGGCCGACTGTCTGCGGAGCGGATCGAGGTGTTTGAGCGCGAATTCCCTGACTGGCAATGGACCCCTCAGACCGCAGTATTCGCGGCCGCGTTCGAGACCGGGATCGGGCACCTGCATCGGTATGTCGCCGCGCACGGCACCCCCAACGCCCCCCGGCGTGATGTGATCGACGGATTCCCGATCGGCACCTGGATCCAGAGCCGCCGCGCCGACTACCGCAAAGGCCGGTTGTCGGCCGAGCGGATCCGCCGTATCGAGACCGAGTTCCCGGACTGGCAGTGGACCATCCGAACCAGCTCGACTCAGGGCACGATCGGTGGCCTGTAATGGGTGGTCCTGATGACCGACGGTTCGAGGTCGGGCTCGCGCATCTGCATCGCTACGTCGCCGCACAGGGTTCGAGCTCTCCCCCGCGCGGCGCAAGGATCGACGGGTTCCCGATCGACGTGTGGGTGGCCAGCAGACGCACCGACTACCGCAAGGGCCGACTGTCGGCCGAGCGGATCGAACGGCTCGCGACCGAGTTCCCGGACTGGCAGTGGAGTGTGCGCGACGCGCAGTTCGACGTCGGCCTGGCGCATCTGCGCCGCTACGTCGCCGCACATGGGACGAGCACCGTGAGTCAGCATGAGGTGTTCGACGGATTCGCCCTCGGACAGTGGGTGACGAATCGTCGCGCCGACTACCGCAAAGGCCGACTGTCGGCGGAGCGGATCGAGGTGTTTGAGCGCGAGTTTCCTGACTGGCAGTGGTCGCCTCAGGCCACGGCGGCGGCCGCCGCATTCGAGGTCGGGATCGCGCACCTGCATCGGTATGTCGCCGCGCACGGCACCAGCAACGCCCGAAATCGGGCGGTGATCGAAGGATTCGCGATCGGACAGTGGGTCGCCAACCGCCGCGCCGACTACCGTAGAGGTCAGCTCGCCACCGAGCGGATCCGCCGCATCGAGGCCGAGTTCCCGGACTGGCAGTGGACCGCACAACGCCGCTCCTGATCCGACATACGGCGCGCGGTGAGGCAACGGATTCAAAACCCGTCCAGTGTCAGTTCGAGTCTGACCGGGGGCACCAGGGCCCTCGCAGGCAAGCGCACATCGCTCGCACCAAATTCTCCTGGGAAACCTATTGATCTCCGGCATGTGACGTGCTAAGTTTCACATCCCTCTTTCTATGAGGGCTTCCCTCCAACTCTGAGGGTCTGATTGTGGTCACAGGTCCAGGCGGAGCTATATCCGCACCCAGGGCCCACGTGGTTCAGCCACTCAGACCTTCGGAAGGGGGTGAAAATGGAAGCGATGGTCATCCTCGGGATCATCCAGATCCTCATCGCAACAGCCCATCTCGTTGTAGACATCCTCAGCTAGCCCCAGCGAGGGGGCCGGGCACTCGCCCGGCCCCTCGCCTCGCCTGGCGGCATCCTTCGTGGAAAGGCTTGCGTACCGACAAAACCCCGGGCTGCGAATCGCCCACCTGCACAACGCAACCACGATGGCCCTGTGGCAACCGACCCGCCGGGGAGGGCGGCAGCGCAGCGCCAGCGGAGTCAGCTCGTGGCTTCCCCGAGTCGTTCGACCTGTCCGCCAACCTCGTCGGCGTACGCCTGAGCCTCGGTCGCCTCATTGTCGGTGTAGACCCGGACGTCTGCCGGCCTACCGGCCGGCCGCACGATCAACGTCAGCTCCCCTATCGCGACGCGACCGCGTTTAGGTGCGACGCGATTGGTGGGCCCGGCCCCGGCATCGTTGTTCTCGGTCATCGCTCGGCGGCGTCCTGTCTCGGTTGCAGCGCCTCGGGCGGCACCCACATGGTGATCGTGGCCGAGGAGACGCGGTTGGCGCTCTCGACTGGCATCTGACATATCCCGCGCCAGAGGCCGTTTGAAGTTTGGAGCCACGCTAAGAGAAGCGCGTTCATGGTGGGTTCGATCCGGGCACCGGATGCGCGGACTCGCAGTGACACTCCCCCACCGGCGGCATACGAGCGTCCGCAGGACGGGTCAGCGATCGCCATGTCGATCAGCACGGGCCTCGGTGGGTCGACCACGCGTAGTGTTCGGGTGTCGGGCCAGTGGTCGAACATGCCATCAGTGTCATCTCGCAAGACATCGGTGACAGTTCTGCATCAGGCCATAGGTGACAGAGTGAGGGGTCTTGGTGGTGACACTTCTTCATTTGGTTTCCGCCACGCACCGCTATGTGCCTTGCGTTGCGTGGCGCGGTTGCCGATGAGGGGGGGCTGACGCAGGTGCTCAACTGACCGCGCCTGCGACGGTTCAGCAGCACCCCGTGGTGGCGCTGAGAACGCTGCGCAGCGCTTCCAACGACTCTGGCCGGGCACGGTAGTAGACGTTCATCCCTCGTCGGTCAGGTGCGACCATGCCGGCCTTGCGGAGCTGCCCCAGGTGGTGGCTCGTGGTGGCCTCGGTGAGGCTGACCGCGGTCGCGAGGTCGCAGGTGCAGATCCCCTCACCGGTGTCAGTGAGCAGAATCGAGACGAGTTTGATCCGGACCGGATCGGCCAGCGCCTTGAGCCGCAGAGCGATTTCTAGGGCGGTGTCGTCATCGAGAGGGGCCGCCGACACGGGCGCACAGCAGATCGGGGCACTGATGTCGACCATCGGCAGGGCCTTCGGCATGACCCGACCATACCCTGGTACTTGACATATGTCGAAAAGGTGGCACCCTGCAGGTGTCAGTAGTTCGATATATGTCTCACAGGTGAAGGTGATGGTCATGTCCCGTATGCAGCTCGCGCTCAATGTCGATGATCTCGATACCGCGATCGAGTTCTACTCCAAGCTGTTCAACACCACCCCGGCCAAGCGCAAGCCGGGATACGCCAACTTCGCGATCGTCGAGCCGCCACTGAAGCTGGTGCTGCTGGAGAATCCCGGCCAGGGCGGCACGATCAACCATCTCGGCGTCGAGGTCGAGTCGAGCGAGAAGGTGCACGCCGAGATCGCCCGGTTGTCCGGGGAGGGTCTGTTCACCCAGGAGGAGATCAACTCCACCTGTTGTTTCGCGACGCAGGACAAGGTGTGGGTGACCGGGCCGGCGAAGGAGAAGTGGGAGGTCTACACCGTGCTGGCTGACTCCGAGACGTTCGGGACCAGCCCGAAACTGTTGGAACAGAACGCCACCGAGGACGCCGAGCAGGGTTCGGTGTGCTGCGGCGGCAACGCCGCAGACCAGGCCGAGGCGCGCACAGCCTGCTGCTGACAGCCTCGGTTCGCGTTCTCGCCTACCGCGCGATGCGGTCGGCGAGGGCGCGGATCCGGTTGGTGATGTCGTCGCGGATCAGCCGCATTCGTTCGATACCGTCGATGCCCCGTCCCGAGGGTTCGTCGGTGTCCCACACTTCGAGGGCGACGCCGTCGGGTGGGGTGACCTCGGCGGTGCCGACCACCACGACCAGGTCCACGGCTTGCATCAGTTCATCGGTGAGTTGCCGCGGCTGATGTCCGACGACGTCGGCGCCGACTTCGGCGAGTACCTGGGCGGACAGTTCGTTGACCTGGCCGCCGATTTTCGCGTTGGTGCCGGCTGAGGATGGGGTGATCCGGTCGGTGACTGTCGGTGTGAGGTGTTCGGCCATCACCGATTTGCCGCGGTTGGACACGCACACGAACAACACCTGCGGTGGTGTGCTCATTGGCCGACCTGTTGGTCGGCGGGTACCAGTTCGTCGAGGAGGTTCGCGACGAGTCCGCGGATCTGATCGCGGATGGGGCGGACCGCGTCGATGCCTTGGCCGGCTGGGTCGTCGAGAGCCCAGTCCCGGTAGCTGACGCCGGGGAACACCGGGCACGCATCGCCACAGCCCATGGTGATCACGACGTCGGAGGATTCGACGGTGTCGGGGGTGAGGATCTTCGGTGACTGTGCGGAGATGTCGATACCGACTTCAGCCATCGCCTCGACCGCGGCCGGGTTGATGGAGTCGGCGGGAGCAGATCCGGCGGAGCGGACCTCGACGCTGCCCTGGCTCAAGGCGGTGAGGAAACCGGCGGCCATCTGCGAGCGGCCAGCGTTGTGGACACACACAAATAGCACCCTAGGTCGAGATGTAGACATGAGACACAAGCCCTTTCAGCTGTGAAGGAACATCAGATACGTCACACACGTTCGGTGGTGAGTTCGGTGAGAAGACCACGAACTCGGGCGTCAAGATCGTCGCGGATCGCGCGAACCTCGTCGAGGGGACGGCCCTGGGGGTCCGCGACCGTCCAGTCCAGATAGCGTTTGCCGGGATAGATCGGACACGCGTCGCCGCAACCCATGGCTACGACCACGTCGGCGGCGGCGACTACATCGTCGGTGAGCGGTTTGGGGTACTGCGTGCCCATGTCGACGCCGATCTCGGTCATTGCTTCGACGACGGTCGGGTTGATCGAGTGCGCGGGGGCTGACCCGGCGGAGCGCACGTGTACCCGCCCGGCGGCGTGGTGGGTCAACAATCCGGCGGCCATCTGTGAGCGGCCGGCGTTCTGGACGCAGACGAACAGAACTTCGGGCACATCCTTGGGCACCGATCCATCGGACTGGGCCAGGGCGCGTAACCGATCAGCCGCGAACCTGCCCGCCAAGGTCGTCAGGTGCGCATGCACCCGGGAGGTGCGCCGTAAGGCGGTGTAGGACTCGAACACACAGCGTTCCACCGTCTGGCGAGACACCACCCCCTCATACTTGGCGGCCAGGTCAGCGGCGGTACGGGCGAGCACGGCATGGGGCATCAACAGTTCGGGCTGCGCGCGGTGTTCACTGCGACTTAGCTGCTCGTCCAACAGATCCTCAGGCATCGCGAGCCGGCTCCTTCGACACATCCGGGCTGGAGGCAGTGGTTGGGGTGGTGAAGCGTTTCCGCAGTGCCAGGGACACGTACACGAGGGCGACGAGGACGGGGACCTCGATGAGTGGTCCGATGACTCCGGCCAGGGCCTGGCCGGATGTTGCACCGTAGGTGGCGATCGCGACGGCGATGGCGAGCTCGAAGTTGTTGCCCGCGGCGGTGAACGCCAGCGTGGTGGTTCGCGCATACCCCAGCCCCATCGCGGCCCCGAGCACGAACCCACCGCCCCACATCACCGCGAAGTAGATCAGCAGCGGCAGAGCGATCCGCACGACGTCCCACGGCTGCGACGTGATCTGCTCACCTTGCAACGCGAACAGGATGACGATGGTGAACAGCAACCCGTAAAGGGCCCACGGCCCGAGACGCGGCAGGAACGAGGACTCGTACCAGTCGCGGCCTTTGGTTCGCTCGCCGATGCGGCGGGTGAGGAAGCCTGCGACCAGGGGTATACCGAGGAAGATCAGCACCGACTTCGCGATCTGCCACGGCGAGGTGTCGATGGTGGTCTGCTCCAGGCCCAGCCATCCGGGCAACACCGAGAGGTAGAACCAACCCAGCACGGCGAACATGACCACCTGGAACACCGAGTTCAGTGCGACGAGAACAGCAGCGGCTTCGCGGTCGCCGCACGCCAGGTCGTTCCAGATGATGACCATCGCGATGCATCGGGCCAGGCCGACGATGATCAGTCCGGTCCGGTACTCCGGCAGATCCGGGAGCAGGAGCCAGGCCAGCGCGAACATCAACGCCGGTCCGATGATCCAGTTCAACGCCAACGACCCGAGTAGCAGGCGACGATCACCGGTGACCGAGTCGAGTCGGTCGTAGCGCACCTTGGCCAGCACCGGATACATCATGATCAGCAATCCGAGGGCGATCGGCAGCGAGATGCCGTCGAGCTCGACCGCCGCCAAAGTGTCACCCAGGCCGGGGACGACTCGACCGAGCAGCAGTCCGGCGACCATCGCGGCGCCGATCCACACCGGCAGAAACCGGTCCAGCGTCGACAACTTGCCCGCGACCGCGGTGTCGGTGGCGGTCACTGGTCGGCCTCACACGACCGCGTTTCCCCCACGACCGTGGCGAGATCGCCCAGCAGGCCCGACAGTTGTTGCAGCGCTTCGGTGTTCACCCGGTAGTACACCCAGGTCGCGCGGCGCTCGCTGGTCACCAGACCCGCCTGGCGCAGCACCTTCAGATGGTGCGAGATCGTCGGCTGCGACAGCTCGAACGGCCCGGAGATGTCGCACACGCACGCCTCGCCGCCCGGATGCGCAGCGACCTCCGACAGCAACCGCAGTCGAACCGGATCAGCGAGTGCCTTCAACAGTGGGGCGACAGCCCCGGTCTCGTCGCTACTGAGGCCGCGGCCGGGTGGCAGCAGGAGATTCTTATTCGACACGCGTCAATATTGACACACGTCGATGCAGGCGACAAGGTGGCCGACCTGGAAGCAGGCTTGCGCTTTCGCGTTGGTGTCCACGACAAGCAACCGGTTGGGCTCCGATCGAACCGCCATCCTCGGGTCAGCTCACGTGCCGCATTCAACGCTCAGACGGTGGCTGTTAATGAACCTATCGACCCTGTCGTCCGGCTAGCTATCTCGCAGTGGCCTGATGGTGCACCCCGCGGAGCGGTCTCAACATTCTGCGTCGAACACGGAATTTCTCGAAAGTCGTTCTACGAGCTGCGTAAACGCGCCAAAGTCGAGGGGCCCGCGGCAGCCCTCGAACCGCGGACCCGCCGCCCAAAGTCGAGCCCGTCAGCGCTCAGTGACGAGGTCAAGTCACAAGCGGTGGCGGTGCGCGCCGCCTTGGAAAGGTCGGGTCTGGACCACGGACCGATCAGCGTGCACGACAAGATGCGGTCGATGGGCATGGCACAGGTCCCCTCGACAGCATCGCTGGCCCGCATCTTCCGCGATGCCGGAGTAGCCCGGCGTGAACCGAAAAAGAAGCCCCGCTCGGCGTGGCGGCGGTTCGTCTATCCCGCACCGAATGCGTGCTGGCAACTCGACGGCACCGAATACGTTCTGACCGGCGGACGTACGTGCGTCATCCTGCAACTGATCGACGATCACTCTCGCTACGCCGTGGGCTCCCACGTGGCCGCCGGTGAGACCTCCGACGCCGCGATCGCGGTGTTCGACAAGGCGGTGACCGCTCACGGCGTGCCCCAGCGACTCCTCACCGACAACGGGCCCGCTTTCAACCCCTCACGCCGCGGCCGCATCGGTCAACTCGTCGAACACGCCCACGCGCTCGGAGTCGAAACAATCACCGGCAAGCCCTACAAGCCCACCACGCAGGGCAAGAACGAACGCTTCCACCAGACACTGTTCCGCTACCTGGACAAACAGCCACTTGCCGACACCCTGGCCGAGTTGCAGGCCCAGGTCGACGCGTTCGACCACATCTACAACACCGAGCGGCCTCACCAAGGACTGCCCGGGCGGGTCACACCGTTGACCGCCTGGCAGGCAACACCGAAAGCCGACGCGCCACACCCCAAATTCGGTCGGCCGTTGCTCGATCCGCCGACACCACGCCCTCGGCCCGCACAGCGGCAACCCACCGACCTACCCGACGGCGTCCTGGCCAGAACTGTCAGCACCTCCGGCACCATCAGCGTGGACGCAGTCACCTACATGGTCGATGTGGACCACGCCTTCGACCAGGTCCTCGTTGTCACCGACGACAACACAATCGTCATCGCCAACACCGAAGGCGAAGTCCTCGTCGAACACCCCCGACCCGCCCCAGGAATCACCTACGTCGGAAATCGACAACCCCGCGGCCCACGCCCCACCAAGAAGACCGCACCGTCACCGAAGTCCTGACACACCAAGTGTCACCAATGTCCAGATGCAGAAACGTCACCGATGTCCCGATACATCACAATTCGCAGTGTCGGGCACAGATCAGCTCAGTGAGGTGCAGCAGCTGTATGCGCAGTTGCATGACCTGTTGGATCGTATCGATGCCGTCGATACCACCCCCGCCATGGATGACGCGGTGTTGGATGTGGCCGAACAACACGAACGTGCCCATCGTCGGATGAGTCTGATCGGGCATCGCCGGATGATGGACTGCAACGACCGCGGCGTGCCCGGCCAACTCGGCTACCGCCACATCGGCGAGATGATGGCCCACCATCTGCGTATCCCCGATCACCGCCGCCGCATGCGACACATGCGGGCCCTAACCGAATTCCGTTCCCTACAAGGTGAACTCACCCCACCACGCTATGCGGGACTGGCCGCGGTGGTCGCCGACGGCGCGGCCACCCCCGCCCACGTCGATGCCGTGTTGAAAGTGGTGAAGAAGATTCCCCGCTCGGTGCCACTCGACGTCGCCGAGAAGGCCGAGGCGATGTTGGCCGAGTTCGCCCGCACCCTCACACCGAAACAGATCCTGAAGGCCGGCGCCGAACTGTTGAGCCGCATCGACCCCGACGGCACCCTGGCCGATGAACGCGACCGCGCCCGGCGTCGTTCGGTACTCATCGGTGATCAAGACGACCAATCGATGAGCGAGTTCGACGGTGCCCTCACACCCACCACCCGCGCCATGCTCGACGTGATCCTGGCGAAAATGGCCGCCCCCGGGATGAACAATCCCGACGACAAGGACTCCCCACGCGGCGCGACTCTCGACGCCGACATCGAGAAACTGAAAGAGGCAGCCGGGCGCGACAATCGATCGACCGGCCAACGCAACCACGACGCCCTCGAAGCCCTGTTCAAGCTGGTCCTCGACGGCGGTGTGCTCGGCAAGAGCCACCGCGGTCTGCCGCCACACATCATCGTCAAGGTCAACGAAACCGACCTGCGGGATCGTGCCGGGTTCGGGCACACCGCGACCGGCACCCAGCTCCCCATCGCCGACATCATCGAGATGGCCGCCCGCGCCCAATTCCACCTCGCCGTGTTCAAAGATCACACCGCCCAACCGCTGTATCTGGGCACCGCCAAACGCTTCGCCAACCAGGCGCAACGGTTGATGCACTTCGCCCAAGACGGCGGCAGCGGATGCTCCAAACCAGGCTGCTCCAATCCGAGCGCGATCGTCGAAATCCATCACGCAGACAAAGACTGGGCCGACGGCGGAACCACCGACATCGACACCACCGCACCAGCCTGCCCACCACACAACCGGATGGTCGGCCCCAACCCCGGACAATGGACCACCCGCATCATCCGCCACGGCCGCGACGCCGGCCGAGCCGGATGGACACTGAACCCACTCGACGGCAGCCCACCAGGACCACCCCAGGTCAACCGGATCCACGAGGTCGGCGAACTGTTCGAACACTACCTCCGCAGCGGCACGATCAGCGAGGACCCACAACCCGCCGAAACCAAACCACCGGCTGCGGACGCGGCGGTTCGGCGCAAGCCGATCTCCCCGGCACGACTCGCCGCACGTACTCGACGACGAAAGCGCAAGCTGCGTCAAACAAGTCACCAGGCCCGACGACGATTGCTGGCCCGGGTGCGGTAGGTCGCGTGGTCCTCGCGCGCCCGCCGATCACCCGCGCGTGAAACTGCACGCGCGAGTGATCGCTGGGCGCGCGAAAACTTTGGCCGATCGTCAGGTTGGGCAACCGGGTATTGCGCGAGAGACGATCCCGTGCCACTCTTGATTGCTATGACTACCGGAAAGGCGGACACCGCCACCATCGCGTGAGCGCCGTGATCACCCCGCCGACTCGTCACCGAATCATTCAGCGTCATTCATCCACAGATCTGGCAGCAGAGATCACCGAGGCGCGTGCGACGTGGCTCGAACACGGTCTGTGCACCCTGCCGGCCGACCGAGACACCGCCGAAGCCGCTGTCGCACAACTATATCGATGGTGCGGCTACCCGGAACCTGAGTTCGTCTGGACCACTTCACCACCGGCCGCGGTGAAGCTCATAACGGCCGAGGGACTGACAGCCTCCGTGTCGCTGTCACGCGACAGCGCCTCGCGCCGTATCGCCGACCGGATCAGCCGAGCTCGCGAGCGTGTGACCGGGGAGCGACCTGGGCAGCGGGTTCCGGTCCTCGACCTTCGGGCGGCACGGGAGCTCCGGGTGGCGCCGTACGCGGCTGCCGAGATGACCATCCAAGAATCGCTCGACATCGGGATCGATCCGCGGGCGATCATTCACACAGCCGTGCAGAACTCGTTGCGCACCAGCCTGTTCGCCGGTATCGCCGCGACGATCCGGACCAAGATGAGGCCACTGCACGGTGTGGTCGCCTGGTATGGGCAACACGAGGCACACCGGGTCGCGATCTGCGACGCACTGTGGCGCTGCGGCGTTGCCCGAGCGTCCGCGTCCGACCACGCGACAGTTGACATACAGGCGGCTCTCGCCACATCCACCGGCTGGTGGTGGCCGTTCGACGACGTGTGCGTCCTCGCCGAACGACCGATCGCGATCCACACCGAACCGACGCCGGCCGGTCTACACGGCGAGCGGCGCCTGCATCACCCGGACCGCCGCGCAGTGGAATTCGTCGACGGTACGGGGGTACACGTCGTGCACGGGACCGTGGTTCCGGACTGGGTCATCGACGATCCTTCACCGGAAAAGATTGCGCGGGAACGCAATGTCGAGGTCCGTCGAACGGCGATCGAGCGGATCGGTTGGGACAACTACATTGATGCTGCCGGCCTGAGATTGGTGGATCAGTCCCCCGATCCCGGCAACCCTGGAGGCGCTCTGCAGCTCTACTCGACACCGCCGGAATGGCGCACGAACGAGAAGATCCTGCTCGCCGTCAACGGTTCTCGCGAACGAGACGGTCACCGTCGCCGCTACGGTCTGCAGATACCCGGCTGGATATCCTCTGCGGTCGACGCGGCCGGATGGACTTACGGCCTCCGCGGGGCACACTACGCGAGCCTCCTCCGACGTACCTGATCCGAGTCCCCCGATTCCCACCCACAACAACCTCCACGGTGATCACATGAACATGACCCTGTCCGACCTCACCCACCGCAGCGGCCTGAGCGTCTTCGACTATCTCGACCAATCGATCTCGATCCCGGTGATCGACGGCATGCAGGCGCAAGGCGACCTGCTGGTGATCCCCTATCACCTCGTCGCCGGCGACGTACGATCGGTGAACCACACCCAGCGGGTGGACGTACCACTGTCCGGGGTGGAACTCCTGCGCAGCGCCGCGGGCGGTAATCCGCACACGCTGGTGGCCGACGGGGGCAGGTGCAGGTGGTCGTCGCCGGTCCGCGACGAAGCCCTACTCGCCCTGGGCATCCTGGAGAACGACGTCGTCGCCTACCTCATCCACCCCGAACATGGCGCCACCGGAATCGCACCGGGCCGCTATGTGATTCGTCGCCAACGCGAACGCGGCACCGGTGGTCTGTTCGGTCAGGTGCAATTCATCGCCGATTGACGCACGGGCGGATCGTCGGCCGTCGTCACCAGAGTCCTCGCGCGTGCGTTGATCACTCGCGCGTGAAACTGCGCGCGCGGTTGATCGCTGGGCGCGCGTGAAACTCCACCGGCTGTTCAGCGGCCGCCGTAGTCGAACCTCGCGGCGTCGAGCTGGCGTACCAGCGCCGGCTCGAGCACCTCGGCGGCGGTCGCGGTCAGGTGCGAGTCGTCACGGTAGAAGAGGATCTTGTTGCGTGCCGGGAAGCACAGGTTGCCGTCGCACAGCAGGTCATTGACGCCGATGGTGAGGATATCGGTGCTCTGCCCGCGCGCCTGCTCGTCGAGGATCGGTTCGATGCGAGTGAAGCCGTCGAGCTCGAAATCGCACTTGTGCCAGTTGTCCATCGCCCCGGACATGCAGTCGGCGATCTGGAAACCCGGGTACGGGGTGTCGGCGATGTAGACGATCTTCGCGCCGGTCGCGCGCAGGGCCGTCAGCGTGTCGTCCCAGGCCTGCTCCACGTCGTCGCGGTCGGGCACGTAGGTCGACAACGATGACACGAAGATGATGCGGGGCGCCACCGCCTGGATGTCGGCGAGCGCTCCGTCGCGCCATCGGAGGCACTCCGGCTGGTTGTAGGGGTCGCCGACTCCGCGACGCGGCGCCAGATTCTGTGCAGGACAGGCCGCTTTGGTGAACTGATGAATCCGCCAGCCATGGCTGGCGCCGATGCTGCGGATCGCTTCGGACCACTGGTCGGCGTGACTGTCGCCGAACACCACGACCGGGGTGCCATGGTCGGGACCGAAAGTGCAGTCGTGGCCGGCGGTGCTCTCGCCGACCGGGATCAGACAGTCGTGCGGCTCGGGTCGGTCGTCGTAGGCCTGGAATGGGTTGGGCACCACTGGCCCCGCCATCTCACCACGCTCGTTCCCGAACACCGACTGGTAGCTGAGCGCGGCATTGGCGACGGTGTCGCGGCTGGCGATCTGCACGGTGAGGATGCCGGCGATCATCGTGACGGTGAGCCCGACGACAACCCCGGTGACGCCGACCGAGATCGATGCCGAGGCGTTGCGTCGCAGCTCGCGGTTGTTGATGATCGGTTCTTCGAAGAACAGCGTCGACAGGGTCGCGATACCCAGCGCGACCAGCGAGACCAGCAGCAGAACTGGCCACGACGATGCGCCGGTGACGGTTTCGAAGAGAACGATCGCCGGCCAGTGCCACAGGTACCAGGCGTAGGAGACTCGGCCGAGGAATGTCAGGGGTGGGGTGGCGAGGAGGCGGGCGACGGTGAGGGTTGGGCGGTGGGACTGGTCTCGATACGCCTCCTCGCCTAGCGGCTCGGAAGCTACTCGACCAACGGAAGGGCGCAGCGGCTCGGAAGCCACTCGACCAGCGGAAGGGCGCAGCGGCGCGAAAGGGGCTCGGGCGGAGGCTGGGAACAGCTGGCCGGAGACGATGACCAGGGCAGCACCCATGGTGGGCAACAGGGCGGCCGTGCCGGGGTAGGGGGTGTGGGCGTCGATCATCGTCGCGGCCACGATGATGCCGGCGAAGCCGAGCCATCCCACCAGGATCGCGACGGCCGCAGTGATTCGGGGCGACTTCCACCGCAACGCGAACAACGGTGCCACCACCGCGATCAGCCCGCCCACACCGAACTGCCACGCGCGGGTGTAGGTGGCCATGTAGGCGGTGGCTGGATCGGTCGGGGTGATCCGGATGGCGGCGATCAGCGAGGCGAGCGTCACCGCGCCCACCACCACTCCCACGGCGACCCGCATCGACACGTGGCGGCGCAGGGCGGTACGTGAGGCGATGGCGGCGGCGCCGAACACCGCCAGTGGCCACACGAAGTACAGCTGCTCCTCGATCGACAACGACCAGAAATGAGTTGCCAGACTGCCGTCGATGGCGCCGGCCAGGTAGTCGGCGTTCTGCGAGAGGAAATGCCAATTGGCAACTTGCGCTGCGGCAGCGAGCAGATCGATGGCCTGTTTGAAGACCTTCAGCAGCGGCATGGTCAGCGCGGCACCGATGGTCGACACCACGATCACCAACGCCGCCGCCGGAATGATCCGCCGCGCCCGCCGCGCGTAGAATCCCTTGAACGACAACGACCCGGTGCGTTCGTATTCGCGGATCAGCAGCCGCGTGATGAGGAACCCGGAGATGACGAAGAAGATGTCGACGCCGACGAATCCGCCGGTCACGAACGGGACATGCGCGTGGAACAGCACCACCAGCAGTACGGCGATGCCACGCAGGCCGGCGATGTCGTCGAAGAATGTCTTCGCGGCCGGGGACCGGGTGTCGCTCACCGAGCGGATCGGTTCAGTGGGCGCCTCGTCGTCGACTGTCGTCACGCGCCCGCCCACGGCAGCATGATGTCGAACCAGCCCAACGCCAGCGCACCGATGAACACGATCGCGCTGGTGTAGCCGATCACCTCCCACGCGGTGATGCGGTTCCAGTTGGTGGAGCGGGGGCGGTGGTCGGTGCGGGTCGGGAGCGGTTGGACCGCTGTTCGTGAGCCGTCGGCAGGCTCCGAAACAGGCGCCTCCGCCAACGGGGCACCCCGTTGCTCGGAGGCCGGCGTCAGGCGGGGAAAGAGAACTCGGAGGAACTCGAGGAGCAGGGGGCCGGCCAAGTAGGTGTAGGCGAGAACGAAGCCGAACATCATCCAGAAGTCGACGAGCCCATAGACCACGATGTCGCGCAGGATGAACCCCCAGAACGCGAGCAGCGAACCGCCGAGTGAGACAGTTCCCAGCCAGGAGATCGACCGCGCCAGCGCGTTACTCTTGCCGATCGCCCCGGTCGGCACCCAGTCGATCTCGCGCCCGATCAGTTTGTGCCAGATGGCGATGGTGTGGGCGAAGCTGTAGGCGATCTGCACGCGTAGCACCTCCAGCCGCCACCGCGAGCGCGACACCAGCGGGAACAGCACCACATACACCCACAGACCCAGCAGGAACGGGACGAGCTGTTCGGGTCGCACATCGTCGGGATACACCGCGGCCATGACGATGCCGGGCAGGAACAACAAAAAGACGTTCATCGCGGTGGTGAGGTAGTAGAAGATGCCCGCCCAGTGGGCGAACCACTGCCGTATCCGCATCCGTCGCGGCGCCTCGATGTGGTCGTTGCGCAGCCGCGACAGCGACCCCTGACACCAGCGGTACTGCTGGTTGAGGAAGCCGGCCAGATCCGACGGACACAGCCCGCGCGACAGCACCACCGGCACGTAGCGGATCTGGTAACCCGCCTGCTGCAGATGCCGCCCGGTGTGCAGATCCTCGGAGTGTTCGATGGCGGCGAACCCGCCGACCTCGTCGAGCGCGCTGCGGCGGTAGACCGCCGACGTCCCGACGCAATTGGCCGCGTCGATCCGATCGCGCGACGGCAACACCCAGCGGTAGAAGAACTCCTGGGTCGCCCCGGCGGTGCGCTGAATCCAGTTCATCGCCTCGGTGGTGGCGAAGGCCTGCGGACTCTGCGCGATGGCCACCTGCGGGTCGTCGAGGTAGGGCACCAGGTGCTGCAGAAAGTCGGGCCGCGGGCAGAAGTCGGCGTCGAAGATGACGATCAACTCGCCGGCGCTGACCGAGTACGCGTGCCGCAGGTTGCCGGCCTTGCGCAGATGCCCACGGTCGGGTCGGACGATGTAGCGGAAGCCGTGGTCGGCGGCAAGCGCACGCACCTCGTCGCGGTCGGCGTCGTCGAGCACGTAGACGGTCAACGGGCTCGCCCATTGCAACGCCCGGACGTGCCGGTAGGTGGTGCGCAGGATGTCGAGGCTCTCACCGCACGTCGGCAGGAAGACGTCGACCGACGGATGCCAGCCGTCGTGGGTCTGCCATTCGGTGATCGTGCGCTGATGCGATTGCCACGTCACCCGGCGCCGGTATGTACCGGTCAATGTCGACAATGTGGTTCCGATCACATTTGCGGCCAGAACAATCAATACCGGCCACAAATAGGGGCGACCGGTGGCGAAAAGAATCATCGACCACCCGACCAGCACGAAAGCCGCGATCAGGAACAACTGGATCCAGCGCATCTGCGGGCCCAGATAGTCGTAGACCTCGTCGTCGTCGGGCGGCGCCACCGCCTGCGGATCATATTCCGGCGCAGGCGCTTCGGACTTGCGGCGACTCAACGGCCGTTGAGCGACGGAGATCGGCTCGGTATCGGCGTCGGCGATTGCGTCGATCGCCGAGTCGCGCCCCCCGATCGTCAACTCCACCCGATCAGAATCGGTGACCCCGCCCGTCTACGCAAACCGCGGAAATACCCTCGGGCGTGCATTGCCGGTGGTCGAGGTTGCCCATTGCGGCGGAGCGGCTACCTTTCTCGTGTGCAAAAGCGGTGGAAGTCAGCGGTGATGGCCTGCATGGTGGCCGCATTGCCGATGACCGCTGCCTGCGCGTCCACCGACACCACCGAGGTACCGGCGAGCACATCGTCGGGGGTCGCGATCAGCGCCGATGCCCGCACCGGACGCGGTGAGGTGATGCGCACCGACCCCGGCCTGGACACGTGGGCCGCCACCCTGCCCGACGGCACCGACATCACCCGGATCGTCTACCGCTCGACGTCGGGTGTGGACGGAGCGGCCACCGCGGTCAGCGGCGCCGTTTTCATACCTTCGGATGAACGGCGACCGGACGACGGGTGGCCACTGATCGCCTATGCGCACGGCACCACCGGTATCAGCCGCGACTGCGCGCCGTCGGATCGCCCGGACATGTTCGGCGACCTCGGTGCCGTCGACGACTTCCTGCGTCGCGGTTATGCCGTGGTGACCACCGACTATCAGGGGCTCGGTATCCGCACCGGTGAGAGCGCCGCACACCCGTATCTGGAACCACACACGGCCGCCTACAACGTGATCGACGCGGTCCGCGCGGCGCGTTCCGTGGAGCCGTCGATCGGGTCGCAGTGGTTCGCGGTGGGACGATCCCAGGGCGGCTCGGCGGCGTGGGCGACGGCCGAACAGTACGCGGACTACGGCGACGACACCGGCGAACTGCTCGGGGTGGTCGCGGTGGCACCGTTGCTGGATGCGACCTACCTGGTGCGCAACGCTCAGGACGAGACGCTGACGGTGGCGCAACGCTACCTCTATCCCCTGCTGGTCCAGGGAGTGGCGCAGGGGGCCGAGCAGGTGACGCCGGCAGACCATCTCGGAGCGGGTGTCACACCGGCACTGTCGTGCTCGTCGACGGGCACCGCCCTGGCCACCCAACCCGCCCCACCGGATGCCGAGGCCTTCACCGCCGTCACGTCGGCGGCCGCCGACGAGTTGATGGATACGGTGCAGTCCTACGCGCTGCCACGCGAGCACACCGAGGTGCCGATCGTCGCGTTCTACGGCAGCCGCGACGACATCATCCCGCCCGATGTAATGCAACTCACACTTACGCGTGCCTGCGACGTCGACGACCGGGTGCTGCGCGTACGCCGTGAAGGACAGGGACATTCGCTGGATCCAGGCTCGATGATGGCGAAATGGATGAGCGACCGCCTCGCCGGGCAGGTCGTGCCGAGCGACTGCTGAGCTCACCGGCGCCGACTCACCGAGAACATCGGGCCGATTGCCCGCTACAGTGACACGGTCGGGGGCGGCGCTGAAGCAAACCGGCGCTGCAGACCGGCGAATTGTGGGTTTGTGGTCGATTCCGGAGTCTGGAGTGTGCGGGGATGCCGAAAGTTGTGAAGCGGATCTGGGATTCGGCGCCCCTGTGGGCGTGGATCGTCATGGGCGTGTGCGTCATCATCCTGGTCGTCGGACTGATCGTGTCGTCGAATCGCACCGCGCCGACGTCGCCGGCCGCGCAGTCGCTGCCCACCACGAGCACCGCCATGCAGACCCCGGCCACCGTGGCGTTCGTCGACGATGCGCGAGCCAACCCGGAGACCCCGAAAACGCTCGTGCTGCTGGGTGACTCGACGGGCGCCGACAAGAACGGTTGGGCTCCGGCACTCGGCGAGTCCATCAGCCAGACACTCGAACGCCCGGTGGCCACCAAGTACTGGAACACCGCCACCAACAGCTACGGCGAGATGGTGGGTCTCGGCGACGGCCCGAACGGCCCGGTCGGTTACTGGAATGCCAGCGCATCCGGCAAGGACGCCGACTACACGCTCGAGAATCTGGACACCATGATCGCCCCGGACGTGACGCCGGACCTGATCATGCTCAACTTCGGGCACACTCAAGACACCACGCAGCCGCTGGCGCCCCAGCTGCAGCCGCTGATCGACGAACTGCGCACGCAATACCCCGACGCCGACCTGGTGGCCATCAAACAGAGTCCCGCCCAGGGCGCGAACGCAGACGCGCAACTCGAGGGTTTCGCCGCCGCAATGGACGCCGAGGGCATCCAGGTGATCGACGTGAACTCAGCGTTCCCCACCGACAACACTCAGTTGTCGGCGCTGCTGCGCGACGGTGTGAACCCGAACGCTGACGGCCAGCAGTTGTGGACCAAGACGGTGCTGGCGGCGTACGGGCTGCCCGAAGCGCAGTAGCCCGCTCCGGGGTCTCGGGCCGATGAGCGCGTCCGCGTCGTTCCACGCGCTGGTCATCCTGAACCTGCTGTTCGTGACCGGCGCGTGGTGTCTGGCGCGGCCATCGGTGCAGGCGGCGATCGCCCTGGTCGTGGTGTCGGGCATGTGGGTGGTGGGCAACGGCCCCATCGAAGGGCGCGTGCTGTGGAGCTACAGCCGCGCCCATGGCGTCACCGAATCGGACCTGCTGTCGGTGATCGGCGTGATCATCGCGGCGATCACGCTCTGGCGAGCGCGTTCCGGGGGACGACACCGCCGACGTTGAGCACACTGCCACCAACACACAGATCGGCTCCGACGATCGCGGTCGGTGCGATGCGTCGGAGCCGATCCGGACGGTGAGAGTCGCCTTCTACGCGGCCCGCGCCGGGAGAATGGACTCGATGGCTCCCCAGATGAGCTGGGCCAGCGGTGTGGCCACCACCGCCGGCAGGCCCTGCGCCTGCAGGAACGCCGAGATCAACGGCACGGTGACGATCGCCCAGTTGAAGTTGTCGAGGAAGTCGTCAAGCAGCGGAGCGAGGTCGGCCGAACCCGACGAGGAGCCGCTCGACGATCCCGCCGAACCGGTCCCGGTGTCGGCGGACTCGTCCGTCGTAGCACTGTTGTCTACGGCGCTGTCGCTCTCGGTCTCGGTCTCCTCGGCGACCGGCGACGACTGCAGCGCCGCGAGCACCGAATCCTTGATGGCCTGCTTCTCGGCGGCGGTCGGTGCCAGCCCGATGAACGTCGGTGTGGAGCCGGCCGTCACCGACGCGGTCGGTGCCGCGTACGCGGGCGCCGTAGCCAGCCCGGCCGCACCCGCTGTTCCCACCAGCGTGAGTACGGCGATGCCTGACACAACTGTCTTCTTCATTCAATCTCCCCGAAGATTTCGTGAACGCTGTTGCGCTGGAAAGCCTTTGCTATCCGCATCGAAACCTATCAGCTACCGAACGCCTATGCCGTTCGGGTGGTGGGACTCACAAGCCATGCCGCTGCCGCGTCAGCAATGTCCGGCATAGCCGCTTCGCGGAGTTTCACCTCACCACACACGGGTACCCGACTCGTGAACGATCTCTCACCCGATGCTTTAAGGAGAGAACAGTGGGACAGCTCGACGGCAAAGTCGCCTTCATCACCGGCGCCGCACGCGGCCAGGGACGAGCACACGCCGCAACCCTCGCGGGGCACGGTGCCGACATCGTCGCCGTGGACACCACGGGTTCGCACGACAGCATGAACTACGACCTCGCCACCAGCGAAGACCTCGAGGGCACCGTCAAGGAGGTCGAGTCAACGGGCCGGCGGTGCCTCGCCATCACCGCAGACGTACGCGACACCGACGCCATCGGCGCCGCAGTTCGCCAGGCGCTCGACGAGTTCGGTCGCATCGACATCCTGGTGGCCAACGCGGGCATTCACAGCATGGCGCCACTGCACGAGATGGGCGACGATCAATGGAACGACGTGATCGACACCAACCTCACGGGTGTATTCAAGACACTGCGCGCGGTGGCGCCGACGATGATCGAACAGAAATCGGGCGCGGTGGTGCTGACCTCGTCGATCAACGGCCTCGAAGGCGGCGCCAACTACATCCATTACTGCGCCGCCAAGCACGGCGTGCTCGGCGTGATGCGTTCGGCAGCACTCGAACTCGGACCGCACCGCATTCGGGTCAACGCGGTGTGCCCGGGCGTCATCGACACTCCGATGACGAACTACCAGGACGTCTACGACATGATGAACGGCGGTCCCGGCGGCGATAGGTCGAGCCTCGAGGAAGGCGCCACAGGCTACGGGATTCTCGACGGCCAGGGCGCGCTGCCTGCCCAGGTGATCAGCGATGCGGTGCTGTGGTTGGTCTCCGACCAGGCATATGCGGTGACCGGGCAGGCGATTCCGGTGGACTCGGGGCATCTGGTTCAGCCGGGCTTCAGCTGACCATCTCCGCGTACCGCACCATCGACTGACAGAGGAGCAACAATGGCCAACACGTGGTTCGAATCGGTCGCCGAGGCCCACCGTCGCGCGAAACGACGCCTCCCCAAGTCCGTGTACGGCGCTCTCGTCGCCGGCTCCGAGCAGGGCATGACGTTGCGCGACAACATCGACGCCTACAACGAGATCGGCTTCGCCCCGCACATCGGCGATCTGCCCGACGAGCGAGATCTCGCGACCACAGTGATGGGGCAAGACGTCTCGATGCCGGTACTGATCTCGCCAACAGGGGTTCAGGCGGTGCATCCGGACGGCGAACTGGCGGTCGCGCGCGCCTCGGCGGCGCGGGGTGTCGCCATGGGGCTGAGCTCGTTTGGGAGTCGCCCGATCGAGGACGTGGTGGCGGCGAACCCGCAGACCTTCTTCCAGACGTATTGGGTGGGCGACCGCGACGCCATCGCCGGACGCATGGCACGCGCGAAACAGGCCGGCGCCAAAGGCATGATCGTGACTCTCGACTGGACCTTCTCCGAGGGCCGGGACTGGGGTAGCCCAACGATCCCGGAAAGACTGGATCTCAAGACGATGGCCCAGTTCGCGCCGCAAGGTATCACCCACCCGCGGTGGCTGCTGCGCTATCTGCGAGCGGGACATCTGCCAAATCTGAAGACGCCCAACGTCGACGCCGACCCCGACCCGGCCGCTGCGCCGACCTTCTTCGGCGCCTACGGCGAATGGATGCAGACCAAGCAGCCTCGCTGGGCGGACATCGCCTGGATGCGCGAACAGTGGGACGGGCCGTTCATGGTGAAAGGTGTGATGCGTATCGATGACGCCAAGCGGGCCGTCGACGCCGGCGCCACCACCATCTCTGTCTCCAACCACGGTGGCAACAACATGGACGGCACCCCGGCCACCCTGCGCGCCCTACCCGGCATCGCCGAGGCGGTTGGGGACGACGTGGAGGTGGTGCTCGATGGTGGCGTCCGACGCGGCAGTGACGTGGTCAAGGCGCTGTGTTTGGGTGCGCGCGCAGTGATGATCGGCCGTGCCTACCTGTGGGGACTGGCCGCGGAAGGACAGGCCGGCGTCGAGAACGTCCTCGACATCCTGCGCAATGACATCGATTCCAATCTGCTCGGACTGCGCCGAGCCTCGGTGCGCGATCTGACGCGCGACGACATCATCGTGCCGCCGAGCTTCGGTGAGAAGCTGTCCTCGCGAACCACCGGTCCGGCCGAGTCTGTCCGGGCCTGAGCCGCGACGTCACCGTGGGTCGGGGTGGTCCTTGTCGACGAGTTGTGCGGCCACCTCGGCCACCGGGGTATTGCTGTCCTGCGACAACCGCCGCAACAGGTCGAAGGCCTGCAAGGCGTCCACATCGAAGCGCTCCATGATGATCCCCTTGGCCTGACCGATGATGTCGCGGGAGGCCAGCGCGCTGCGGAACTGGGTGCCACGCCGGGCGCCGGACAGGGCGATCGCGGCGTGTGTGGCGAGGTTGATGCCGAGATCGACCTCAGCGGGATCGAACGGATCTGCGCTTTCCGAATAGAGGTTGAGCGCTCCGAGCTCGACGTCGGTCACGAACAGCTGGATCGACAGGCTGGCCCGTACCGGAGTCCTATCGAGCACCGCGGCGACGAACCGTGGCCACCTCGTCTCGGTGCCCATGTCGGAGATGCTCATCGTGTCCTGTTGCCACACGGCGTCCAGACACGGCCCTTCGCCGGTCTCGTGCTGTAGCCGATCGACGAGCTCGGGAATTGCTCCGGTCGCCGCAGTGGACTGCAGTTCGGCGGGCCGGGTTCCGCTTCCGGCCCTGCGCACGAGCGTCACGCCGGCGTGATCGACGTCGGGAAGAACGTCCACGGCCGCGCGGGTGATCTCGGCGAGAACGGTGGAGGGTTCTTGCACACCGGATCCGCCGGCGGCGCCATGGAGACGACGGGCCAGCCTCGCGATCTGTCCGTGTACTCCGCGCTCTTCCTGCCGGGCGCCACTCACGACTCACTCCTTTCCGTATCGGACGACCTCCGGAGCACACAGGTCTGAACTCCCGAGGCCTGACCGTCTTCGACCCCCGGGGACCGAAGACGGCTCTGTGTCGCTTACCCGCGAGCCCCGGCCACGACACCTACCTCGCGGACCGACGCCGATGCGGGGTGCCGTCATTGTCATGGAAAGATCCACAGAATGGCTACCCCGAAGGAGTGGATCCAAGGCGCCCGACCCCGCACCCTGCCCAACGCGATCGCACCGGTCATCGTGGGCGTGGGTGCCGTCGGCGACCTCGGCGAGGTGGTGTGGTGGAAGGCAGCGCTCGCGCTGATCGTCGCGGTGGCGTTCATCGTCGGCGTGAACTTCGCCAACGACTACTCCGACGGGGTGCGCGGCACCGACGATGACCGGGTCGGCCCGATGCGCCTGGTCGGTTCGCGGGCGGCCGCCCCCGGCGCGGTCAAACGGGCCGCATTCGCCTGCTTCGCCGTCGGCGCACTGTGCGGGCTCGTGCTGGCCGTCACCACGGCGTGGTGGCTGGTGGCGATCGGCGCGATCTGCATCGCCGGCGCCTGGTTCTACACCGGCGGCCGCAAACCTTATGGCTACATCGGCCTCGGTGAGGTCGCCGTGTTCGTGTTCTTCGGGCTCGTCGCCGTCCTCGGCACCCAGTTCGTGGTGAGCGGCTCGATCGACTGGGTCGGCGTGCTGTGTGCGATCGCGGTCGGTTCGATCTCGTCGGCGGTGCTGGTGGTCAACAATCTGCGTGACATCCCCAGCGACACCGAGTCGGGCAAGGTCACTCTCGCGGTTCGGCTCGGCGACAAGCGGACTCGCGTGCTGTTCGCGGTCTTGCTGGCGGTACCGCCGGTGGTGAGCGTGGCGTTGATCGGGGCCACCCCGTGGGCGCTGCTCGGCTTGCTCGCCGCGCCCCTGATCTGGGCGGCGTATCTGCCGGTGCGTCGCGGCGCCACGGGTCCGCGGCTCATCCCGTCGCTGGGTATCACCGGGCAGGCGATGCTGGCGTGGGCAGTGCTGACGGCTGTGGGATTGGTCATCGGTTAGTCATCTCGGTTCGGCGTGTCGACCGGGGCGCCAATATCCTTGGCCCATGCGCGCTACCACTGTCCTGGTGCGCGGACCGAATCGGCGCAGACGGCGCCGGCAGGCGTTGTTGGCCGCGGCCGTGTGCATGGTGCTCGTCGCCACGCTGGTCGTCGGGGTGCTGGGGTATCAGCTGTTCACCCGCGACCACTCCGACCCGCTGCGTCCGGCCGATGCCATCGTGGTGCTCGGCGGCGAGCACGACGGCCGCGAGGACTATGGGCTCGAGCTGGCGGCACAGGGCTACGCCGACACCGTACTGATCTCCGATCCCTACCGGCCGTACCAACCGTCCGAACGCGAACTTATGAACCGGGTCTGCGATGCGAGCACCGACACGATCGAGGTGATCTGCTTTGCGCCGCAACCGTCCACCACGCGCGGCGAGGCGATGTTCACCCAGCAGATGGCCACCGCCCGCGGATGGCGCTCGGTGATCGTGGTGAGCTGGCGCTATCACCTGGTACGGGCACGCTACATCTTCGGCCAGTGCTCCGACCGCCAGGTCATCATGCGCGGTGTACCGCGCAGCTACGCGCGGTCACCGGAGAGCTGGGCGTACACATACGCCTATCAATACGGCGGGTTGATGAAGGCCACGCTGCTGGGCTGCAACGCATAGTCGTTTCCGGCCGCGCCGAGTGGCCCCATACTCAGAGGTTTGTTAGCATGGTGAACGTTCTTGTCGGGGCTTTATCCGCAATTCACTCGGGTGTGGATTCCCCCCCTTTCACAACCGGTGAGCCGGATGATGAGAACACCGAGCACCGCGTGCGCCGGCTTGAACTCCCTGCCGCACGCGGTGCTCATCTCGTTGGATTCCGTCATGTGCGCCAGTCCTCGATCATCTCCGCCAACAGCCGTCGGCGTTCGCGGACGAGGTCGAGTCCCGACGCCGACAGCAGCCGGGCGTGGATGGGTTTGGTCAGCTGATGCAGCACCCCCATGCCGAACAGCCAGACCGCGACCGGCGCCAGGTCCGTCAGCGGGTTGGCCAGCCCATCAATAGCCGCGACGATGACCAGTCCGAGCAGCGCGAGCGTGGCGACGATAACGGCCTCACCGGCCATCCAATACCAGGGCGTCCAGCCCCACACGCTGATCAGCGCGAGGACCGTCGCCGACACCACCACCGTCACGATCGTCGCCAGCATCAGCCGGTCGGAGTGACCGTTTTGCGCCACACCCCACTGCAGGAATGACTGGACCCATCCTCCCTGTGGGAGTGCGTCGACGACCTCGAGGGGTTGGGCACAGCGTTCGAGTGCGCGGGTGCTCGTGCACGGATACCAGGCGAGCAGCGTCGCCGCCATCGCGGCGATCACGTACAGGACGCCGGTGGCCACGATCGCCGCGATCCGTCCCGCGGACGGGCGGGCCGGCCGTCCGGCGGTCACCGACCGGCGATACAACCACCAGGCCAACAGACCACACGCAGCCACCACCAGCACCATCAGTTCCGAGCCGACAGCCAGCCACCACGGCGGCCGCAGGAACATCCAGGCCCCGCCGACCACGAACACCAGACCCACCACCATGTTCGCCCAGTAGCGTCGGGCCGCGCGTCGTCGGGAGTCGGCGATCACCTGCGGCCACACACCGAAACGCTTCTCGCGGATTGCCGAGTCGAGGCGCTGGGGCCGAGCGGCGTCGAAATGCTGTGCGACGACCCGCCATCGGCGCCGCACACCACGCCCGAGCACCATCGACAACCCACCGATCACGATGATCACTGCCAGAAAAACCCGCTGCCCCGCCATGCCGGTCACCGCCGCACCCAACAGTGCCGCCGCGGCGCAGGTGACGGCCAGGGCACCGATGAGGCGCAGCGGGTCGGCGAACAGACAAGCGATCACCACCAACGGGCGCACCAGGATCAACGCCACCAGGCGCAGCGCCCGACTCACCAATCCACCCGACCGCGACGACGGCTGCAGGCCGCGGACCACCAGCGGCAGGATCCGCGACACCAGCGCGAACCGGTACAGCGCGGGTAGATCCGGCAACGTCTCCCCGCCCACCGTGGCCAGTCGACGCTTTAACGACTCGGCCCCAGGATCGGTTCCGGTGCGGCATGTTTCGTCGCCTTCGGCCAGGATGAGCCGCCGCGGATCGTCTTTCGGCTGTGGCGCGGGCACGCCCAGGTCGCCGAGCAGCTTCACGATGCCGGTGGCGGCATCCAACCGACCCCAGTACCAATCGTTCTCGCGCCACCGCTTCGACAGGAAACCGCCGAAGCGATTCAGCTCGGTTCCGGCGAGTTTCATGTCGGCGCGCGACAGTGTCCTGGTCTGCGTCACCAGGTCGTCGATGATCGTCGCATTGATCTCTGCCGGATCGACCTTCTTGCGCACCCACTGCTGAACCTGCTTGCGCGCGGCGGCCTTCCGCAGCGGCATGAGGTCGATCCCATGCACCTCGGTTCCCGCTGTGTCACCAGTGATCGTGGAGAACGTCACCCCCGACGCCGTCGTCGTCGGAATCCCGGCGGGCAGACACAGGCGCACGAGGTGAAACGCGCTGGGATCGGCGATGTCGGCGAGTACCCCGTAGATACCGAGCCCGGCTCGGTCTGGCAGGCTGCTCGTCGCGGCGCGGATACATCGCAGTTCTGAGTCGAGGACCGTGCGGATCGTCGGCAACAGTGTTGTCCCGCCGTCGGTTCGGCGCGCACCCATCTGCGCCAGCAGTCCGTAGAACTCGCCGTCACTTGCCGTTTCGCCGGACGGGGCCGTCGTGATCGCCGCCGCGAGTTCGTCGTCGATCCGCCAACGACTCTGACTTTCCAGGGCAGCCTCGAGCCGACATGCCAAGAGCATCGTGGCGTCGTCGCGCAGCAGTATGCTGCGGTAGGTGGTCTCGTGCCGCACATACAGCAGCATGGCCAGGCACCGATAGAGAATGTTCTTGCTGCGCAACAGGTCTACCGATGCGTGGTGACCGAGTTCCTGAATCCAGGTGATCAGCAGCACCGCGGTGTCGGCAAGGCCGTCGACGTCACCGGAGATGAAAGTGTCGCGGGCGACGCTGCCGGTGTCGCTGCGGAATCCGTCGTAGACCTCGGTGACCGCCGCCGGTACCGCGTCCGGATCCGGCAGCGCGTCGGGGAGGTCGGCGCCGCCGAACGGCGGCACGCAGAAGTGTTCTCGAGGATTGCGCAGCAGTTCGGCGATGGCCGGGATGTCCCGGCCGATCCGGGCGTCGAGGTAGGCGGGGAGCCAGGAGTCGGGGTCGGTCGGGACCGCCGGATCGAGCACCTCGGCCAGCGACGTCAGCCGACGCGCCACCGACGCGCAGCGCTCGTTGTACTGCTGTACCGCCATGATCTCGTCGTCGGCGGTCTCGGTGCGGGTGCGCAACGCCATCGATGCCCGGATGACCTGTACCCAGTCGACGCCGACCGGATCGAAGCGGACGTCGTCGGGCAACATGGTCGGATATGTCGCCGCCGGGGGCTGCGGGTCCAGATAGATCAGGTGCCGACGTGATTCCTCGGTGGCGGTGGCGCGCTGAATGGCTCGCAACGCCCGGTCGATCGGGATGTTGTCGAACACCCCGCCGTCGACGACGTCGAAGCGGTCGCGGTCGCGCCCGAGTCGTCGGCGCACATCGTCGGCGAGCGTGGCCGACCGCGCGTACGGGAAGACCGGCGCCATGTTCCACACGTGATCGCCGGGCATGCCGTCGTCGTTGTGGGGGTCCTCGGTGATCGAATGCACCGACGCCGGTTCGAACGCGCCGGGGAACGACGACGTGGCGCGCGCGGCCAACGCCATCCGGCCTAGAACGGATGCACGCCGCTCGTCCGACAGTAGGCCGTCGGATAGGCCCGGGATGGTGGAGAAGCGGGTCGTCAGGCCCCCAGGTCGCCGCATGAAGGTGAACCCGGCCTGGTTGCTGAGGTTCGGTTCCTGCGGATCAGGCAACACGGTGGCCGCGAGCTCCACGGTCAGTCGGTCCACCGCGGTCTGCGCCGTGCCATCAGCGCCGCCGGCGGTGGCGATCTCGGCAAGGGTGTCGGCAGCGATGGTGAGGAACTGATCGTCGCCACGCAGGATCGACGGCACCCGACCCACTCCCGGACGTCGCAACAGATCCCACAGTCCGCCGCGGTCCTTCCACATGCGCAGCACGATGTCGTCAGTGGCCACGCCGTAGGACTGGGCCAGCGCGAACAGGATCGCATTCAGGCCGCCCGCGCTCGCGCCGGCGAGGATGTCGAACTCGACATGGTCGTGGCCGGCCGCATGCACCATCTGTCGGTAGATCTGGGCGCGGTGAGCGCGAGCGATCCGGCGTGGGCAGGCGGCTCGCGCGTCGGCCGGGCAGGCGTCGTCTGGACACACCGGATCGGTGTCGGGTTCGAGCAGGGCGCGCCGCAGCACATCGAGTTCAGCGACCGCACCCCCGATCCACACCGCCATGCTCACCCCGCCGCGCATGGCGAGTGCGATGCGCAGCGTCGGGCGCCGCGCGGGGTCACCGTCGGCGAGCGCGTCGGTGTCGGCACGAGACATCGTCATCGGGCCCTCGTTCGGGGGTTCGGGATCGGTGTCTCATGGTGACAAGAACGACGCCCGCAATCGCCCACCGCCCGGATCTCGGCGCGGTTCTGTTATCGAAATGTGCGAACCGTGACACCGCGGTTCGTTCGGCCGGATGACACCGGCCCCGGATCAGCCGGCGAGGCGACCTGGCCGCACGGCGGCGTCACAGCGTGTGACCGTCGGCGCGTTGGCCCGACCGACGCTTGCCGCGATCTCGTTGATCGAGGTGTAGCCGTCCTCGATCGCGCGCACGAGCAATGCGATCTTGGTGGTGGCCGGACGCCCGGCGGCGCGGTACTTGCCGCGGATACGGACCAGATGGGTACGCACGGTGGCGTCGGTGATGAACAGTTCCCGGGCGATCTCACGCATGGGCCGGTCGGCGACCCACCGGACCAGCACATCGACCTCACGGTCGCTCAGCACCGGGGATGAACGGTGTTCCCGGACAATTGCGTTCGTCATCATTACATTCCTCACACGCGCAGAGCTCCTGCAGATCAAACTAGGCGCCCGTCACATACAGGAACAGACACATGTTTTCGTGCCCCCAGGCCAGGGGTCAGCTGAACGAACGAATGCCGCCGGTCTTGTCGATCTCGGAGCGCACACTGCTGCCGTCGCGTCGACGATGCAGCACCGAAGCCGCGATGGAACCGTGCGGGGGCGCCACCCGCACGAACACCTGCCCTTCTCGCGCCTCGGCGAGCACCGTGCCGGCCAGATCGCTGACCGCTGAGGCGACCCGCGAGTCGATCGGATCGGAATCCTGGCCGTCGACGCGTGCGTCCGAATCGTCGATGAACACCACTTCCACCCCTTTCGCGCGGGCCTCGTAGGCCGGCTCGTCGAGGTCGAGCGCCGACATCAGCGGAGCCCGCAGCCGGTCCCGCAGGTGCGCCTCGAGCAACGCGCACTCGATGCGCTCGTCGGCGGTCAGTACCGCACCGGAAGCGATGCGTTCGAGCATCGGCCGCGCCAGATTGTCGAGCACGGCGACCTGAGCGGACCGTTCCTCGTCGGCGGCAGCGTCGGCCGACAGCCGTGCCACCTGCGTGATGGTCTGGGCGCGCAGGGCGAACACCGCACGCGCGGTCGGCCGCAGGGTGCGGGAGAACAGCGTGCCCATGACGAGCGGCGCGAAATTGACCGCGACCATCGTCAACGCACCCACCGGCGACCGTCCGAGACTTTCGGCCCAGACCGCGTAGACGGCAGAGGCCGCGATGAGACCGATCCACGGCGCGAGCAACCGCCCCCGGACACACATGAAGCAGTAGACCGCGGTGATCCCGCTGTGCGCCCACATCACCATCAGCGAGGACGTCCACCCGGCGTCGAGGCCCGAAGAACCCCACAGCGCGAGCGCACAGGCGGTGGGCCCGGCCGCGGCCAGCGCGATGGTCGTCGGCAGCGGCAGCGGATCGCCGGGGACCTGCAGGATCGCAATGACCGCCGCGGTCAGGATGACACCTGCCAGGACCGGCGACCACTCCCCCGGCTGCCGGACGACGATGTAGCCGATGGTGGACCAGGTGGACAACAGGAACGCGCCGGCCACCAGCCACGCGCCGGGTTGTCGCATGCCGATGAGGTCGCGCACGTCGTGGGTGATCATGCCGACCACTCCACGACGACCCGGGTGCCGCCGCCGGGGCGTGACATGACGGCGGCGTCACCACCCTCGATCCGCCGGATCCGGCCGCGGATGCTGACCGCGATCCCGAGCCGGGAGGCCGAGATGTGTGTCGGGTCGAAGCCCCGCCCGTCGTCGCGGATCTCTGCGCGCAGCGACGACGCTGATGCCGTCACTGTCACCGTCGTGGTCGCGCCCGCACCGGCATGCCGACGACTGTTGCGCACGGCCTCGGCGGTGGCCGACGCGATCGCCGACACCGCCTCGCCGGGGTAGCTTGGCAGCGCATCGTCGGCGTCTACGGCCACGGTCAGCGTGGGATCCACCAGCCCCACCGCCGCCCGCACCTGGCTGATCGCGTCATTTCCGCCCACAGCGTCTGCGCTGTCGCCGACCGCGGCACGCTCCACGGCGGCCAGTGCCGCCCGCGCGTCCTGGGCGAGTTCGGGCGATCCGCCGCGACGCGACGCCGTCAGCAGCGTTGACATCACATTGTCGTGGGTCAGCGCATCGAACCGGCTGCGCTCGGTCGACCGCGCATCCGCGGCAGCTGCGGCCGCGGTGGCGCGGTATGCCTCCGACCGCGTGCGGTCGAGAATGCCCGCTGTGCGGATGGCCATCACCGCAGCGGACACGAAGATCAGTGAATAGGAACATCCCCAGGCGATGTCGACGAACAACGGTCCGTTCAGATCAGCCGGCCGCAGGACGTGACTGACGACGATGACCGCCGCGTTGACGACGACCAGGTAGCCGAAGGCGATCATCGGTCGGAACGCGAGGGCGGCGGCGATCGCCGCGAGCCCCGGGAACTGCGACATCCAGATCCCACCGACCACGTTGAGTTCGGCTCCCGACCACGCGAACCACCACAGGGCCAGCGACAGCGCGTACCCGCACGCCGCCACCGCGGCGACGAGTCGGATGCCACGGACATCGGCCCAGCGGCCCGCCGGCCCCAATGCCAACCCCGTGCCGAAGGTGAGGATCACCGCGAGCACGGTCCACCAGGGTTGCATCACCGCGGTCGAGTCGATCACCAACGACGAGGTCATCAACGCGTAGGCGAGGTAGCCGACGGCGACGAAGCCCGACATCAGCCGCAGGATGCGGCGGCCGGCCTGCTCGTCGCGTTCGTCGCGCGCGTCGGTCACCGACGGAAGCGCCGGGGTATCGGCAGCCATCCGTCCTCGATCGCGCGCTTGTAGAGATCTGTCTTGGTGGGCGCGGGCCGGCCGGCGGTGTTGTAGCGCCCGCGGATGCGGTTGACGTAGTCGGTGACGGTCTCGGTGGAGATGTTCAATTCTCTGGCCACCCGCGCCGACGATTCCCCGGCCGCGTACAACTCGAGAACTCGACGCAATTGCGGCGACAGATCCACGAATCCGGGATCGGAATCGATGGCCGCCGCCCAATCGATACTGGGGACGGTGTCACCGGACAACGCGCGCCGCATGGCATCGAGCAATTCCGCTTCGCGGGCATTCTTGCGGACCACGCCCATCACTCCGGCGCTCGCGGCCTGGCGCACCATGAACATCTCGTCACCCGAGGTGTAGACGAGGACGGGGATACCCGCCGCACGCAACGCCTCGATGTTGGCGATCGGCGACGTCCCGTCGCCGAGACGGAGGTCCAGCAGCACCAGGTCGAGCTCGGTGGCCATGGCGAGCAACGTATTCACGGTTCCCGCGCCGGCAACGAGCTCCATATCCGACTGTTCGTCGAGGGTGGCCCGCAAACCGCGGACAATCTGCTCATGGTCGTCCACGACTCCGATTCGCCATACCCTGGGCGGCGGTTCGGTCATGTCCACCATCATCGCTTATGGCTCCGACACAAGCGCAGAGAAGTCCCCGTTTTGTTTCATTCCTTCGCACGACATGCGCATTCGACGACCGTTTTCACAAATTACGGGGAATGCGATTTGTTTGCATTCGAAAACAAAATCGTGACCACTCACGACGCGGGCCGGCGTCCGGGGTCGGCCGGCCGCAGCGCCCAGCCCGGTACCCAGTGCGTCACCTTCTCCTGACGATCGCGTGCGGTGATGGTGTAAGTGACCTTGCCGTACCACTCACCCCACTCCGAGCGTGCCCAGGCGGTGAGCACGCCGAGGTGGACCGACCGGATCTGCAGACCGTCGGGGAAGTACTCACCGGTGTGGTGTGGCGTCTGTGGATACAGCGCGTTGAGGTCGATGAGCACCGCCTTGTGACCGACGGGGAAGAACACCGGCCGTCGTGGCTGGCCGCTGTCGCCGCCGATCCACTGCATACCCACACTCGAACATTAGTTCGAGTGTGGGTATGGGCTCAACCGCGCAGCGTAGTGAGGCCAACGTGCCGTTGGGCGACACGTTGGCCTCACTCGCAGGGCGCGGTGGCACTCCGGTCAGATCTCCACCTCGACGTCAGGCAGACTCGCCCAGACGGCCGCCTTCAGGCCTTCGGGTGTGGTGGCCGACTCGATCACCGCGCGCGACGCGTCGTCGGCGGTGTCGATGATCGCCAGCAGCAGGTACTCCGGGCGCAGCCGACGATCGCCACGCTCGCGGGCGATCTCCAGCGCGCGCGCCAGCGCCGAGCGCGTGGGACCGGCAAAGCGCGGACGGCTGCCCCGGCCCCGGGGCCCGCGCCGTCCACGACCGGGCTCCCACGGTCCGTCGTCGGCGAAGGGGCCGCCGGCGCCGAATGGGCCGCGGGGGCCACCGGGGCCGAAGCCGCCCGGACCCCAGCCCTCGGGTCCGCGCATCTCGGGACCCCAGTCGTCGGGACGTCCGCCGTCGGGGCCGCACCCGCGGTGAGGTCCGTGGCCATGCCGGTGACCGGGCCCACGTCCACGCCCGCGACCGCGCCGACCGCCGGGGCCACGATCGGGGCGTCGAGCCCAGCCGTCGGACAGATCCTCGCCGAACCGGCCTCGGACCGCCTCGCGAACCTTGTCGAGGTCGATGCCGATGCTGCGCAGGGCCTCGCGATCTTCGTCGTAGCGCTGTTGCGTCGATTCCTCCTCGGAGTCCGACGCTGCCGCCTCGGACTCGTCGTCGTGCTCGGCGTGATACCTCCGCGCCGCGTCACGTGCCGTCGGCAGGGTTAGCCCCTGCTCGGCGAGCAGCGTGAACAGCGGGCTGCGGGCATTGCAGAGCATGCCCAGGATGAGGTGGTCGTTACCGAGGTGCCGATGACCGAGGTCGCCGGCTTCTTGCATGGCGAAGGCCATGAGCATTCTGTCGTCGCGTGTGAATCGCTCAAACATTGTTCGTGTCTCCTTTCGGCCCACTGTCGCGGACCTCGCGGTGTGCATGTTTCTGATGCACGGCCTGGCGGCTGATCTGCAGAACCTCTGCGATCGACTGCCAGCTCCAGCCGTGGGCGCGGGCGTTGGCCACCTGTACGTCCTCGAGTCGGTCGGCCAGGGTGCGCAACGCGCGTACGGCGGCCAGTCCCCGCGCCGGGTCGTCGCTCGCGGCAGCACCGGCGAGTCCGGAGGTGTCGCGATCGGCCGTATCGGCCGGGTTCTGTTCGTCGTGCATGGTGTCAGGTTAAGTTGACAAACCTCGGTTGTCAAGAATTATTGACACGGGCTGCTCGCGCAGGTCCGATCGACTCGCGCAGGTCGGTTCGGCTCGCGCGACTCGTCGACGGGCCGCGTCCTCCCGGTCGGCCCGCGGTCGCCGACCCGACCCGCGTGAGACCTGTCGAACGACGACGGATACGAGTGGCGGCCGCCGCTTCACCAGGGCAGGCGCAGCCCGATATCGGGTTGTCGCTCGATGTAGCCGGTGGGACGCTCCCCGACGACGACCCGCACGATGTTGCGGAAGGCGTCGGAGTCCGGGTCACGCCAGTAGTCGCCGTGTCCGTCGACACCCGCGACCGGTGAGCGCGAGCCGTCGGCGCCGGGTGCGTGAAAGCCGGTGTCCATCCGGAACACCCCGGGCGCGGAGTCCGGGTCGTCGCCGTGCGGATTTCCCGACAGTGCCTGCACCCACTGGATCGGATCGCCCGGCGCGGTCAGCGAGTAGCGCTCGACGGCGGGGTTCGCGTTGCGCCACGGGCCGTCGAACACGCCGGTGCCCGCCGACGACGCATACACCACCCGGTCGGCGCGCAGCCCGAGCTGCTCGGCCGAACCGACCACCGATCCGCCGTAGGAATGCCCGATCACGGTCACCGCCGCCCCGGGCGCGCGTTCGGCGATCTCGGCGTCGAGCTCCGCGGCGAACCCGACGAGGCCGGGCGCCATCTCACGCGCGAACCGCGGATCGGCCGCCGAGCCGTCGAGGGATTCCGCCACCGCGGCGGCGGCACCCAGCGCGTGCCCCAGCGGACCGGCCAGCGATCCCGCCAGCGCGCCCGCACCGAGCGCATCGTCGAGACCCTCGTAGCCCATCGTCTGCGGCAGATCACCGTCGAGATAGACGAATACGGGACCACCGGTGGCGTGCGCGAGTTCTGTTGCCGCGACGACGCTCTGATCGATGGTATCGAGACCCGAGCCGGTGCCGGGCACCAGCACCGCCGCATTGCGGGTGTCCGCACACACCTCCCCGACCATCTCGATGACGTGGCCCCGGGCGTTGTCGAAGGCGATGAACCGGCGTCGACGGCCGTCGGCGAGCGGTCGGAGCAGATCCTCGAGTCGGCGTGCCCGCACGCCGTCGGCCCGACCCGCGAGCCGTTCGGTCTCCAGCGCGGCACGGATGCCGAGATCGTTTGCAGCAGAGCGCAACTCGAAATCGATGCCATCGAGGTTGCCGACCACACCCGGATCGGCTGCGGCGATCCGGAGCCGATCCTCCTCGGCCAGCCGGGACAGGAACTCGCGGCGCGTCGACGGCGTCATCCGAGTCAGCGCGGTCACCACGCGGTCGGCGTCGGCAGTGCTGCCGTCGGGCAGCGTGACCTCGGCGGCACCGCCCGCCGGGATCGCCGCGCCCGGAATGGCCGCCACCAGTTCGTCGATCCGCGCGCCACAGTGCTCGTCGACGGCATCAATGACGTTCATTCCATTGCGGATTCGCACTTCGGCCGTTCTCGAGCGTTCGTCGGGTCCGTCCCGACCGGTGACGTGGCCGTCATCGGTCACGGCATAGCCGTCGGCGATCACGCCGTCGACCTCACCGAGCACCACCGCACGCGCCCGGGCGAGATCGGCGCCGGCTCGGGCGGCCTCCTCGGCGATCTCGACCAACATGCGACGTATCTGTCGGGCCCGCACGTCGGTGTCGTCGACGAATCGCTCTGCGGCGACGGCGGTCACACCCGACCAGGTGGTTGCATCGACTGCTCGAACGATCCTGCGCGTCGCGGCGTCGACGAGGTCGGACGCAGCCTGGGCTGCGGCGCCGGCTGCGGAAATCGCCGCGGGTCGCCACTGACGGAGCTCTGGGATCGTCGGCCGCATCAACGCTCGATCCGCAGACGGCTGGCCGACGTATCGTCAGTGTCGGTCACCGCGGCCGCCAACCCGGCGAGCACGACGCTCATCTCCTGGAGTCGCCCGCAAAGCGACTCGGCCGTGCTCCGGAGGGCATCGTCGGCGTCGAGCAGCGCCCGCATGGTCCGCCCCTGCGCAACGGGTGGCACCGCATCATCCTGTCGGGCAATCAGTTCGAGCGTCGAGATACGCCTCGCCTCGGTCCGCCAGGTGCCGACGCCCGCGGCGATCTCGGCGGGCATCACGCGGAGTACATCGGGGGACGGGAGTGGCATCGGGGGCTCCTTACCAAGCCGGCGAGAACATGAGCGACGAAACGTGTCGTCGGTCATTTGGACGCACCAGCGGGGGCAACGGTTCCTCCGGTTTCGGCGCCGGCATGGTTGTCGGGCCGCGGCGACCGTGGGCCGGTAGGCTCCGCGAGATGGGATTGCGAGCATTGACGCTGGTACACAATGTGCTGCCGGAGTACCGGCGGGCCATCGTCGGGTCGCTGTTGCCGGCGATGGAGCGTCGCGGCATCGCCGTGGACATCGTGGCCGCCGACGAGGACGAGCCGTTGCCCGCGCCGGGCGAGGTGGATCTGGTGGTGGTGACGGGCTCCACCGATTCGGTGCACGACGAATCGCTGTCGTGGATCGGCCGAGAGCGCGAGTACCTGCGTACGGCCATCGGCGCTGGCGTACCGATCTACGGCATCTGTTTCGGCGGGCAGATCCTGGCCAGCGCGTTGGGTGGCACGGTCGCCGTGAGCAGCCGACCCGAACACGGTTTCGTTCCCGTGACCTCGACGCGGCCCGAGTTGGTGGCCGAAGGGCCGTGGATGCAATACCACTACGACACGATCACCGTGCCCGACGACGTGGAGGTCATCGCCCGCAACGAGGCGGGCGTGCAGGCCTTCGTGAGCGGACCGCATCTGGGCGTGCAGTTCCACCCCGAGATCGACCCGGAGTGCTTTGTCGCTTGGCGCGACGGTTTCTCCGGGACGCGATCGGATATGTCGGAGGACGGGGTGGATCTCGAGGCGCTGGCAGCGTCGATCGCGGCGCGAACCGACGCCGCTGCCGACGATTGCGACGTGCTGTTCGAGCGTTTCCTGGCGCATGCCGGACTGGATGTGGTGCGGGGCTGAGTGGTTGGGCGGGAGTGGTCTCGATACGGCCCTCGCCTAGCGGCTCGGACCTACTCGACCACCGACAAAACGGCACCAACACCGGGGCGACTCGGACCTGTCCGACCACCGACAAAACGCCGCCACCTCGAGGCGGGCGGGGCTATTCGTCGAGGATGGATTCGCTGATGTTCATCCGGGAGGCCCGCATTGCCGGGACCAGTGCGCCCACGATGCACAGGCCACAGGCGACCGCGACGAAGATCAACGTCGACGGGCGCGGCGAGTACGCGATGTCGATCGAGGTGGTGGCCGACAGGAGCTTGTCGGACAAGAAGTGCAGCGCCCCACCGAGTATGACGCCGGTCAGCGATCCGATGAGCGCGACCCCGGCGGCCTCGGCAACCACCATCCGGGACACGAACTTCCGGGAGGCACCCATCGCGCGCAGCACGCCGAGTTCACGGCGACGTTCGATCACCGACAGCAGCAGGGTGTTCAGCAGCGCCACGGCGGCGGCGAGCGCGACGATCCATTGGATGGCGACGGTGAAGGCGCCGGCCTGCTCGGCCTCGGCCTGCGCGGATTCGAGCGCCTCGGTCCCGGAATGCACATCGGCGATCCGGTTGCCCGGCAACGGGTACTCGGCGGCGACCGCCTCGAGGTCGGCGCGAATCCGGTCCTGGTCGACCGCCGGGTCGGTGGACACCTGGAGGTAGGTGTCGCCCGGACGGTCGAACCACTCCGACAGCTGTTCGTTGCTCATCGCGGCCGTACCCGAACCCATGGAGATGTAGTTGACCAGATCACGCACCACCACATCGCGATAGCCGGTCGGGGTGGCCATCCGCAGCGTGTCGCCCTCGGCCACGTCGAGGGTGCGGGCCAGTACGGTGGACATCAGCATGCCGTTCCCGGCGAGTACCTGCTGCAGGGCTTCGGGATCGGCCTTCTTCACGAAGGGCGCCAACGAGTTCGGTTCCAGTCCCTGCACGTAGATCTTGGCCTCGTCGACGTTGATCGACGCCCACTGCGCGCCGACCACCTGCGTCACCCCGGGGACTTGCGCCACCGCCGGGGCGATCTCGGCCGGCAATGCGGGACCCACCGGCAGGCCACCACTGTCGGCCGAGGACACGTAGAAGTCCGGGTCGGCCAAGCCGTCGAGCGAGCCGGAGATCGAGCTGACCAGGTTGTCGAGTGCACCCGAGGTGCCCATCCCGACCGCCACGGCGACCGCCACCGTCATCAGCGTCGCCCAGGCCCGACGCGGCGCACGTTCGGTGTTGACGGCGGCAAGCTGACCGGGACCACCGAAGCGGCGCGACAGTCCCACCACCAGCGCCACCAACGGCACGGTGAGCGCGTAGCACAGCAAGAGCCCGCCGACGGCGAACACCGCACCGGCCAGGATGGCCGGGCGACCGGGAACGCCGACGGCCACGAACCACGACGCCACCAGCAGCACCACACCGGCGATCCCGGAGATCCACACGCCGCGACCGTTCTTGCCGGTGCCGTCGGCGACCTCGCCGGCGACCATCGCTTCCACCGGGGACACCGCGAACACCGATCGGGCCGCCAGCGTCGTCGCTGCGACACAGGCGAATATGCACGCGAGGATGGCGATCACCGGCGCGTACCACGGCAGGTGATAGCTCACCGCCGTCGCCATCTGATCGGTGTTGGCCTCCGGGATCCGACCGATTGCCCAACGTCCGGCGAGAACGCCAACCGGCACGCCCAGCGCACCACCGACCAGACCGAACAACGCCGACTCACCCAGCAGGTCACCGACGAGGTGACCGCGGCGCGCACCCAGCGCACGCATCATCGCCAACGACTGCCGACGCGAGGCGACCGCCATGTTCATCGTGTTGAACACCAGGAAGCCGGCGATCACCAACGAGATCAGCGAGACCAGCAGCGTCGCATCACGTGTCACCGAACTCGCCGTCTCGGCCTGCGCGGCGCGGAAGTCGGGGTCCACCACCACGGCCCGACCGTCCACGACGTCGGCCACCGACGACTTCACGGTGGCGATGTCGGCGCCCGGTTGCGCCACGATCAGGATGGAGTCGACCTTGCCCTCCTGGGCCGCCAGCCGCTGCGCGAGCCCGAGGTAGGCGAAGATGAAGTTGCCGCGGTTGAGGACGTCGGCCTGATCGCCGCCGATCACCGAGATGACCTGTACATCAACACCATTGATGGACAGGCGCTGGCCTTCGGTGAGTCCGGTGGCCGACCCGGCGACGATCCCGTTGTCGAGATCGCCCTCGTCGATGCCCTGCGATTGTTGTTGAGAGACGGCTTGTTGCAGATCACCGGACAGCGCGGTGACGCGGAAATCCGACCCGAGCAAGGCGATGTTGCGGTCGTCGATCACCACCGAGTCGCGGATCAGCGGTACCACCGATTTCGCGTCCGGGACGTCGCGGCGGATCTCGGCAGGGAGTTCGTCGTCGATGCCGGAGTCGGCGATGGCCGCGACCTCCACCTGAGCGGAACCGCTGATGGCCGCGTTGACCTGGCGCACCGATTCGGTCAGCGAGCCGTACAGCCCGAGTACCGAGATCAGCAGCGCCGACGCGACGACCACCACGAGCAGGGAGGTCACCATCCGCAGCCGATGCGTGCGGATCTCGCGCAAGTTGAGCACCCGGATCCGCGACAGCCCGGACGCCACCGACCGCACCGGACGCAGCGTACGGGGCGACGATCGACTCACGCGATCTTCCCGTCCCGCACCGTGATGGTGGTGTCGGCGACGTCGGCGGCGTGCGCGTCGTGGGTCACCATCACCACCAGCCGGTTCGGGGTGTCGTGGGCCACCTCGGAGAGCAGTTCGAGCACCGAGTCACCGGTCTTGGAGTCCAGGTTGCCGGTCGGTTCGTCGGCCAGCAGGATGGTCGGGTCCATGATCAACGATCGGGCAATGGCGACGCGCTGCATCTGCCCGCCGGACAGTTCCGACGGACGGTGATTGACGCGCGCCCCCAAGCCGACGCGTTCGAGCAACTCGACGGCACGCGGTTTGGCCTTGCGTAGCGACTGACTGTCGAGCAGGCGCGGCAACGCAACGTTCTCCCACGCCGACATCGTCGGCACCAGGTTGAAGAACTGGAACACGAAGCCGACGCGGTGGCGGCGAAACGCCGACGCTGCGTCGTCGTCGAGCGAGCCGAGGTCGGTGCCGTCGACCGTGATGGTGCCCGAGGTCGGGGTGTCGAGTGCGCCGAGCACATGCAACAGCGTGCTCTTCCCGGCACCCGACGGGCCGACGATCGACGCGAACTGCCCGCCGTCGAGGGTCAGGTCGAGCCCATCGAGGGCCCGTACCCGCTGATCGCCCATCTGGTACTCGCGCACCAGATCGACGGCCTTGACCAGGGGTTCATCCGCGAGAGAGCTCACGCGGGTCATGGTATCGGACGACGGTGAGGGTGCCCTTAGTCGGATCGAGTGCCCACTCAACGGAAAACGGCACCCAGTGAACGGGAAACGGCACCCACTCGACGAAGCTGCCGTTGAGTGGGCGCTGTTTTCCGTTGAGTGTGCGCTGTTCTCCGTGTGCACCCGCCGGTCAGGCGGTGGCGCCGGTCCAGTGGCCGGAGGCCAAGAATTCGTCGAGGACGGCCGTCGGCTCGGTCAGGTCGAATCCCTGCCGGCTCAGCCAGTCGTCGTCGAAGTAGGTGTTGGCGTACCGATCGCCCGAATCACACAGCAGGGTGACCACGCTGCCCGGCTGACGCTGCGCGGCCATCTCGGCGACGATCTGCAGCGCACCCCACAGGTTGGTGCCGGTGGAGCCGCCTACGCGACGGCCGAGTCGGTCGCTGAACAGTCGGGCGGTGGCGATGGACGCGTTGTCGGGAACGCCGATCATCCGGTCGATCACCTGGGAGACGAACGACGGCTCCACCCGCGGCCGCCCGATCCCCTCGATCCGGGAGCCGAGCTCCGAGCGCAGGGCACCGTCGCCGGTGTCGTAGGCCGGTAGGAACACCGAGTTCTGTGGGTCCACCACCGCAAGCCAGGTGGGGTGGCGCCGATACCGTACGTAGCGGCCCAGCGTCGCCGACGTCCCGCCGGTCCCTGCACCAACCACGATCCAGGTCGGGATCGGATGATCCTCTTCGGCCATCTGGGCGAAGATCGACTCGGCGATGTTGTTGTTGCCGCGCCAGTCGGTGGCGCGCTCGGCCATCGTGAACTGGTCGATGAAGTGACCGCCGAGTTCCGCCTCGAGCCGCAACGCCTCGGCGTAGACGTCGCCGGGCCGGTCGACGAAGTGGCAACGTCCGCCTTCCCGCTCGATCAGCGCGGTCTTGGCCGGCGAGGTACTCGAGGCCATCACCGCGATGAACGGAACCCCGATCAGCTTGGCGAAGTAGGCCTCACTGACCGCCGTCGAACCCGACGACGCCTCGATCACCGTGGTGCCCTCGGTGACCCACCCGTTGCAGATCGCATAGAGAAACAACGATCGCGCCAGCCGGTGCTTGAGCGAACCGGTGGGATGGGTGCTCTCGTCCTTCAAGTAGAGCTCGATGCCGGTGTCACGGCCGGCGTCGTCGGTCCATCGTGACCAGTCGGGTAGCGCGAGCCGGTGCAGATGGGTGTCGGCACTGCGACGGCCGTCGGCCTCGATCAGGCGAACCGCGTTCTCCGACCATGTCCGGTCGCGACGGTGGTCGACGATCCTGGTCGGCTGCACAGGGTCAGTCCGACGTGCCGCGCAGCCGCGACTGCAGGTCGTCGTGCCGGGCTCGGCGCGCATTGTCGACGGCGGCGATCTGACTGTTGACCCGCAACCGCAGCTTCTTGAACAGGACCAGCCCCAACGGCAGCGCGATGAGCACGCCGAACACGGCAGCCACCAGCAGCGGCACCTCGACCCCGACGAGGGCACCGATCCCGAGGATGAGCGCCGCAACCACGACGACCAGCGCCAGGCGGGCCACGGTGTACATCGCCACCGCCAGCGCGACACTGCCGGCCGATGCGTGGGTGTCAGCCCCCTGGGTGTCGGTTGCCGGGGTGTTGGGTGCCGGGGTGTTGGGTGCCGGGGCGGACCCGGATGCGTTCTGATCTGTCACGAATACGCCTTCTTTCCGATCTCTGCACACCAGGGTACTGGGGTTATCCGGCCATCCGGGCGCCCCCTCGGACGACAGATGCGGCCGGGAATGCCGGTTTTGCACTCTCTTTACCGTTTCCTGACTGTTCGAACACCCGGCACTCCGGCGTGTATCCATGAGGTGATCCCAGATCGCCATCGTTGCAGGCGGAGAGAGGAACATCGTGACGATCACCGACGCAGCCGGAGTCCCCGGCCTCATCACCCCCGGCCTCGCGAGTCAGCACACCCTGACGCCCGGTCAGGTGGCAGCCATGTTCAACGTGAACCCGAAGACCGTCGCCCGCTGGGCCAGTTCCGGTCTGCTCGGGTCCATCCGCACGCCCGGCGGACACCGTCGGTTCCGTGAGTCCGACGTCGTCGAACTGCTGAACCGCCGCACCCACTGAGCAGGCTCTGCCCCGCTCCGTCGCAACCTCACGTACGCTGGTTTACGGGAGGTTGCCATGACGTTTCTGTTTGCCTTGATCGGCATTGCAGCTATTGCTTTCCTGTTGTGGCGTGCCTTCGGCCCCCAACTCGGAGAGTCGGACGAGCGCGACGAACACGCACCTCGTCGATCGGCCAAACCGTCGGGTCCCGTCGGCCCCGACGACGACCCTGATTTCCTTCGTGACCTCGATCGTCGGACCCGTGGCACCAACGGGTCCGACGGCGACGACGCCTGACCAGGCGCCGAAGTTACGGCCACGTACCCTACCCCGAGGTAGGGTAATCTCGTTTCACGACGTAGTTCGGACGACAGCGGGAGCGGTCGACCGCACCGGTGGTGAAGGCACAACGATCGACGTTGACGCGGGGGATACACGAGGGTGACTGCCGGTGATGCGCGCCGAACGCCGGCGCATGAGGACGATGCCAGTTTCGCCGAGAAACTGGGCTATCTGTTCGAGCATTCGCGCGACGAGAACGGCGCGCCCTACACCGGGAAGAAGATCGCCGAGCGCGCCAATGAGCTCGGCTACTCGCTCTCGGACGCCTACATCTCGCAGTTGCGGACCGGTAAGGCGCGCACGCCGTCGTTCCGGACGGTGGAGGCCATCGCCCGTGCGTTCGAGGTCAGCGTCACCTATTTCCTGGCCAATCCCGACGAAGACCTCGAGCGGGTGCGGCAGCAACGCGACTATGTCGAGATGCTGGCGACCACCGGCACTCATCTGTCGGGTATCGATGTGGGGCGGATCTGCCCCGACACCATCGACGTGCTGATCGATCTGCTCAAGGTGGTCAAGGCCCAGGCGCAGGCGCAGGGCGACACCTTGCCGCCGCCCGGAGAAGCGCCGAACCCGACCGGACAGAATCCACAGTGATCAGAGTCCGCCGCGGTTTGAGTCCGGCGTGATCAGAGTCCGGCATACGAGTGCAGCCCGGACACCACCAGATTGATGATGAACAGGTTGAAAAGCAGCGCGACGAAACCGGCGATGTTGATCCAGGCCGCCGCGTTGTTGCGCCACCCGGCCGTGGCCCGGGCGTGCAGGTAGGCCGCGTAGATCACCCATGCGATGAACGACACCGTCTCCTTGGGGTCCCAGCCCCAGAACCGGCCCCAGGCCGCCTCGGCCCAGATGGCGCCGCAGATCACGCCGAGCCCGAACAGCGGGAACCCGAAGACGACGCACTTGTAGGCCAGCCGGTCGAGCGCATCGGCGTTGGGGATGTGCGCCACGATGCGGCGCATGCCGGCCACGAATCCCTTGCCGGTCAGCGGATCCGCGGAGTCGTCGGCGTCGGACGCGTTGGCCCCCCAGCGCATCTTGACCAGGTAGAGGATGCTCGCGACGCCCGACACCAACAGCACACCCGACGAGATCGAGATGATCGAGACGTGCACGGCCAGCCAGTACGACTTGAGTGCCGGCACCACCGGCGCAGCCTGCGTGTAGAGCCAACGTCCGCCGATGAACATCAGCAACGACACCGGCAGCAGCACGAACGACAGCAATGGACGATGCTCCGGCTTGCGCAGCACCACCAGCCCGGCGACCACGCACGCGGCACACGTCAGCGAGATGAACTCGTACATGTTGCCCCACGGCGCCCGGTCGGTGGCGACACCGCGCAGCACGATCGAGGCGATGTGCGCGATCAGCCCGACGAAGACGACCGGGTAGGCCATCGCCGCCAGCCGCGAGCCCTTGCTGCGACGCGGCGCGGGACCGTCGATGCGGCCGGGGGCGCGGTCGTCGACCGCGACTGTCGCGCCGCCGGCGGTCACCATTTCGGCGGCCGGGGCGAGTTTGCGTGCCCGCGCCCCGGCGAGCGCGGCCAGAAACAGGAACATGGCCAGCACGTACACCGTGATGGCGGTGCCGAACAGAAGGTCGGAGTAACGCGCGAGCGTCTCGTCGACCTGAATGGAGCCCGTGTTCATGGCACCGTCCTCTCGTTGCTGACTGCGCTGGTGGCCGACCGCTACAAACGCCGTGCGGCGCGTGCGGCTCCCGGGTCGTCGGGGTCGATCACCAGGCGGCGCGCCTGCTCATCGAATCCCTCGCCCCAGCCCGCCTGATCGGTGCGTGCCAGGCCGGCGATCTCTACTACCGTACGTCGTTTGGTCTCCTCGCCGGAATCCGACGTGGTCACCGGCACCAGACGCACCCAGATGCGGCGCCGCCGGATGAGCAACGACACCAGCAGTCCGCCGAGCATCACGATCGACGACGCCAGCACCCAGATCTGGGCCGGGTCGTGCGACACCTGCATCGACACCCATCGTTGATAGCCGTCGAAGCGCACCACGGTGCCGTCGGCCAGCGTGTGCGAATCGCCCTGACCGAGGTTGACCTGGGCGCGCTGCTGCAGGCGTCCCTGATCGATGAGCGACTGGTCCAGGGAGTACGCGTTCTGCGGCAGGCCGGTGTCCAGGCCGGTGTCACCCTCGTAGATGCGGATGGCCACGTACGGGTCGTTCGGCTCCGGCGATGCCGAGGTCAGTAGGGTGCCGTGGAAGTTGGCGGTCGGCGCGAACAGACCCTCGACCGCGATCTGATGGTTGCGTCGTTCGTCGGGGTTCGGGTACAGCCCGGCCGGGGTGTCGAAGCGGATGGCTCCCGACGACATCATCGTCTGAAGTTCGTCGGGAACGAACGGCACCGTCTGGGTGCGCTGTTCGCCGTTCGGGAAGGTGACGGTGAACGTCGGGGCGAAGCCGTTGCCGAGTACGTACACACGGTCACCGGCGACACGCAGCGGCTCGTTGACTCGGATGCGGGCGGTCGGCCAGGTCGAGGCGTCGGTGCTGGGTGTCCCCTCGGTGTAGCGGACCTCGGAGCTGTACATGTCGGGTTGACCGTTCGGCAGGAACGTCGCATCGAAGCTGTCGACGCGGATACAGAACGGCTGCAGGTCGGTGCCGTCGACCAGGTTGCCGGCCCGGAACGAGTCGTACACGGCGGTCGACGTGTTGCACAGGCCCTGCTCACCGTCGGCGACCAGGCTGCGGGTGCCCTCGTAGCCGTACAGTTTGCCCAGCGCGATGGACACCAGCAGCGCGAGCAGCGCGAAATGGAACACCAGGTTGCCGAACTCGCGCAGATAGCCCTTCTCGGCGGAGACCTCGACGACGGATTGTCCCGCGGCCCCGCCCCCCGTATCCCCCGCTGATCGAGTGACCCCGGAACCTGCCGACGAGCGCTCCCCCGCTGATCGAGTGACCCCGGAACCTGCCGACGAGCGCTCCCCCGCTGATCGAGTGACCCCGGAACCTGCCGACGAGCGCTCCCCCGCTGATCGAGTAGCCCCGGAGCTTGCGGAGGGGCGTATCGAGATCACCCGTCGCCACCCGCGCAGATTCCGCGACACCCGCTCGGCGATTTCCTCGGGTTCCCCGTCGACCTCGATCGTGACGTGCCGCGGCAGTCGCTTGAGGTTGCGTGGCGCGGCCACCGGCTTGGCCCGCAGATTGTGGAAGTGTTCGATCATCCGCGGCGTCAGGCAGCCCACCAGGGACACGAACAGCAGTACATAGATCGCGGTGAACCAAGCGCTGGAGAAGACGTCGAACAGCTGCAGCCGGTCCATCGTCTCGCCGACCCACCCGTGGTCGGCGATGTAGGTGAGCGTCTTCTGTTCGTTGAGCGACCGTTGCGGCAGCAACGCACCGGGGATGGCCGCCAAGGCCAGGAGGAACAGCAGGATCAGCGCAGTGCGCATCGAGGTCAGCGAGCGCCACATGTTGCGTGCCGGCCACAACACACGGCGGCGGAACCAGTGCGGACGGCGCGGCGGCGGGACGTCGGCGGTGTCGCGGCGGTCGGTGGTCACCTCGGTCATACGGGCAGCTCCGTGTCGGTGATGAAGGCATCGCGCACCCAAACGATGAACTGGTCCCACGCGCCGGTCACCAGGGCGATGCCGACGGCGATCAGCATGATGCCGCCGAAGACCTGGATGGCGCGGGCGTGGTTGCGCAGCCAGCCGAGGCTGCGCAGCGCCCACGCCGACGAGAACGCGAGGATGACGAACGGGATGCCGAGTCCGGCGCAGTAGGCGACGATCAGCGCCACACCTTTGGCGGCGGTGGCCCCTTCGGTGCCGCTGGCGGTGGCGATGACCGCGGCCAGCGTCGGACCCAGGCACGGGGTCCAGCCGAGCGCGAAGACGGCGCCGAGCAGTGGGGCGCCGACGATGTTGGACATCCGTCGCGGCGCGAATCGGAACTCGTGTTGCATCGCGGGCACCAGGCCGATGAACACCAGGCCCATCAGAATGGTGATCACGCCGCCGATACGCTGCAGCAGTTCACGATTCACCACGAAAGTACTGGTGATGCCGAGCACGGTGGCGGTGGCGGCAACGAAGATGACGGTGAAGCCGAGGACGAACAACGCAGCGGCGAGTGCCACCCGCGACCGGCCGCTTTTGGCGGATTCGCCGACGGTCACCGCGGGCGCCTCGGCGCCGACGAGCCCGGCCAGATACGACAGGTAGCCGGGCACCAGCGGCACCACACATGGGGAGGCAAAGGAGACCAGCCCGGCGACGACGCAGGCGGCCAGGGCCAGCAGCAGCGGGCCCGACGAGACGGTGGTGGCGAAGGTCTCGCCGATGGCGGCCTGCGGGGCGAGCGCGATCATGGCGCGCCCGGTGCCGACGACGCGGGCGTGTCGGCCGGTGGGGTCGCTGCGGGGGCTTCGGCGGCGACCCGGCGCACAGTCGCCTCGAGTTCTTCGGCGGTGATGGCCTTGAGGAACACCGCGGCCGGCCGGTGCTCCCGGTCGAGTACGACGGTGGTGGGGACCACCGAGGTCGGGGTGGTCAGCGCGGCCAGGGTGATGCCGTCGAAGTCGTAGATGGACGGGAAGCCGACGTTGCGGTCGGCGACGAAATCCTTGGCATTCTGCCGGTCGTCACGCAGGTCGATGCCGAGGAATTCGACACCGAGGTCTTTGGTGTTCTCGTAGACGGTCTCGAGGTCGTCGGCCTCGCCGCGACACGGCCCGCACCACGAGCCCCACACGTTGATGACGACGACCTTGTCGGCGAAGCGCTCGTCCCCGAGCGCGAGCGGTTCATCGGTGATCAGGTCAGGTCCTGATACCTCCGCGACCGGTTTGCGCTGCTCCGGCGGGTAGGTGATGACCACCTGGCCGCCGGGCGAGATGAACTCGAAGGTGTCTCCCTGCGCGACCGCATCGTCGCCGGTACCGCAGCCGCTGACCACACCGATCACGACTGCCAGCACCGCCAGCAGCAGGGAAAACTTTCGCACGTTCGTCCTATCGCACCGGGCCGGTCACGCCCCGGTGGCCAACGGGTCCGAGGCCCCCACGGGCTCGGAGTAGATGATGTCGACGAGCGCATCGCCCTCGTAGATCAGGCTGGTCAGGGACGCCAGCGAACACTGCCGCCGGCGAGGGTCGTGCCACAGCCGCTGCCCTTCCAGGAAGCGGCGCAGTGTGTAGACGGGCAGTTGGTGGCTGACGCAGACGGCTTCGTGGCCACGAGCGGCGTCGCGGGCCTTGTTGGCTGCGGCCAGCATGCGATGGGCCAGTTGGATGTAGGGCTCGCCCCACGACGGGGTGAACGGATCACGCATCTTGGGCCAGTGCCGCGGTTTGCTCAGCGCGCCGTCGCCGACGGACACCTTCAGTCCTTCGAAGACGTTGTCGGCCTCGATCAGTTCGTCGTTGGTGATGATCTCGAGTCCGTGCGCGCCGGCGATCGGGGTGGCCGTCTCCTGCGCCCGCTGCAACGGCGAGGCGAAGACGGCAGTCACGTCGTGGTCGGCGAGAGCGCCGGCCACCTTGTTGGCCTGGGCGCGTCCGGTGTCGGACAGTCGGAAGCCGGGCAGCCGGCCGTAGAGAATGCCTTCGGGGTTGTGCACTTCCCCATGGCGCATCATGTGGACGATCGTGTTGGTCATCGTGTCTCCCCCGGGTCAGCTCTGGACCGCTGCGGCAGCGGCCTGCGCGGCTGCCGGCAGTGCATCGGCGATACGTGAGAAAGCATCGTCGTCCAACGCCGCGGACACAAACCAGGCCTCGAACGCACTCGGCGGCGGGTAGACACCACGTTCGAGCAGTGCATGGAAGAACGGAGCAAAACGCCAGGTCTCAGTGGCCTTGACGCCCGGGTAGTCGACGATCGGGTCGCCAGAGTCGGTGAAGAAGACGCTGAGCATGCTGCCCGCGCGCTGCACCCGGTGGGCCACACCGGCGGCGTCGAGGGCGTCGGTCAGCAGCGTGGCGAGGCGGTCGGCGTTGTCGTCGAGTGCGCGGTAGGTGTCGGCGTCGGCGGTGCGCAGAGTGGCCAGACCGGCGGCGACGGCCACCGGATTCCCCGACAGTGTGCCCGCCTGATAGACCGGACCGGTCGGTGCGAGTCGTTCCATCACGTCGGCACGTCCGCCGAACGCAGCGGCGGGCAGCCCGCCGCTCATCACCTTGCCGAAGGTGTAGAGGTCGCCGCCTACCCCTTCGAGTCCGTACCAACCGGACGGGCTGACGCGGAAGCCGGTCATCACCTCGTCCATGATCAGCAACGCGCCGTGGCGTCGGGTGAGTTCGCGCAGGCCGGCGTTGAATCCGTCGTGCGGGGCGACCGCGCCCATGTTGCCGGCGGCGGCCTCGGTGATGACCGCGGCGATGTCGTCGCCGAATTCCTCGAACGCCTTCGCGACGGCCTTGAGGTCGTTGTACGGCAGCACGAGTGTGTCGTGGGCGGAGGCTCCCGTCACGCCCGGCGAGGTGGGCAGGCCGAGGGTGGCCACGCCGGACCCGGCGTCGGCGAGCAGGGCGTCGACGTGGCCGTGGTAGCAGCCGGCGAACTTGATGACCTTGCTGCGCCCGGTGTAGCCGCGGGCGAGCCGGATGGCCGACATGGTGGCCTCGGTCCCGGAGTTGACGAGCCGGACCTGCTCGACGGGGTCGACCCGGTCGATGATCTCCTCGGCGAGTTCGATCTCCGACGAGGTGGGCGCACCGAAGGAGAGTCCGCCGGCCGCAGCCTGCTGCACGGCGGACACGACGGCGGGGTGCGCGTGGCCGAGGATCATCGGACCCCAGGAGCACACGAGGTCGATGTACTCGTTGCCGTCGACGTCGGTGAGTCGGCAACCCTGCGCCGAGGCGATGAAGCGCGGATCGCCACCGACGGCGGAGAACGCCCGGACCGGGGAGTTGACCCCGCCGGGGATGACCTGGGTGGCGCGTCGGAACAGCGCGGCAGAGTTCGCGGCTACTTCAGCGGATCGGGTCACGGGGACCAGTGTTCCAAATGGCCTCGTGAGGGCCAAAATCGTTCAGCCGGTTCTCAGGGAGAGTGTGATGTCGGTGACGGTTGCTGCGGCCGTATCCGCCTGCGGCGACATAGGACGTCGGCGACGATAGTTGTCGCGGCAACCTGCTCAGCCTGCAGGTGGAGACGCCCGACGACGTCGGCGCCGGCCGGTCGGTAGCTTCTTGCGGTGCTCACGTCGGCGAACCAGATCGAGGATGGTCCTTTCTGCTTCCGCCCACTCCTCGACCACGCGCTTATAACTCAACCGCACCGTGACGTAACCGAGTCTGGTTGCTTCCTCGTCGCGTCGGCGGTCCCTCTCGCGCTGTTCGGCGCTGCGGTCGTGGAATTCCTCGCTGTCGATCTCGATGATGAGTCGGGTGCCGATCAGCAGATCGACACGACCGACCCCCGCGATCTGCACTTGTGAGCGCACCGTCACGCCTTTGAGCTGCAACCGCAGCCGCACCATCGTCTCCGTGCCGGATTCCGCCTTGCCATCGCACCGGTCAAGTAGTCGGCGAATCCGCCGCGGGGCCGACGCCATGAGCGATTCCAGGTCGCAGCGTTCGAGCAGGGCCTTGTTGAGGATGGAGTCGCACACCACGACGATGCCTTCGTCGTCGAGGCATTTGAGTGCGTGGCGAAAAGCGGTTCGGATGTCGTCGACGGCGGACACCTCCGGTTCGGGCGACCCGTAGCCCAGGCAGAACCGGCCACTGCGCCCTTGTCGGTGCGCTGACTCCCGAGCCCGGACGTGGACCTTCTTGGTGTGCGTGGGCACCCAGACACCATGGAGCTTCAGCGCCGACAGACAACTCAACACTCCCCCGGCAGCCACCGCCTCGACCACCATCGCATCCGCAGTCGGCGTCGCATACCAGCCACGTCGCAGCCTGCGCAGCTTCTCCTCCCTCATCGCACGCCGCAGGTGTGCGAGAGTCACAGCACGCGAACGCAATTCGGACCAGGACACTACGCCGTAGTGCTCATCGATCTCCATCATGAGGTCGAGCATGCCGACGAAACCGGCCGTAATCGGGTTCCGCGCATAGCGGTGTGTGGTTCTGTGGACCCGCACCCGACCTGTGGACTACCGACGCCGAATACAGCTGCGGCAGCAGGGGTGGCCGCCGACAATTATTGTCGGCCCCACCCCCTGAGACCGCGGCTGCATACGACTACTCCAGCGCCGTAGCCACTGCGTCGGCGATGGCCTGCTGCCCGGCCGCATTCGGGTGGACCGGCGCCGCCCCCGACGCACCGTTGCGCGGTTCGATCCACCGCTGCCCCACCGGCGCGCACGCGTCGTGGCCTTCCGACGCCGGCGCCATGTCGACGAACCGCGCTCCGGTCTGCTCGGCTGCACGCTGTAGAGCGGCGTTCAGAACCGATTGCAGCTGACGCAGATACGTGACATCGCCGGTCGCGACCGGCATCGCGGGATAGCAGCCGTCGGCGGGCGGCAGGATCCACGGATACCCAACCGCCAGGATCTCGGCGTTCGGCGCTCTGTCGCGTACCGCTTGCAACGCTTCGAGAAGTGCCGGCGCGGTCTGGTTCTCGACGATGTCGACGTACTCGGAGCCTCGGGTGCCCGCGCACGGTGATCCGGACAGATCGCGGGCGGCGAGGTCGGCGCACTCGCGGATCGCGGTGCTGTAGAGGTCACTGTCGTTGCCGCCGATCATCACCGTGACGATGTCGGCCTCGTCGGTGAGTGCATCCAGTTGTGGTGGTACGCCGTCGTATTGGGCCGACTCGAAATCCGCCGTGTCGGCGCCGCTGCAGCTGACGTCGGTCAGTCGATAGCCCGCGTCGGTGGCGAGCACGTGCGCGAAGTTGCGCGAGGATCGCAGGCACATCACCGGGGAGTCGGCGACCAGGGGTTGCACGCCGGCCGCGGCGGAGAAGCTGTCGCCCAGGTTCACCAGGTGTAGTTGGTCGGTGCCCGTTGCGGTGGAGGCGCTCACCGACGGGGACGTCTGGGTTGCACTCGGTGCCGCGGAGTCGTCGATGTCGTCGGCGCAGCCGGCGACGGCCACCGCCACCGCCGCGATCCCTGCGGCCACAGCCTTTCTCATTCGTGCGCTCCCAACAACATCAACAACAGTTCGGCACGGATGCGGGCGTCGGCCAGGTCCACATCCAACAGATCCTCGATTCGTTCGACCCGGTGGCGCAGCGTGTGCCGGTGCACACCTTGCGTCGCGGCGGCGACACCCCAGTTGCCGTTGGCTTCCAGGTAGGCCAACAGGGTCGCTCGTAGCTCGGTCCCGTGTTCGGCGTCGTGGTTCAGCACGGGGGCCAGCCGCTGGGCGTGTGCGTCAGCGAGCGCTCGACGCACGGGGTCGACGGTCAGCAGCGACCGGGTGCCGTGCAGATCGGCGAGCTGACCGACGGCCGCGGATCGGCAGGCCAGCCTCGCCTGCCGGACGGCGTCGGCGACGTCGCGCACATCGGTCACCGTGCCCACCCCGCCGCCGACCGGACCGGCGGAGTTGACGACGGCGAACAGGGTGGTCGCGAGCTCGGTGGAATCGTCGCCGCGAAGCAGCACCATCAGTTCCGGTCCGTCGCGATGCACGAAGACCGCGTGCCACCGGTCGTCGAGCTCGTCGATCAGCAGGCGCTGCCCGCGGGTGGCCGCGTCGTCGCCTCCGAAGCGCAACGCCAGCGCCCGCACCCGTCCCGACGGGTCGGCAGCCCGCGCCAGAATACGTTGTACGCCAACTCGCTCGGTGGGATCGTCGAGCGCCGATGCCAGTGTGTCGGTGTGCAACTCGACAAGGTCGCGGCGTAGCTGGCGTGGTTTCGCGTGCTCGATGGCCAGCAGCGAGATCGCGTGACCGACAAGCATCCGCGCGACGTCGTCGAGGGCGGTGCGTCCCACCGTGCCGAGGTGTCCAAAGGTTCGTCCGCCGGAGCCGACCCGGGACACCGTGATCGTGGCATCATCGGTCACCGTGACCGCCGCCGCCGACGCCGGGTCACGAATCACCAAATCGCGCAACCGGTTCAGGTCTGCCGACGACACGGAGCCGGGTGCGTTGGCGACCACGGCCAGGCCGGTGTCGAGCAGCACCACCTTCTGCCCCACCGCGTCGGCGAGTTCCCGGATCACCGCCGTCGACCCACCCGAGGCGGCCGCGCGGGTCATCTTCGGTTGCGCCTTGGTGGCCGCCAACAGCCGCGACGATCGCTGGGCGGCGATCTGATCCAGCACGGCGCGGGTGATCGCGGAGAACGGCACCGGCAGCGGAACCTCGAACAGCGGTAGCCCCAGCTCGTCGGCGACCGACGCCATGCCGGCGGGCACCGCGTCGAACTCGAAACCGACACCCATTCCGACCGCCGCCACGCCGACGGCATCGAGACGCTCGAGGTAGTCGCGCCAGATCGTCGGGTCACCGAGCCGCAGCCCCGTGGTCAACAGCACCTCGTCGCCGGACAACCATTCGCCGGGCTGGGTCAGTTCGCTGGTCATCACGCAGTCGACGTGCCGATCGAGGCCGGCCACCCCGCCGCGCAGCGTGAGACGGAGACGTCGCTGGGCCAGCAGCCAGCGCACCGTCGTCATGCCCACCACCCTACCTGGACACCATGGAGTGCAATGTTCACCGACTTGTACACATTGGCAGGTCACCCCGATCGGGTTGTCGGCGAAGACTGGGGTCGTAAGCAGCGCCTGACACCATCGACGGAATGAGGACGTGATGACCGCCATCCCCTACCGGTTACCGCAGAAGCGGCATCTTGTCACCGAGCTCCCCGGCCCGCGGTCGGTCGCGCTGACGGAGCGTCGGCGCCGCGCGGTCGCGGCCGGACTCGGGTCGGCCACGCCGGTGTTCGCGGTCGACGCCGATGGCGGCATCATCGTCGACGCCGACGGCAACTCACTGATCGACCTGGGATCAGGAATCGCTGTCACCGGAGTCGGAGCCAGCAACCCGGCGGTTGCCGACGCCGTCGCCGCACAGGCGCACCGGTTCACCCACACCTGCTTCATGGTCACCCCCTACGAGGGGTATGTGGCCGTCGCCGAAAAGCTCAACGAACTCACCCCGGGCGATCACGAGAAGCGAACGGTGCTGTTCAACTCGGGCGCAGAGGCGGTAGAGAATGCAGTCAAGGTCGCGCGCTTGGCGACCGGGCGCAACGCGGTGGTCGCTTTCGACCACGCCTATCACGGCCGCACCAACCTGACCATGACGCTCACCGCGAAATCCATTCCTTATAAGCATGATTTCGGCCCGTTCGCGCCTGAGGTGTACCGGATGCCGATGAGCTACCCACTGCGGGATCCGGCGGGGACCGACGGAGTTGCCGCCGCCTACCGCGCCATCGGCATGATCGACACCCAGCTCACCGCCGACAGTGTGGCCGCGGTCATCGTCGAACCCATCCAGGGTGAGGGCGGTTTCATCGTGCCCGCACCGGGTTTCCTGCCGACGCTGGCCGCCTGGTGCGGAATGCACGGCGTGGTGTTCATCGCCGACGAGGTCCAGAGCGGGTTCTGCCGCACCGGTGCGTGGTTCGCCAGCGAAGACGAAGGCGTGGTCCCGGATCTGATCACCACCGCCAAGGGGATCGCCGGCGGCATGCCGTTGTCGGCGGTCACCGGCCGCGCCGACCTGATGGATGCGGTGCACCCCGGTGGGCTCGGCGGCACCTACAGCGGCAATCCGGTCGCGTGCGCCGCCGCGTTGGCCACGATCGAACAGATGTCGACCCTCGATCTGAACGCACGTGCGCGCCACATCGGGGAGATCGCATTCGCGTCGTTGTCGGCAACCACAGAACGTCTCGCCGCCACCGGCCAGGACGTCATCGGCGAGATCCGCGGTCGCGGAGCGATGATCGCCGTCGAATTGGTGAAACCCGGTACCACCGAGCCCAATCCGGAACTGGCCAAGGCGGCTGCGGCGCACGCACTCTCCCGCGGAGTGGTGGTCCTCACCTGCGGCACCTATGGCAACGTGCTAAGGCTGCTGCCTCCGATGGTCATCGACGACGATCTGCTGTGCGAGGGCCTGCAGATCCTCGACGAGGCCCTCACCCCCGCGTGAGTCACATTCTGCACAGAACATTTCGAAGGAAGTGAGATCTGATGACTGACACCATCGTTGACAACCCGCGCACCGTGCTGGACAACGTACCGACCGGGCTGTGGATCGATGGCGAATCGGTGCCGGCGTCGTCGGGCGAGACATTCACCGTGTACGACCCGGCCACCGAGGAGCCACTGACCTCGGTGGCCGACGCCGGCGTGGACGATGCGCGCCGCGCCCTCGACAAGGCTGCGGCAGTCGCCGACGACTGGGCCGCCACCCCGGCCCGCGAGCGCGGCGAGATCCTGCGCCGCGCATTCGGACTGCTCACCGACCGGGCCGACGACATCGCCATGCTGATGACGCTGGAACTCGGGCGTGCACTACCCGACAGTCAGGCCGAGACGAAGTACGGCACCGAGTTCCTGCGTTGGTTCGCCGAGGAGGCCGTCCGCATCGGCGGCCGGTTCGCCACCGCGCCCGCGGGCAACGGCCGAATCCTGGTGTCGCATGCGCCGGTCGGGCCGTCGTTGGCGATCACGCCGTGGAACTTCCCCCTCGCGATGGGCACCCGCAAGATCGGTCCGGCGTTGGCCGCCGGGAACGTCATGCTGGTCAAGCCCGCGCACGAAACCCCGCTGACCATGTTGGCGCTGGCGTCGGTGTTCGCCGAAGCGGGCCTGCCCGCCGGGGTGCTGTCGGTGTTGCCGACCAGCAATGCCGGCGACGTGTCGTCGGCGATCATCACCGACGACCGCATCCGCAAGATCAGCTTCACCGGCTCGACGCCGGTCGGCCGCAACCTGATGGCACAAGCCGCCGAACGGGTACAGCGCACGTCGATGGAACTCGGTGGCAACGCGCCGTTCCTGGTGTTCGACGACGCCGACATCGACGCCGCAGTCGAGGGCGCGTATCTGGCGAAGATGCGCAACGGCGGGGAGGCGTGCACCGCCGCCAATCGATTCCTGGTGCAGTCCGGGGTGGCCGAGGAGTTCACCGCGAAGCTCACCGAGAAGATGGCGGCGGTACGACTCGGCGCCGGATACGACGAGGGTGTCACCCTGGGCCCGCTGGTCAGCGCCAAGCAGCGCGACAAGGTCGCCGAGATGGTGGACGGCGCGATCGCGGGCGGTGCGCGGGTTCGATTGGGCGGCAAAGTCCCCGAGGGAAAGGGCTACTTCTACCCGGCGACGGTGCTCGATCAGGTGGACGCCTACGCGCCGGTCACGCGCGACGAGATCTTCGGTCCGGTCGCGGTGATCAGCACCTTCGAATCCGAGGCCGACGCCATCAAGGCCGCCAACTCGACCGAGTACGGACTGGCGTCGTACTTCTACAGCCGCGACCTGGAACGCTGCATGCGGGTGGCCGAAGGGCTCGAATCGGGGATGGTCGGCGTGAACCGCGGCGTCATCTCCGATCCGTCGGCACCGTTCGGCGGGGTCAAGCAATCGGGTATCGGCCGTGAGGGCGGCAGCGAGGGTATCGAGGAGTACCTGTCGGTGAAGTACATCGCATTGACCTGACAAATGGGTACACTCGTGCCATGCGTGTTCGGGTGGCCGCACTAATCATCGCAATTCTCACCACGCTGAGCGTGGCCGTCGCCGCTCCCGCGCGCGCAGACACCGGAAGTCTGGGCGCCGGGAGTGCCGACCTGTTCTCGCCGAACAGCATCTTCCTGTGGCAGAGCCCCCCGACGCGCTACATCGTGGTGCTCGGCGCCAAGATGGGCACATTCGGCCAGACGCCGGCCATCCTGGAGCAGCGGATGAACGTGGCAGCGAACCTGGCGTTGTCGCATCCGTTCAACCGGATGATCGTGTCCGGCGGCAACACCTGGTGGCTGCCGGTGTCGGAGGCCCAGTTCATGAATGTCGGTCTGCTGCGGCGCGGGGTGCCGGTATGGCAGATGATCAACGAGGCGGCCTCCACCAGCACCGTCGCCAACGCGACGAACACAGTGGCGATGCTCAAACACATGGGCGCCACCGGTGCGCTGATCGTGACCAACGGCTTCCACATGGGACGCGCCCTCAACGACTTCCGCACCGCGGCGCGCAAACAGCATGCACGCCTGGAGTTCCGACCAGCCTACGCCTGATCCCCGCCCCCTTGCCCCGTTCTCCGTTGACTGGGCGCTGTTCCCCGTTGAGTGGGCGCTGTTTCCCGTTGAGTGGGCGCTGTTTTCGATCGAATGTGCACCGCCATACGTTCGCCGGACGTATCAGCAGAAGTAGAAGCCCCGCGCACGGAGTGCATCCCAGACTTCTTCCACCACCGCAAAGGGCTCGGAACGAAGTCGTTTCGCGGTGACCCGGATGACCTTCCATTCCAACCGATCCAGTGCCACGGTCCGCACACCATCGTGCGCGAGCTGCTCCGGCGTCGAGTGATAGGCCTCGCCGTCATACTCGATGGCGATCTTCGCGGCCCCGTACGCGAGGTCACATCTGGCGATCACCTTTCCGGATTCGTCGCGCACCTCCACCTGCAGATCGGGTTTGGGTAGTCCGACGTCATGCATGAAGAGTCGCAACGCACTTTCCCGAGGCGACTCCGCACGCCCATCGATCAGCGGAATCAGCTCCCGCAGCACCCTGACGTATCGGGATCTCTTGTGTTTCACGGCGAAGGCCATCAGTTCGTCCAGGTCAAGGGGAACGACCGCGGCCAGCGCGTCGAGGTCACCGATCGCCTGCATGCGCGATCGCTGACGTCCGAGGTCGAATGCCGTACGAAGCGGTGAGGTGACCTTCCTTCCCTGGATCTCGACGATCTCGGATGGCGGAAGGTCGAGTCGGCGCGTGACCGTCCCCCGCGCGGGGCGACCCGATGCGGATGTCCCGCGGATGAGCTCAATTGTGAAATCGTCGTCGTGCCAGCGGCTGCCATACATGATCAGCGCGGACTCGCCGGCGATCACGGGATCGCCATGAGCCTGGTCTACGACGGTGATGATCCGCTGCTGCGCCGTCATGAGCTGACCGCGATGCAGGTGGTTGTTGCCGCGCAGCACGGTGAACTCCGCCGCGAACTGCTCGGGGGTCAACCCGAGATCGGTGAGCGCATCCTTGCGCGAGATGGTGCGGGGTGTCGCCTGGTGCTCAAATGTCATGCATCTTCGACGCACCAGCCGGCACGGGGGTTCCATCGATATCGCCGAATCTTGAGGTGTGGCCGATGTCGGACCAACGCTCACTCGACCCGGACCAGCGCCCACTCAACGAGAAACGGCGCCCACTCGACGGAAAACGGCGCCCAGTCAACGGGTGGGTTCAAGGCTTCGGCGCCCGCTCAACGAGAAAGGGCGCCCTGTCGACGGGGTCGACGGGGCGCCCTCGCAAGGAGGACGGCGCGGGTCAGCGCAGCAGGGCGCGGCTCATCACGACACGCTGGATCTGGTTGGTGCCCTCGTAGATCTGGGTGATCTTGGCGTCGCGCATCATCCGCTCGACGGGGAAGTCACGGGTGTAACCCGCGCCGCCGAAGAGCTGCACGGCGTCGGTGGTGACCTCCATCGCGACGTCGGAGGCGAAGCACTTCGACGCGGCGGAGATGAACCCGAGGTTGCCCTCGCCGCGCTCGGCGCGCGCAGCCGAGGTGTAGACCATCAGACGGGCGGCCTCCACCTTCATCGCCATGTCGGCGATCATGAACTCGACGCCCTGGAACTTGCTGATCGACTGCCCGAACTGCTTGCGGTCCTTGACGTATTCGATGGCCTTGTCGAGCGCGCCCTGCGCGATGCCGACGGCCTGCGCACCGATGGTGGGCCGGGTGTGGTCGAGAGTCTGCAGCGCGGTCTTGAAGCCGGTGCCCTCATCGCCGACGATGCGGTCGGAGGGGATGGTGCAGTCCTCGAAGTACAGCTCGGCGGTGGGCGAGCCCTTGATGCCGAGCTTCTTCTCCAGCGGACCGACGGTGAAGCCGGGATCGTCCTTGTGGACCATGAACGACGAGATGCCGTTGGCCCCCTTCTCCGGATCGGTGACCGCCATGACGGTGTACCACGATGACTTGCCGCCGTTGGTGATCCAGCACTTCGAGCCGTTGATCACCCAGTTGTTGCCGTCTTTGCGGGCGCGGGTCTTCATCGACCCGGCGTCGGAGCCGGCCTCACGCTCGGACAGCGCGTAGGACGCCATCGCCTCACCCGAAGCGATCGACGGCAGCACCTGCTTCTTGAGCTCGTCGGAGCCGTTGAGGATCAGACCCATGGTGCCGAGCTTGTTGACGGCCGGGATCAGCGACGACGACGCGCACACGCGGGCGACCTCTTCGATGACGATGCACGCGGCGACGGAGTCGGCGCCCTGACCGTCGTAGGCCTCGGGCACGTGGATGGCGTTGAAGCCGGACGCGACGAGGGCATCGAGTGCCTCCTGCGGGAACCGCGAGTTCTCGTCGACATCGGCCGCATGCGGCTCGATCTCTTTCTCGGACAGAGCCCGGATCGCCTCACGCAGTGCGACGTGCTCTTCGGGCAGTTCGAAGACGTTGAAGTCGGGGTTACCGAACGCCATGATCACTCCTTTGTAGCTCGTTGACGTGGCACCGCGTGCCAAGGATTTAGTTTAGTGTAGCTATCCGCGGCACTAAGTGCCAAAGATTGTCGAACGAACGTGGGTCGATGTCGGCCTGGACTCCCTCATTGTCCGCGATCTCGCCGCTGCGCACGCAGTTGTTCGACGACCCGGTGGCCGATCTCCTCCGGCGACATCCCGGCAGGATGCGTGATCACCGACACCGCGTCGGCCCCGGCGTCGACCTCCCGACGGGTGAACGTGCGACGCAGCTGCCGCAGCTCATCGCGCAGATGCTCGAGTGTCGCGTTCTCGTCGCCGCGGATCATCGCTCGCAGCAAGTAGTTGTGTGCACTGGTGATGGCGGCGGCGTAGCCGATGAGCTGTGCCGGCGACTCCTCGGGCAACCGGGCACGCAAGTGGTCCTCGAACAGTCGCTGATAGCGGTAGGTGGTGACCAGTTCGCGGTCGCGCAGCGCCGGAACCCCTTGGACGATGCGCAGGCGCCGGACCGCCATCATCCTGCTGTCACGGAAGTGTAGGAACACCAGTTCGGCTGCGGTGCATACCGACTCGTACGGGTCGGCCTCGGGCCCGTCGGACAGGTGCGCTGCCACGAGTTCGAGCAGGGACTCGTGGTCGGCGAAGATGACGTCTTCCTTGGCGCCGAACTGGCGGAAAAAGGTGCGTCGGGAGATGCCTGCGGCAGCGGCGATCTGCTCGACGGTCGTCGATTCGTAGCCCTGCTCGGCGAACAGGCGGATCGATTCGGCGACCACGTGCACCCGGAAGTCGATCGGGTCGTCGGTGTCGGGTGGTGCGCTCGGCATGGGAGTGATTATGCGCGACTCGCGGGGATGGCCGTCGCGATCGCTCACCTACGACCGGACGGGCTTCTCCGCATCGATGACCTGGCGGGCGACTTCCACCAGCGGGGTGTTGGTGTCCTGCGAGAGCCTGCGCAACAACTCGAACGCGGCCACCGCGTCGATCGAGAACCGTTCCATCAGCATGCCTTTGGCCTGCCCGATGGTGTCACGGCTGGCCAGGGCACTGCGGAAATCGTGCTGCTCGCGCACGGCCCCGAGCGCGAGGGCGGCATGCGTGGCGAAGATCAACCCCACCTCCTCGGACTCTGCGGTGAACGCATCCACCTCGTCGGCGAACACGTTCAGCGCGCCGATCGTCCCCTTGTGGGTGAACAAGTGGAACGACAATCCGGCGCGGACCGGGGTCTGATCGACGACCCGAGAGGAGAACGCAGGCCAGCGCGGGTCACCCGCGATGTCGTTGATCAGCACCATCTGGTGGCTCCACGCCGCCTGCAGGCACGGACCCTCGCCGGTCTCGAGTTGGATGCGGTCCACCTCGGTCATCACCGGACCGGTCGGGGCGATGGTCTCGAAGTTGCGCTTCTTGTCGACCAGCAGCACGCCCGCGTGCCGTGCGCCGGGCACATTCGCGATCGCGGCAGCGGTCACCGACCGCAGCGGCCCGTCGTCGTGGCCTGATGCCTCGGGCATGTCGTGCAGTCGTCGCGCGAGGTCTGCGATCGAGTGGTGAACTTGGTTGTTCATCGTCGTTCCTCTTCTGAGCACCCCCGTCGTCCGCCTCGCCGGCGGCTTGGGACAGGAGGCAACCTGCTACCCACAGCTGACTTCGATGCCGAACCATCATCGGATGGTCGACTGGGCGCCGCTTCCCGTCGATCGGGTACGCGGGACGTCTCAGTTACCGGGCGTGGCGGGAGGAGGTGTGGCGAGGAGGGTGACCTGATGCCAACGGGAGCCGGCTGTCAATCGTCGAGTGACCGCATCGCGCGGGCCGCGGGCAGGTACGCCCGCGTGGTACCGGGCGTGGTCGCGCGGCACCCCTACACTGCAGTGATCCGATCCGAACACAGCTTCCACCTCCTGAACGCCGAGGCTGCCCACCACCCGCCGACGAGCAGCACACGCTGTGCACGTGGTCGAAAATAGCATCGTCACCCACGAGTTGCCGACAATCGGTTGTTGCGAGGGCCGGCCGCAGCGGTGAGCGTCACAAACATGTCAACGGCCCGTCGAAGAGTCCGTAACGTGGAGACATGGCGACATCCACCGAGAGCCCAGCCACCCCATCCGCCGACGACACCGTCCGCGACGACCCGGAATCCGTCGCCCCGCCGACCGACGACCTCTCCGCCGACGAGCGCGCCCTGCTGGTCGACAACCTTCGCTTCGTCCTCGACGGCCCGTGGCGATCCACCCGCGACATGGTCCGCAGCAACTCCGATCGCGCCGACCTGCTACCCGACCCGTCCCGCACGCTCGACGAGGCCCGCGCCCGCATGCTCGAGGAGATGCGCGAGCTGGGCAGCAGCGGCTTCTCGGCCGCCGGGTTCGCCAAGGACCACGGCGGGACCGGCGACGTCGGCGCATCGATCACCGCGATCGAGATGCTCGGTTACGCCGACCTCTCGCTGATGGTGAAAGCCGGCGTGCAGTGGGGACTGTTCGGAGGGGCGGTGGAGAACCTGGGCACCGCGCGCCACCACGACCGCTACGTCGCCGACATCATCAGCCTCGATCTGCTCGGCTGTTTCGCGATGACCGAGACCGGGCACGGGTCCAATGTGCAGGCGCTGGAGACCACCGCCACCTACGACCCCGAGACCCGCGAGTTCATCATCGACTCCCCCACGCCGTCGGCGCGCAAGGATTACATCGGCGGCGCGGCGCAACATGCGACGGTCGCGGCGGTCTTCGCCCAGCTGATCACCGCCGGCCCGGGCGAGGAGCCGTCGAGCCGCGGCGTGCACTGCTTCGTGGTGCCGATCCGCGATGCCGACGGCAACGACCTGCCCGGCGTCACCACCAGCGACTGCGGCTACAAGGGCGGGCTCGCCGGCGTCGACAACGGCCGCATCATGTTCGACCAGGTACGGGTGCCCGCCGACAACCTGCTCAACAAGTACGCCGACGTGGAGGCCGACGGCACCTACACCTCGCCGATCGACAACCCGAACCGACGCTTCTTCACGATGCTCGGCACCCTCATCCGCGGTCGGGTGAGCGTCGCGGCGACCGCCGGTGCCGCGGGCCGCAAGGCGCTTGCGCTGGCCACTCGATATGGGTTGATCCGCAAGCAGTTCGAGGCCCCCGACGCCGAGAACGAGATCATCGTCATGGATTACCTGGGTCATCAGCGGAAGTTGTTGCCGCTCATCGCGAAGTCGTACGCGGTGGCGTTCGCGCAGAACGAGCTCACCGAGGAGTTGCATGAGGTGCAGTCGGCTCCCGACGACTCTGACGCCGGTCGACAGCGTGAACTGGAGAGCGCCGCAGCAGGATTGAAGGCCTACGCCACCTGGCACGCGTCGAACGCTATCAACGTGAGTCGTGAGGCATGTGGCGGCGCAGGCTATCTGGACGAGAACCAGCTCTCGATCATGCGCGGCGACATCGACGTGTTCACCACCTTCGAGGGCGACAACACGGTGCTCACCCAACTCGTCGCCAAGGAACTGCTGTCGGCCTACGCCGACGATGTGCAGGGATTGTCGGCCGGCGGCTGGGTGAAGTTCATCGCCAGCATGGCCCGCGATGTGGTGGTGGAGAAGACGGCGGTGCGCCAGGTGGTGCAGACGCTGTTGGAGAGTTCCGACGAGGACACCGAGAAGTCGAACCTCACCAACCGCGGTACCCAGCTCCGGTTGTTCCGCAACCGCGAGGACCATCTGGTGCGGACCTGCGCGCAGCGGCTGCGGCGCGCCACCGACGAGGACAACGACCCGTTCGAGGTGTTCAACAACGCTCAGGATCATCTGTTGAAGGTGGGACGGGCGCGCACCGAACGGCTGGTGCTCGAAGCGTTCGTGCAGGGCATCGAGGACTGTGATTCGCGGTCGGCGGCCGAACTCCTCGGCAAGGTGTGCGATCTGTTCGTCTACTCCGCTCTCGAGGACGACATCTCGTGGTTCCTGATGCACCGTCACGTGTCGGTGGAGCGGGCCAAGGCCATCCGACGTGGCGTCAACGAGCTGTGCATGGAGCTTCGCCCGCATGCGCGCACCCTCGTCGACGCCTTCGGCATCCCCGAAGAATTGCTGGCCGCGCCCATGCTGCGCAACGGCTGACGCCCGCGGCCGGCTCGGGATCGGGCCCAACCACACGGAGAACTGACATCCACGGTGGTTGCAACCTGTGTGGATGCCAGTTCCCCATGTGGTTGCCATCGGGGGCCCCGACGTCACGCGGCGATGCCGAGGCGGTCGAGCCACTCGCGCACCATCGGGACGACGCGGTTGCGGCGCAGATCCTCCCAGACCCACCGGACGACCATGACGCCGAGGCGCCGCAACGCGTCCTCGCGTTCCTTCTCCCGGCGCATGGCGTCGAAAGCCGTTTCGCCGTCGGCGAGGTACCGCTGGTATTTGGCCATGCCGTCGAACTCGGCCGCCAGCTTGCCCAACCAGTCGTAGTCGGTGCGGGCGACGAAGACACCCTTGTCGTCGTAGAACTCGTGCTGCAGCCGCGGGGTCGGCAACCCGCCGCAGATCAGCTGCGCTCTCCCCCACGATTCGCCCGCGTTCTCCGCACCCGGATCGGCGTGGGCGAGCGCTCGCCGCGCCTGTCCGACACCACGTTTGTGTCCCTCGAGATATTCGGCGATGACGGCCGCGTCTGCGCCGTTGCGTAGCGCCGAGTCGAATGCGGCCAGTGCCTGGGCGAAGCCGACACTGCAGGCTATGTCGACCACGGTGCGCTCCAGCGACGTCACGCGAATCCCGTCGACGACGACGGTGTCGGCATCGTCGAGGGCGCCCGAGTGCAGGTGGCGACGCTTTTCCAGCCGCGCGCCGGTGGCATACCCGGTACTGAGATGCACGCGGTCGAGTTGCGGGGTGAGCAGGGACAGTCCGTGTAGCACACCGGCGGACTGATGGCTCAGCGCGAAGCCGCTGTCCGGACTCGAGGTGACCGCGGCGATCGCCGTGAGGCGGTGCAGTTCCTCCGGTGTGCGGGTTTCGCCCGTGTTGAGCACATACGCACCGGACCAGATGCGGGTCATCGTCGCGTCGTCGACACGACGATTCAGTTGCTTGTCGGTGTATCCCTCGTCGAGGGCGGCGCGACGGTAGATGATGCCGTGGTGGTCGGGAGTTGGTTGCGTCATGTCCTTTGGACGCGCGAAGGCCCGGATCGGCTCCATCGACTTCCCAACGACATGGGGAACTGTCATTCACGGGGGTTACAACCTGTGTGGATGTCAGTTCCCCATGTGGTTGCGATCGGCCGGGGCGGCGCGGGTCCCGCGGATCAGGTGTCGCGGCGGAGGTGCGCGGCGAGGTGGGCTTCGGTGAGTTCGGTGCGGAATCGGTCGACGTCACGGGCCCAGGCTTGCCGGACGGTGCCGTCGGCGAGACGCACGCCGACACCTTTGCGGCGCCGCGGCACGGCGGGGAGTTCGCCGAGCGCGCGGGCGCTCTCCCAGTCCTGGTGCTCGGGACCGTTGTTGGCCGGGAAGACGGTGGCGATGTCGGTGAGCGGCACCACCTGCGTGCCCTGCCGCAACGTCGCCTCGGTGAGGCGGACGCTGACGTGCGTGCGCGCGGCGTGCACCTGCACCACCGAGAAGCCGATCAGGATCACCGCGAAAATCCCCAACACCAACCAGTGCACCTGCCCGGGACCGGAGATCTCCATCGCGAGGACCGCGCCGATCAGCACCGGGCCGATCGCCGTCACCCACCAGCTGCCGCCCGGTTCGTAGAAGAGCACCTCGCCCTCGTCGACCGGCTCGTCGGCGGATGGATCGTCGGATGAACCCGAACTGGGGCTCGTGTCGTCGGGGGCGTCCACGTCGTCCCGGTAAGACGTCTCGGCCTCGGGGGTCTCGGGCTCGGACGTCTCGGGCTCGGGGGTCTCGCGCGAGTCGTCGGCGTCGGTCACGAGCGGGTCGGGTTCGACGGAGTATCCGGGTCGTCGGTCGCGTACCAGGTCTCCGACTCCGGGCGGAACGCCAACAGCGATCCGAACAGGCCGACGACCGCGGCCAGCAGGGAGAACGCGAGTATCGGGATGCCGAAGCTCAGGAAGAGCAGCATCACGACGACGACGAGGGTGAGTGCGGCCAACGACGACCGCCACCGCGCGTCACCGAGAAATGCCTTGCTGCCCAGCATGATGAAGGCCACCCCGACGGCAGCGACGATGACCCCGATTCCGACGGGCAGCAACGTGGGGCCCGACATCACGACCCCGATGACCACGTAGAGCACGCCGAGGGCCACCAATAGACCACCACTGATGGTCCAACACCGGTAGGCCCAGGAGACCTGCTTGGGTCGCAGTGCGGGGTCAGGACTCGCCACGGGATCTGTTTCCTTCGTTCGGATGTGGGCGGTCCGGATGGGAGTCGCCGACGTTGTGCTGTCCGCCACCATACGTCCACGACGACGGTCCCGGCCGATATCCCTGACCACCGTTGGATGGCGGGCCCGGCGGCATCGGCGGCGGTGTGGGCCGGCGACGGTGCTCGGACATGTCACGGCAGTACTGCTCACTCTCGCGACGCAGCAGCAACACCGACGCACCGATCGCTGCGACACCGCTGAGCACCATCGGGACCATCACCCACACCGGGTCGATGTCCCCGAAGATCATGAACACCAGATTGACCGCGAGGAACACCCCCGCCGCGGCGATGATGATGCGGGCCCAGTTGTAGCCGTTGCGCGTCAGCCACACCAGCCCCGCCGACACCACCGTCAGCGCCAGTCCGAACAACGCCAGCACGACGATGAGGGTCGCCGACGAGTTGAGCACGTCGAGTTCTTCGCGCGGGGTGTCGGCCGGAAGAGTATTGACCTGCCGGTCCCAGGCATCCCGCAGCGTCGGGTACTGGCCGATGAAGGCGATGATCTGACCGAGGATCACCACCACCCAGAGTTCGGCGGCGATGGCGACGGAATCGGGCCGTGCGGGTGGGGCACCCGAGTCCGTCGGCGCCGGTTGATGTGGAGCGGTCATGGTTCCCAGGGTAGTGAATCGGACGCATCGGCCATCCACCCGCTGATGCGCGACAGGCCCTCAGCGCAGGCGGGCGGCGACCTCGGTGGCGAAGTAGCTGAGGATGATCGACGCCCCGGCCCGCTTGATCGACACGAGGGACTCCATCGCGGCGGCGTCGCGGTCGATCCAGCCGCGTTCGGCGGCGGCGGTGATCATCGAGTACTCGCCGCTGATCTGGTAGGCCGCCACCGGGACGTCGGCGATTTCGGCGGCGTCGCGGACGATGTCGAGGTAACTCATGGCGGGCTTCACCATCACGAGGTCGGCGCCCTCGTCGATGTCGAGGCGGATCTCGCGCATGGATTCGATCCGGTTGGCGGCATCCTGCTGATAGGTGCGCCGGTCTCCCTGCAGCGACGAGCCGACCGCCTCGCGGAACGGCCCGTAGAACGCCGACGCGTATTTCGCTGCGTAGGCGAGGATGCCGGTGTCGGTGAAGCCCGCGGCGTCGAGGCCGGCGCGGATGGCGGCGACCTGGCCGTCCATCATCCCGCTCGGCCCCAGCAGGTGCGCACCGGCGCGGGCCTGGGCCAGCGACATCGACACATAGCGGTCGAGGGTGGCGTCGTTGTCGACGCGGCCACGGGCGTCGACGACGCCGCAGTGCCCGTGGTCGGTGAACTCGTCGAGGCAGGTGTCGGCCATGAGCACCGTCGCATCGCCGAGGTCGTCGGACAGCGTGCGCAGCGCCCGGTTGAGCACGCCGTAGTCGTCGTCGGCACAGGTGCCCACCGCGTCCTTGTCGTCGGGTGCGGGCACGCCGAACAGCATCAGTCCGCCGACGCCGGCACGGACGGCCTCCTCGGCGGCCTTGCGCAGCGAATCGGACGTGTGCTGGACGACGCCGGGCATCGACGAGATCTCCCGCGGCGCCTCAATGCCGTCGGCGACGAACATCGGCAGGACCAAGTCCTGCGGCCCGAGGGTGGTCTCGGCGACGAGCCGGCGCAGCGCGGGCGTGGATCGCAGCCGACGGGGACGGATCACCGGTGCCATGTGGTACTCCTTCGCGTGCCGGGCCTGACCTCAGGACCGCGACCGGCGCGACTTCTTGCGCGGCGGCGGCAGGGCACCCTCGGCGCGCAACCGGGCGGCGTGCTCGGCAAGCGTGTCGACCAGTTCGTGCACCGACGCGTTCTCCGGCTGCACGTCGACCCGCAGACCGAATTCGGTCGCCGTCTCGGCCGTCTTGGGACCGATGCACGCAACGATGGTGCGTGCGTGCGGCTTTCCGGCGATGCCGACCAGGTTGCGAACCGTGGAACTCGAGGTGAAGCACACGGCGTCGAAACCACCGGTCTTGATCATCTCGCGGGTTTCGGCGGGCGGCGGAGCGGCGCGCACCGTGCGATACGCGGTCACGTCGTCGATCTCCCAACCGCGTTCCCGCAGCCCCTCGGACAGCGTTTCGGTGGCGATGTCGGCGCGCGGCAACAGGATTCGGTTGACCGGGTCAAACACGTCGTCGTACGGCGGGAAGTCGTCGAGCAGCCCCAGCGAGCTCTGCTCACCGGACGGCACCAGCTCCGGCTGAATACCGAAGGTGCGCACCTTCTCTGCGGTGGCCTCACCGACGCAGGCGATCTTCACACCGGAGAACGCGCGAGCGTCCAGACCGAACTCGGCGAACTTCTCCCACACAGCGCGCACGGCGTTGGTGGAGGTGAACACCACCCACTGGTAGCGTCCGTCGACCAAACCCTTGACGGCCCTTTCCATCTGGGCCGGACTCCGCGGCGGTTCGACGGCGATGGTCGGCACCTCCTTGGGGATGGCGCCGTGGCTGCGCAGCCGCTCGCTCATGTCACCGGCCTGGTCCTTGGTCCGCGGCACCAGCACGGTCCAGCCGTACAGCGCCCGCGACTCCCACCAGGAGAGCTTGCCGCGCTGACCGACGACCTTGCCGACGGTCAGGATCAGCGGACCCACCAGCGCATTGCCCTGCTCGTTGAGGGTGGCCAGCGTTGCCTCGATGGTGCGCTGCGCGCAGGTGGTGCCGTTGACGGTGATCGCGACCGGCGTCTGCGGGGCCATGCCGTGCTCGGTGAGCGCGCTGGCGGTCTCCGCGAGGTGACCGGCGGTGGCGTGCAGCACCAGCGGGCCCGGCGCGGCGGCCAGCGCTGCCCAGTCGACGCCCTCGGCGCGCACGTCGGCCTCGCTGTGGGTGGAACCCAGCGGCATGCCTGCGTAACTGGGCACCACCGCAGCGGCCGGCAGGCCGGGCAGCACCTCGAACTGCACCGAGGTGCGTGCGACGGCGTTGACCTCGGCGAGCACCGAATCGGTGGTCAGCGGGTCACCGGAGACGACGCGGACGACGTCCTCGCCGGCCTTGGCGGCGGCGACGAGCGTCTTGGCGACCTCGGCGGGATCGCCGAGCGCGGGGTGCACCACCGAATCCTCGGCCGCCTCGGCGTCGTCACCGGCAGGCGTGGTGTCGTCGGCTTTCGCGTTCTCGTCGGCGGCCGACCCGTTTTTGGTCGGCGCGGTCTTCTTGGCGCCCCGACCCGACCGCGGTTGTTCTGCTGCCTCGTCACGATGGGCCGCGCCGAGCATCTCGACCACACCGGAAGGCACGTCAGGGTCGATGTAAGCGGTGGTCGCCTTCTCGATGGCGTTGCGGGCACGCACGGTCAGCAGATCGGGATCTCCCGGACCCGATCCGACGAACAGGATCCGTCCCGGATTGACCTTTTTCGTACGGCTCATGAGTTCGCACTCTCCTGCCCCTGGTTCGGAGCTGCAGTTCCTTCTGCTACCGGAGATGCGATACGAGCTCGCCCGCTCCCAACTCCAGCAGTTCGGCGGCGAGATCCTTGCCGAGTTGTTCCGCGCGTCCGACCGGTCCCACCACCGAAGCCCGGATCACATCTGATCCGTCCTCCGCCGCCACTGCGGCACGCAGTGACAGTTCGGCGAAGATCCGCCCGTCGTCGTCGATCGACTCGACCACCTCGGCGATCGCCCCGATCGGTGCGGTGCACCCGGCCTCCAGGGCCGCGAGCACTGCCCGCTCGGCATCGATCGCCGCACGTGTGGACGCGTCGTCCAACTCGGCGAGTATTCTCACCAGTTCGGCATCGTCGGAGCGGCACTCCACCGCCAAGGCGCCCTGTGCCGGTGCCGGTAGCAGGACCACCGGGTCCAGCGACTCGGTGACCTCGTCGGCTCTGCCGATCCTCACCAGACCGGCCCGGGCGACCACGACTGCGTCGAGTTCACCGCTGGCGACTTTGCCCAACCGAGAATCAAGGTTGCCTCGTAGGGGGCGGATTTCCAAACCGAGACCCAATGCTCTAAGCTGTGCCGCCCGGCGCGGCGCCGAGGTGCCCACCGTGGACCCCGGCGGCAGCTCGCCGAGCACCATCCCACCCCGGCTGACCAGGGCATCTCGGGGATCTTCGCGGGGCGGGATCGCCGGGATGACGAGCCCAGGTTCGGGGGCGGTCGGCAGATCCTTGTAGGAGTGGATCGCGACGTCGACCTCGCGGTTTTGCAGCGCAACGCGGATGGCGGTGGTGAACACCCCCACCCCGATCTCGGCGACCGGGGCCTGCGATGCGTCACCGGCGGTCTTGATGATGACCAGTTCGGCCGGGTGGCCGGCCGCGATCAGGGCGTCGGCGACGGTCTGAGCCTGGGTTCGGGCCAGCAGTGAACCCCGCGTGCCGATGCGGATCACGTTCTGGCCGGTCGGCGCGCTCACTTGTCTCCGCGGTCGCGGTCGACGAGTCCGGTGTCGGGTGTGACCAGCCCACCGACCTCGGGGGCCGACACCGACTCGGTGGCGCCCGGCGCGAGTTCGAACAGTTCCCGCAGCGCCTCGGCGTAGTGGTCGCCGTTGGGGGTGGAGGCGAGTTGTTTGACCCGCACGGTCGGCGCGTGCAGCAGCTTGTCGACGACGCGGCGCACCGTCTTGGCGACCTCGTCGCGTTGCGGATCGTCGAGCTCGGGCAGCCGCGCATCGAGGCGCAGGATCTCGGCTTCCACGACCTCGGCGGCACGCTGCCGCAGCGCGGCCACGGTGGGCGTGACCTCGGCCTGACGCTGATGGGTGAGGTAGTCGGCGAGTTCGGCGGCGACGATCGAGCGCGCCGCGGACGTGTCGTTCTCCGCGGCCTGGGTCTCGGAGTCACCACGCAGGCCCTCGATGTCCACCACGTGCACGCGCGGCAGTCGGCCGGCGGCCGGGTCGACGTTGCGGGGCAGACCGAGGTCGCAGATGACCAGCGGCCGGTGGTCGCTGCGGGCGGCCAGCGCCGAATGCACCTCACCGACCCCCACGACCGAGCCGACCGAGCCGGTACAGGTCACCACGACGTCGGCGGTGGCCATCGCGGCGGGTAGATCGTCGAGGCCGACACCGCGCACCGAGATGCCGTGGTTGGCGGCGACGTTGCCGGCGAGATGTTCGGCGTTGGCCACGGTGCGGTTGACCACGACCAGGTCGTTCACGCCTTCGCGGGCGAGTTGCGCGGTGGCCAGGCCACCCATCGCACCGGCGCCGACGACGACCGCCGAGCGCATGTGAGCGCCTTCGCGGGTCAGCAGCGACTGGGCCCGGTGCAGGGCCACCGACACCACCGATGCACCGGCGCGGTCGATGCCGGTCTCGGTGTGCACACGTTTGCCGACTCGCAGTGCCTGCTGGGCGAGCTCGTGCAGCACCCGGCCGGCGGACTTGTTCGAGTCGGCGTCGAGGTAGGCGTTGCGGATCTGGCCGAGGATCTGTTGTTCGCCGACGACCAGCGAGTCGAGGCCCGCGGCGACGGTGAACAGATGCTCGACGGCGGCCTCGGAGTACCGCACGTAGGCGTGGCGGGTCATCTCGTTGACGGTCATGCCCGAGTGGTCACCGAGGACCGCGCCCACCGATTCGAGCGCCGGGTGGAAGGCGTCGACGACCGCGTAGATCTCCACCCGGTTGCAGGTGGAGACCAGCATCGCTTCCGATATGGCCCGCGACGACAACAATTCGTCGACGAGTTTGGGCCGATCATGGTCGGAGACCGTCAGCCGCTCGAGCACCTCGACCGGTGCGCTGCGGTGCGAGACCCCGAACAACAAAACACTCACGCCGTCACCGTTTCCTCACCCATGACTGGTCGGCGGACACGCGAACGCGTCGCGTTGAACGCCAACACCTGTAGCTCCAAGGCTAGATCAACCTGTCTCACGACGACATCGGAGTCCGTGTTCAGTGTCGTCGGCGTGACGTTCAACAGTTGCCGCACACCCGCTCCGACGAACGCGTCGCAGGCCGTCTGCGCGTCGGCGTCGGTAGTCGCGATGACCGCGATTTCGATCGGCTCCCCACCGTGACCTGCACAGACCTCGGCAATCGTGGACAGTGCGGCGACCTGCGGGCCCTCCGGTGTCACCACGGTGCCCACCACGTCGGGGTCGGCGTCGAACATCGCCGCGACGCGGAACCCTCGTCCGAACCCGGCGTGGGCCAACAGGGCGCGGCCCAGCCATCCGGCACCGGCGAGCGCGACGGTGTGGGTGCTGTCGGTGTGCAGGACCATCGAGATCCGCGCGGTGAGGCGTCCGACGTCGTAGCCGACGCCGCGCACCCCGTTGGCGCCCACATGGGACAGGTCTTTGCGCAGAATGGCGGGGTTCACGCCGGCGGCGGTGGCCAGTTGCCCGCTGGAGGCCACCAGGACGCCGCGTTGACCGAACGAGTGCAGCACGTGCAGATAGGTCGCGAGCCGGGTCACCGTCGGTTCGGGGATCTCGGTCGCACTGCCGCTCACGCTGTGGTCACCCTCTTCCGGCCCGCCCTGCCTGGCTGTGAACCCCCTATACCTCAGGTCAGGGTATACCGCGCGATAACGTGTTCTTACCCGGCCCCACCCCTGCCGTTCATCTGCCCGCCGCGCGGCGGGTCGCGAGGTCGGCCCGCAACCGGGGTTCGTCCACCTCCCAGTAGCTGTGCTCCTCGCCGTCGAGCAGCACCACCGGCAGCCGGTCACCGAACTCGGCACGCAAGGCCGCATCGCCGTCGGCGGCCAGTCGGTCGACGTCCACCTCGTCGAATTCGAGTCCGAGATCTGTACAGATACGCGTCAATTCGGTGTGGGCCGTGCGGCACAACGAGCACCCGTCCCGGGTCAGCAGGGTCAACGCCACGACATCCTCCTCGGGTCGTCTGCACCATCGCCGCGCTCCGCAGGCGGCCGGTCTCGCACACCAGTGTGTCACCCCTCGCAATCGGTCCCGACTACGCTTGTGCGTGGCTACTGTGGGTTGTCCGATCGACATGAGCGGAGTGGAGGTGAGCCGTGGCCGAGGTCCCGGGCTCCGGTGCGGATGATCCGACCGAGCCGGCCCACGACGAGGCCGAGGAGTCGACCGACCACTCCCCCGACGACGTCGTCATCGACGGTGCGGACGTGGCCGACGCAGACGACGTGATCGACCCAGACGACGTGATCGACGGGGAGGACTGGGAAGCCCACGCCGACGCGATGGATCCCGATGGGGCGCACCGCGACGATTCCGGCGAGGACGGCGACGACGATCCCGACGAGGAAGAGCAGTCGCGGGTCGCCACCTGGATCGCCGAACGTGCCCGCGCCACCAGCGGCCGCTTCCGTCAGACCGCGCACGAGCTGCGTCAGTCGCTGGCCGGTGAGGCAAGTGCGAAGGCGGCGGTCGACTCGCTGCGCGCACGTCCGTCCGACGACATCGAGCCGACCGACACCCCGCGTGATCTGACCGCCGCGGCGTTCTTCGACGTGGACAACACGCTGGTGCAGGGCGCGTCGATCATCCACTTCGCGCGCGGTCTGGCCGCCCACAAGTACTTCACCTACGGCGACATCTTCGACTTCGCCTGGACGCAGGCGAAGTTCCAGATCACCGGCAAGGAGAACGCCGACGACGTGGCGCAGGGCCGGGAGAAGGCTCTGTCGTTCATCGCCGGGCGGCGAACCTCAGAGCTCGTCGAACTCGGTGAGGACATCTACGACGATTACATCGCCGAGAAGATCTGGCCCGGCACCCGCGCCCTCGCGCAGCGCCACCTCGACGCGGGTCAGCAAGTGTGGTTGGTGACCGCCACCCCCGTGGAACTCGCGCAGACCATCGCCGAACGACTCGGTCTGACCGGAGCGTTGGGCACAGTGGCCGAGAGTGTCGACGGAGTGTTCACCGGCCGGTTGGTCGGCGACATCCTGCACGGCCCCGGCAAGGCGCATGCGGTGCGCGCCCTGGCCATCCGGGAGGGCCTGAATCTCAAGCGCTGCACCGCGTATTCGGATTCGCACAACGATGTGCCGATGCTGTCGCTGGTCGGCACGGCGGTCGCGATAAACCCCGACGCCGACCTGCGCGATGTGGCCAAGGTTCGCGGCTGGGAGATCTACGACTTCCGTACCGCGCGCAAGGCGGCCAAGTACGGCGCCACCACGGCGTTGGTGCTCGGTGCCGCCGGCGCCGGCGCGGCGACGGCGACCAGGATGATCCGGCAGCATCGCGGTTGAGCCGAGCGCCATGACCGACAAGCGAAGCCGCATCGACCTACGTACCCGGGTGGACCACGACGAGCGCCGCGCCGAGGGCCGCGCGCTGCGGGCCGACGTCCCCATCGACGCCCACGATCACGCCGCGGTGTCGGCCACCCGACCTACCGTCCTCGACTTCATCGCGCACTCCAACGCGAACCGTCTCGAGCATTTGATCGGATTGCGCGTCGGGCGGATGATCGCCTCGCCGTTCACCTTCTTCCGCGGCTCGGCCGGCTTGATGGCCGCCGACCTCGCGGGTTCACCGGCCACCGGTCTGACCGCGCAGCTGTGCGGGGACGCACATGCCGCGAACTTCGGTCTCTACGGCACCCCCGACGGCCAGATCGTGATGGACATCAACGATTTCGACGAGACCATCGAGGGTCCGTGGGAATGGGATCTGAAACGTCTGGCGACCAGCCTGGTGCTCGCCGGACGCGAGGGCGGCGTTGCCGAGTCCGGCTGTGTCGACGCCGCCGAGGACTCGGTGAAGTCGTACCGCCGCACCATGCGCGGGCTGGCGGAGGTGGGATTCCTGCGGTCCTGGAACGCGCTGCCCGACGAATCGGCACTGGAGCGGGTGAAGGCCGACGAGTTGCTCGACGACTTCGCGAAGGCGGCGAAGAAAGCGCGACGCAACACCAGCGCGAAGGTCGCCGCGAAGTGGACCGAGCATCTCGACGACCACGAAACCGGCATTCGCAGCAGACGTTTCGTCTCCGACCCGCCGATCCTGACCGCAGTCGACCCAGCCGTGTCCGACGCCGTCGTCGACGGCCTCGAACGGTACGCCGACACGCTGCGCGAGTCGCGTCGCACGCTCATGGCGCGGTATTCCGTCGCCGACGTCGCGTTCCGTATCGTCGGCACCGGAAGCGTGGGTCTGCGCAACTATGTGGCGCTGCTGCTGGGCAACCACGACGAGGTCCTGGTGCTGCAACTCAAGCAGGCCCAGCCCTCGGCGTTGGCCCCGTTTCTACCGGCGGCGACGCCCCGGCACGAAGGCAAGCGGATCGTCCGCGGCGCCCGCCTGGTCCAATCCGAAACCGATATCCTGCTGGGCTGGACCACCATCGACGACCGGCCCTACATCGTGCGACAGTTCCGAAATCTCAAGGGCGACATCGACCCCACTGGGTTGGAACGCGACCACCTCGACGATTACGGCCGCCTGGCCGGAGCCCTGCTGGCCCGCGCGCACGCGCGGTCGCTGGACCCGCGACTGCTCGCCGGCTACTTCGAGGACGACTCCGATCTCGACGAGGTGATCGGCCGGTACGCGGTGCGCTACGCCGACCGCACCGAGGCGGACCATGAGACGCTGGTCGAGGCGGTCCGGGCCGGGCGGGTGCCCGCTGAAGAGGGCTGATTCACAAACCGGTCTCGTCGGAGGTCGGATCGATGAGCACCTTCGCGTGGTGTTCAGCCGATCGGAGCGCCTCGAAGGCGGCCGCGACACCGCCGAGACCGACGGTCGCGGTGATCAGCGGACGCGGGTCCACCTTCTGATCGGCGATCATCTGCAGCGTGTCGTGGAATTCTCCTGGATCGTAAGCGAATACAAAGCGCAGCTCGATCTCCTTGTTGATCGGCATGGCCGGCCGGAAGGTGTCCGGCTGCATACACACCCCGACCACCACCACCCGCGAACGGAACGGTGCGTGCGAGCAGATGTCCTCGATGATGCCGGGCACTCCGACGCATTCGAACACCACCGGCCCCTGCGGGGTGGCGCCGACCCGTTCGGCGGCCCGCATCACCTTCGCCCACGGTAGCCCGGGGATGCGCTGCAGATCGTGCATGGCGGAGAATGCGGTGTCGAACAGGTCGGACGCACTGGTGAGGTAGCGGCGCTTCTGGGCGGCGGCCTGCCACGGTGATTCCGACCGTGGGTCCACCACGACGTCGGCGCCGCAGCGCCACGCCAGATCCCGCCGGCCGGCCGAAAGGTCGGAGGCCACCACGGTCCGCACCCCGGCCGCCTTGAGCATCAGGATCACGGCCAGGCCGATGGGTCCGCAGCCGATCACCACCGCCACATCACGTTTGCCGACATCTCCGCGACGCACGGCGTGATGGGCGACGGCCAGCGGCTCGGTGAGGGCGGCCAACTCCGCGGGCACCCCGTCGGGCACCGGCATGGTGAGATCCTCGGAGACCAGCATCAGGTCGGCGTAAGCACCCGCCGCCTGCGCCGACAACCCGGTCAGATGGGCGTCGTCGCCGTGTTTGATCATCGGTACCGACACCACCGGCGTTCCCGGCGCCCAGCGTCGGCGGCACTTCGGGCCGTAGGAGACGACGTCGCCGGTGAACTCGTGACCCATCACCACCGACTCGGTCGAGCGCATGAAGTCGGGATAGCCGACCTCGGCGGCGACGTCGGCACTCGCATCGCCATGGGTGCGCGCGTGCAGATCGGACCCGCAGATGCCGGCGCGGATGACCCGAATCAGCACCTGGCCAGGTCCGGGTGTCGGGGTGGGGAGTTCGACCACCGAGAGCTCACCGTGCTGACACGCAACCGCCTTCATCTACCCCGTCCCCTTCGCGACGCTCGGCCGGCGCGCCTCGCTTCTCAGGGATCGGGCCCGCACCTCAGCCGAAGTAGACGCTACCGCGGCGACTGAGCATCCGGAACAAGGTCTGCTGGATTTCCTCGCGGACGTGGTCAGTGAGGTCGAAGACCACCATCGGGTCGTCGGCCGACGACTCGTCATAAGAGCCGGTCTCGATGGGACGGCCGAAGTGTATGTGCCACTTGGACGGTAGCGGCACCACACCCAGCGGTCCCAGCCACGGGAAGGTCGGTGTGATCGGAAAGTACGGCAGCCCAAGAACTTTGGCGAGTGGCTTGAGGTCGGCGAGCATCGGGTAGATCTCTTCGGACCCGACGATGGAGACCGGGATGATCGGCGACGCGTTGCGCAGGGCCGTGGTGACGAACCCGCCGCGCCCGAACCGTTGCAGCTTGTAGCGGTCCTTGTAGAGCTTGCCGATCCCTTTGTATCCCTCGGGCCACACCGCGGTCAGCTCGCCGGCCCGCAGCAGCCGGTCGGCATCCGAGGTGCACGCTACCGTGGCTCCTATGCGGCGAGCCACCTCACCGACCGCCGGAGTCTCAAAAGCCATGTCGGCGGCCAGAAGTCGGAGGTGCCGACCGGTGGGGTGATTGTCACGGACGGCCAGCGAGGTCATCACGGCATCGATCGGCAAGGTGCCGGCATGGTTGGCCACCAGCAGCGCACCGCCCTCCACCGGGAGGTTCTCGACGCCGGACACCTCGACCCGAAACCAGTTGTCATACACTTGTCGCACCGCGGGGAACCACACCGACTCGGTGAAATGCGGGTCGAAGCCGAACTCGTCGACCTCATAGTCACCGGTCATCCGCTCCCGGATGAAGCCCGCGGTGGCGGTCAGCGAGTCGGCCACCGCACCGCGCAATCCGGACAGCGAGAACAACGGACTCGAACGGGTGGGCCCGAGGTGTTCCACACCAAGCGACTCGGCGGGCAGTCGGACCTCGTCACTGATCGGCGTCACCCGCGCCGCGGGCCTGCCGAAGCCATCGGTGTTGGGATGTCCGAGTTGTGACGGTTGGGAAGACTTTCCTTGCGCGGGCGTCGATTTCGTGACGTTTCCGCCGGTTTGCTGACTGGGATGTCGCCGGCGCCCCTGCTCGCGGACCGAGTTGCGACTGCCTCGTGAATCCACCGCGCCCCCAGGGGTCGCATACAGCTGGATCACTTTCGCGGTACGTGCGTCCGTCGCGCCGCCACCTGCCAAGATCCTCACCTCTGCGTCCATTGATCTGATCAGCCCCGACGTCCACTTCGGCGATCAGCCTCTATGGTACGCGCGCCCTGAGTGGGTCTGGCGTCCAAGTGTAGAGGCTACGTCACCGTTGTGCTTGATTGTGCGGCAAGTCGCAGACAAATCGGACTAGTCGCCATTCACATCACTGTCGTCATTGCAGCTGATGCGCCGCGCCAACGACTTTCCGCTCGAACGCACGCCACGCATCCGGACCGACGACCGGTTGCGAGCCACCGCGCGCAATGAAGTCGTCGACCGTCTCGAGAGTGGTGAACTTGGGCACGAAGCCGAGCTCCACCCGCATCCGCGTCGTATCGAGAACGCGCCCGTGTGTGAGGTACTCGGTCTGACTCGAGCGCAACTTCGCCGAACGCAGGTCCTGGAAGACGCCGGTGATCGGCGCGAGCAGACTGCTGGGCACCGGCAGTTCGACGTGCCCGATCCGACGGATCGCCTGTGTCAGAGTCACCACGCCCTCACCGGAGACGTTGAACGTCCCCGGCTTGCCGGTCAGCGTCACGTGTTCCATCGCCGCGAGCGCATCCTCCTCGTGCAGGAACTGCAGCCGCGGCTGGTAGCCGATCACCGTCGGCACGATGGGCAGGGACAGATACGACCCCATCCGGGTGTTGATCCGTGGGCCGAGGATCGCCTGCGGGCGCACGATGGTGACCTCGATGTCCTGTCGGCGCCGACCGAGACCACGCACGTAGCCCTCGATGTCGAGCAGATCGCGCCCATATCCGCGTTTGGGTTCACGGCGCGCGGGGGTCTCCTCGGAGAAGTGCGACGGGTCGCGCCCACTGGCGCCGTAGACCATCGCGGTGGAGCGCAGGATGAGCCGCTTGACCGACGGACTGCGCTGAGCGGCCGCGCACACCTGCATCGCGCCGACGACGTTGAACTCCTTGATCGCGGCAGAATGCGGTGCGGTCTCCATGATCGAGGTCGCCGCATGCACCACCGTGTCGACCTCGTAGCCGGCGATGGCCTTCGCGATGGCCGGTCGTCGGATGTCCAGGCGCAGGAACTCCGCGCGCCCCATCCGGCGCAGCAGGTCCTTACGCGGCACCCGGGAGTCGACGGCGAGCACCCGCTCGATGGCGGGGTTGGCCGCCAGCCGCGCGACCAGGTAGCCGCCGAGGAACGTGGACGCGCCCGTGACCAGGACGGTCCGGGGCGGTGCGGACTGCTCGTCGGACATGGTCACAGGTTAGCTGCGGCGGCCGCGACGCGCCCGGCCACCACACACGAAAAAGGGGCCCGACCGTCATCGGTCGGGCCCCTTCTTCGACGACTATTTGCCGAGTTTACGACGCTGCACCCGGGTACGTCGTAGCAGCTTGCGGTGCTTCTTCTTCGACATGCGCTTGCGGCGCTTCTTGATCACTGAACCCATTTGGGTGCTTCCTCACAGTTGACGCGGTTACTACTGATTTCTCTGGTGTGCCCAGCCGGTGCATGACGCGACGCGGGGGCATCAGCACGCGACCTCCCACATTACCGGTCGGTGTGGATCAGAAGAAATCGGGTGGATCAGAAGAAATCGGGTGGATCAGAAGAAATCGGGTGGATCAGAAGAAATCGGGTCGCATATGCCACGACTCCCTCGGCAGGTCGCATCGTCGGTGCGACCTGCCGAGGGAGTCGGGTCGATTCGGGGCCGGCCTAACCGACGTCGAAGTACGAGGTCTCCAGGTAATCGTGCACGGCCTTGGCGTGAACTCGGAACGAGCGGCCCACGCGCACGGCCGGGAGCTCGCCACTGTGCACGAGCCGGTAGACCGTCATCTTCGATACGCGCATCAGGGATGCGACCTCGGCGACCGTGAGGAACTGCGAACCCGAGGCCGCGTTGCTCACTGCGCCGGTCCTGTCACCAGGCTTGTCTGCAGGTGCCATGAATTACTCATACCTCCGAAGCACGCGTCGCGGCCGCCGGCTTCCCCTCCGGCGGACACCAGACACGCACGTGCTTAAAGGAGCTTAGCGTGGCTGATGTGAAAAAAGCGACGTGAGTTGTGTGAAAAATGTGCCCGAAACCGGCACCCACCCCCACATCCTGGGGTTTCCCGCGAATCTACCCCAAAATCATGGGGCGTCGACGTCGCTCCGGCCCGAGTTGGCGCCTCCCAAACCCTCAACGTCGGGTCGATGTCCGGCCTTCTTGGAGACCGCCGCGCACGCCCGGGTGGCCTCGTAGACACCGTGACGGAAGCCGTTGGCCTCGAACTGTCGGATCGCCGCGGCGGTGGTTCCACCGGGTGAGGTCACCGCGGCCCGCAGGTCCACCGGCGACAACCCGGACTCGCTGAGCAGCAGCCCGGCGCCGCGGACCGTCTGCACGGTCAGTTCGGCGGCCTGCGGCCGGCTCAGCCCGAGAGCGACACCGGCGTCGATCATCGCTTCGGCCATCAGGAACACATATGCCGGCCCCGACCCGGACACCGCGGTCACCGCGTCCATCTGCTTTTCGGGCACCACCGCCACCTTGCCGACCGTCTCGAGCAGGCGCACCACCGCGGCGAGTTGGTCGTCGCCGACGTAGCGGCCCACCGACACCGCGGACATGGCCTCGTTGACCAGCATCGGCGTATTGGGCATCACCCGCACCACCGGCGAACCCGCCTGCAGACCGTTCTCGTAGCGCGACAACGGCAGGCCGGCGACCAGCGTTACGGTCACCCGCTCGGACTCGGCGTCGTCGTCGGCGCTGGACAGTTCACGCAGGACCGAATCGACGTCGTCGGGTTTGATGGCCAGGAACACGTACTGCGCGCCCTCGGCCGCCGACGTGACGTCGGTGACCAGCACGCCGTACTCGTCGGCGATCTCCTTGGCCCGTTTGTCCATCTTCTCGGCCACGACAAGGTCCTTGGTCTGCTTGCCGGACTGGATCAGTCCGGCCAGCAGCGCTTCGCCGATCTTGCCGCCGCCGACGATGGCGATGCGTTCACTCACAGGTGGGCCTTTCTGAATTCACGTCTGGTCTTTCGATTCCGGGTCTCGCGGATGTCGCGGTCACGACCGCTGCGGGATGAGGGCCAGCTGCCGCGACTGCGCGACGACCGTTCCGGTCGAGTCCACCACGAGGTGGTCTTCCTCGAACATTCCGGGTCCCACCTCGGTGCTCGTCGCGGCGAATCGCAGCCACCCCGGCGCCGGGTGACGTCGCACGTAAGTGGTCAACTGCACGGTCGGCGCCCACCCGAACAGGGCGAGGTTCATCACCACCGGCGGCGAGATGTCACACACCAGCACGGCGAAATCGGTGTCGGGCTCACTGCCCTTGGGGCGGACCCAGCCACGCACCACGGGTTCGCCGGTCTCTCCCCGCACCACCGGGAAGGTCGCCGGGTCGAGCACCAGGTCCAGGGCCGGGCCCAGATGGTTGACCTCCGCGATCGGTGAGTTGTCCAACCCGATGCCGTCGACGGGAGGTTCGGCCGGGGTGCCGTCGAGGACGGTCGGTGCCGAATGATGCGGCGCCCCGGTGTCGGGGCGCGCGCAGGTCACCGACGACGACACCATGGTGCGGCCGTTCTGCACCGCGTCGACCGTCATCACCGTCACCGTGCGACCGCGCTTGCGGACCACGATCTCGAGGTCGACGTCCGCGGCGTCCGGCGCGGTGAGGTAGTCGCTGGTGATGGCGACCGGCATCTTGGCGTCCGCGCCCGCACCGGCCGCCTCATCGGCGGCGAGTTCGCCGAGTGCCCGGGCCGCGGCGTGCGCCACCACCATCTGCAAACTCCCACCGTGGACCTTCGGTCCGATCGTGAACACCGGATCGATGGTCGTGCGATACGTGATGGCATCGGCACCCGTCCGGGACACCTCGGTGAGGTCCAGTACGTCGGCAAGCTTCTGACTCATGGATCGTCGCCTCCTCGGCAGTGCCGGGGATTCAGTTGCGTTCGGAACGCACCCGCCCAGCATCGTCGGACGGCAGCCCCCGTGCGAGGTGCCGCCGCGCAAAATCTAGCGAACGTGCCAGTAGCGCACTGCGTTCGGGTTTGGTGCGAGCCGAACTCGTTGTGACCTCGAGCACAACGGCTCCGCTGAAGTCGCTGTCGGCCAGTCGGCGGCACACCTGCGCGCAGGGCTGATCACCGTCGCCGGGCAGCAGATGTTCGTCGGTGGCCGCGCCGTCCCCGTCGGCGAGATGCAGATGGTTCAGGCCCGTGCCCATTCGATCGAACATCGCGAGCGCATCCACACCCGCCGTCGCCGTGTGGGACAGGTCGAGGGTGTAGTGCGCGTAGCCGTCGTCGGTCGGGTCGATGGACTTGCCGAATGCCGATGCCGATGGTCCCGGCCCGCCGCCGCGTTGCCGGAGTCGACGTGCCGAGCGTTCCCCGGCACCGAACAGCCGATCGGCGCGCATCGGAAACATGTTCTCCACCGCGATGGCGATCCCGCTGTCGTCCTCGAGTTCGGCGACCAGGTCGTCAAAACCGTCGACGTAGGCCCGTTGCCACCGAAACGGCGGATGCACCACGACAGTCTGCGCCCCGAGATCCTCGGCCGCCTGTACCGACCGCCCGAGCTTCACCAACGGATCGCGGCCCCACACCCGCTGCGAGATCAACAGGCACGGCGCATGCACCGACAGAACCGGCACCTGATAGCGCTCGGACAAGTACTCGACGTGCTTGATGTCCTGGCTGACCGGTTCACCCCACACCATCAGTTCGACGCCGTCGAAGCCGAGTTCGGCAGCGTAGACGAATGCCGCCTCGGTGTTCTGCGGGTACACCGAGGCCGTGGACAGACCGACGGCGATCTCGTCGCGAACGAGTGGTGGGGTCATTCGGTCAGGTGGCCAGCAGCACGAGTGGACCGATCGTCACGATCAGCGCCACCCCCAACGCGAGCAATGTGGTGGTCAGGTCCTTGGTTCGGCGAACCAGGTGAGCGAAGGTGACGATGCCGAAGATCACCAGCACCGCCAGGACCAGCGCGAAGTACACATTCCACTTCCACAGCTCGGTGAATCCCCAGAAGAGACCCACACCGATGGCCAAGCCGGCCAGCGACTGGCCGATGATCGACAGCCAGGCGAGCACCGGTGATTGCTCGCCGGCATCGTCGTCGGCCGTGGTGGCCGCGGCGTCCGCGGACTGCTCGGCGGCCGGCTGATCGATCAGCGGCCCGGTCGGCGCCGACAACGCGGCGGCGGTCGGCTCAGTGGCGGGTCGATCGTCGTCGGGGGTAGACGTGTCCGACGCTGGGGTGTCAGACTCTGCGGTCTCGGACTCTGCGGCCTCGGACTCTGCGGTCTCGGACTCTGCGGCGTCCGACACTGCGGTGGGGCCGGCGACGTCGCGAACGCTGTCCGCCACCACCGGGGCTGCCATCATGCCGAGCACCGACGTGCTCTGGGTGTCGTCGGAACCGGCGTCGGTAGGCGCATCGTCGGCGGCCACGTGGTCAGCGGAAGCGACCTGCGCGGTGGCCTGTGCCGGGCCCGACTGTTCGTCGACGGTCGGTGCGTGGTCGACGCCGGTTGCGTCGACGACCTCGGCTGCGCGGCGTTCCCGTTCCCGGGCGGCAGCCGGGCGAGCCGACCGGTCCTTTTTCTTCCGCAGACCCTTCGACAGCCCGAACAGCCCCTTACGCGGCGCCGGCTCGTCCTCCTCGATGTCGGCGAACGCGCGGTAGGCCTCGAAGTCGTCGGCAGGCGGTGTGTCGACGGGGGCGGCTCTGTTCGCGGTGTTCGGGCCGGCGGTGGCGTTCTCGGTGTCCCCGGGTGCGGCGAGATCGACCACGTCGACGTCGTCGGAGTCGATCACCACCAGCCCGTCCGGGGTGTCGTCGACCACCGGAATGATGCCGGTGACGGCGTTCGCGTTCTCGCTGTCTCGGGTCGCCTTGTCCGGCGACTCGGACCCGGTCGGAGCCGTGGGCCGCGCGCTGCGGTCGGCGACATCGGCGGCGCTGAAGTCGCGGGTGGACGGCTGGGCGTAGTCGGGCATCCCGCTCGAGGACAGTCCGGGCGACCGGCCGGCCGGGGGGCCCGCGATCGGGGGGCGAGCGCGCGTCTGCGGGGCCTGCGAGCGTTCGGGGAATGCACGATCGTCGGCGTGACGTCGAGCGACCGGTGTGGTGGACCGCGGGAACGGCGCGGCCGGTCGGACGGGTGGCGGCTCGGAGGGTTGCTCCACCGGTGTGGTGCGATCCCGAGGCGCCTGAGCGGCTCCCGGGTTGGAGGTGGACGCGCCCGCACGGCTCGCCGGCCGGTCGGGCTGGGCGGGCGTCTCGCCGTCGGCGGAGGCCACCCGCGGGATCTCGCCGGTCAGCTCCGACACCGAGACCGCACCTTCGCGACCGACCCGACGTCGATTGCGGGTCTCGCGGTTCGGGGCGGCGGACGGCGCGCCCTCCGCGCGGCTGCGGGCCAACAACTCCGAGACCGAGATCGGCCGGGAGTCGGTGTCATCGGGCCCGCTCGTGCTGCCCCCGGAACCCGATTCGCTAGCCATACAGTGCGCTCTCCGTCCTCGAGATGTTCCTCGCCCGCGCCCGCGGGACGTCATGTGAGTATGTGGTCGGCTCGTCCCGGCAGTGGTTCGGCACGCCGATCAACCGAGGCCGCGACCGCCATTCGCGGCGCCCACGACCTCGGCGCCGACGGTCTCCGCCGCCTGAGTCGGCTCGGAGTCGAGCCGACGCAGAATGACCCCCTCACGCAGAGCCCACGGACAGATCTCAAGTGTATCGACTGACATCGCCCGCATGGCCGCCTCCGCGACGAGCGCTCCGGCCACCAACTGTCCGGCCCGGTCGGCGCTGACACCTTCGAGTTCGGCGCGGTCGTCGCGGGTCATCCGCGAGATGAAGGAGATGAGCTGGCGCAGCCCGTTCGCGGTGAGCTGGCGCTGGACCCGCGGACCCGCACTCGACGGCGCCGCGCCGGTCAGCCGGGCCAGGCTGCGGAAAGTCTTCGACGTACCAACGGCCAAGTCGGGGCGACCGGGTCCGGTCAGCTCCTTGGCCACCGGACGCAGCTCGGCGTCGAGCCAGTCGCGCAGCACCGAGACGCGGCGTCGGTCGGGTGGATCACCGGGCAGCCATTCCCGGGTCAGGCGGCCGGCACCGAGTGGCAGCGACAACGCCGATTCGGGCTCCTCGTCTACCCCGTTGGACATCTCCAGCGACCCGCCGCCGATGTCGAGGGCCAGGATGCGGCCGGCGCTCCAGCCGTACCAGCGGCGCACCGCCAACGAGGTCAGACGCGCCTCGTCGCGGCCCGACAGCACAGTCACCTCGACGCCGGTCTTGTCGGCGACCGCCGCCAGCACCTCGTCGCTGTTGCTCGCGTCGCGCACCGCCGACGTCGCAAACGCCATGATCTGCTCGCAGCCCGACGTCGATGCGATGTGGGTGAACTCGTCGACCGACTCGATGAGTTTGGTGGCCGCACGGTCGGTGAGACGCCCGCGGTCGTCGATCTGCTCGGCGAGCCGAAGGACTGACTTCGTCGAACTCATGGGGGTGGGATGGCCACCGCGATGGGCATCCACCACCAGCAGATGAACGGTGTTGCTGCCCACGTCGAGCACTCCTAGACGCACGGCCCTCAAGACTACTGCCTCGACGGTTGCGCGCGGGACCCGCGGGTCGAAATCGCGTGCTGCGCCCATTCCGGCCGCGACGGCCGGGGACGGTTACCGTTGAGTTGTGACACGCACCGAAGCCTCGCGTCCCGCGGCCCCCGCACGCATCACCCCCGCGCCCGAGGTCGATCTCGACTTCCCCCGCGAATGGTACGAATTCGCCGACCCCGACAATCCCGAACACGTCATCAAGGCCGACCTGACGTGGCTGTTGTCGTACTGGACATGCGTGTTCGGCACACCGGCCTGCCAGGGGATCATCGAGGGCCGCGAGACCGACGGGTGCTGCAGTCACGGCGCGTATCTCTCCGACAAGGACGACCGCAAGAAGCTGGCCAAGGCGATGGCGATGCTGACCGAGGACGACTGGCAGTTCTACAAGAAGGGCAGCGGCAAGGATCCGCTCGGTCCGCGCGGCTACCTCGAGGAAAGCGACCTCGACGACGAACCGGCCCTCAAGACCCGAAAGCACAAGGGCGCCTGCATCTTTCTCAACCGACCCGGGTTTGCCGGCGGCGAGGGATGCGCACTGCACTCGATGGCACTGAAGCGGGGACTGGAGCCGTTGACGGTGAAACCCGACGTCTGCTGGCAGCTGCCGATCCGCCGCGAACAAGACTGGGTGGAACGTCCCGACGGCACCGAGGTGCTGCGCACCACCATCACCGAATACGACCGCCGCGGCTGGGGTGAGGGTGGCCACGATCTCAAGTGGTACTGCTCGGGCTCCCCCGACGCCCATGTCGGCGCCACCCAGGTGTGGCAGTCCTACGCCCCGGAGTTGACCGAACTCATCGGAGAGCCCGCGTACGAGGCCCTCGCCGCCGCCTGCCGCCGCCGAAACGGTCTGGGCCTCATCGCCGTCCACCCGGCGACCGCCGCCGCCACCAGCCGGCGTGATTCGGATCAGAAGTACAACCTCATCGAGGAGTGAGGGTGCGGACGCGGTTGCGTTTCGCGCCTTTCGCGTCGAGTGGGCGCCCTCCGTGCTGGTGGCGTTGCCAGCGCGAGGTCCAGCTGCTTTACGGCTCGTACTTGTACCCCAGACCGCGCACGGTGACGAGGTGTTTGGGGTTGCTGGGGTCGGGTTCGATCTTGGATCGTAGGCGTTTGACGTGCACGTCGAGGGTCTTGGTGTCGCCCACGTAGTCGGCACCCCAGACGCGATCGATCAGCTGCCCGCGGGTCAGCACGCGCCCGGCGTTGCGCAGCAGGTACTCGAGCAGATCGAACTCCTTGAGCGGCAGCGTCACGGCCTCACCGTTGACCGCGACGGTGTGCCGTTCCACATCCATCCGTACCGGCCCCTCTTCGATGACGCCGATGGTGAGTTCCTCTTCACCGGCATCGCCGCCACGGCGCAACACCGCGCGGATACGGGCGATGAGTTCGCGCGCCGAATACGGCTTGGTCACGTAGTCGTCGGCGCCCAGTTCGAGTCCGACGACCTTGTCGATCTCACTGTCGCGGGCGGTCACCATGATCACCGGGACGCTCGACCGCGCCCGCAACGTCTTGCAGATCTCGGTGCCACTCATCCCCGGCAGCATCAGGTCCAGCAGGACGATGTCGGGGCTCACCCGGTCAAACGCCGAGAGCGCTTGTGCCCCATCGTTGATGACACTCGCCTCGAAACCCTCTTTACGAAGGAGGAAGGCCAGTGGATCAGCCAGCGATTCCTCGTCCTCGACGATCATTACGTGCGTCACCGATGTAAGTCCTCTTGTCGTTGGTTGCTCTGAATATCCGGTTGGTCTGCGTCGATGATGCTGGCGGTCAGGTCCTCCGGGATACACAAGGTGAACGTGGAGCCGGTACCCGGCTTGCTCCACAGCCCGATGGAACCGTCGTGATTGGCGGCGACATGCTTCACGATGGCCAACCCGAGTCCGGTGCCACCGGTCCGTCGTGACCGGGCCTTGTCCACTCGGAAGAACCGTTCGAAGACCCGTTCCTGATCGTCGGGGGCGATACCGATGCCGCGGTCGGTGACCGCGATCGCGACCATCGGGCGGCCGTCGATGGGGGTGAGTCGCCGACTGATGGACACCGTGGTGTTCGCCGGTGAGTAGGCGATCGCGTTGACCACCAGATTGCTGATCGCGGTCAGCAGCAGCACCCGATCGCCGCGCACGCACAGGCCGGTCTCGTCGTCGGCGCGCAGCGTGATACCGGCCGCCTCCGCGGTGGTGGCGGCAGTGTCCACCGCCTCGCGCACCAGCTCGTCCACGTCGACGGTGGTGAATTCCGGGGTCTCGCCACCCTGCAGTCGGGACAGCGCAATCAGTTCGCTGACCATGTTGCCGAGCCGGTCGGACTCGGTAAGCACACGACGACCGAAATGTTGCACCGACTCCGGGTCGTCGGCGGATTCCAGCAACGCCTCGGCGAGCAGGCCGACGGCGCCGACGGGAGTCTTGAGCTCATGCGACACGTTGGCGACGAAGTCGCGCCGCGTCGCCTCCACCCGACGATGCTCGGTGTCGTCGGTGCCGTAGACCACGGCGTACTTCTCGTCGTCGTGGGCGACCAGTCGAACCAGGCAGCGAACCGATTCGACCTGGCGGGCCGTCGCGCGGCCGGTGGAGACGAATCCGTACGAGGACTGCACGGGCGCGAATTCGAAGCGGGCCTCGACGGCGGTGTCCAGGACCTCCTTGGCCGCATCCCAGACCGCGTCGGCGAGCAGACGGTCGTGGACGACGCCGAGTTCGACGGCCTGCTGGTTGAACAGGACGACATCGCGGAAGCGGTCCACCACGGCGACCGCGTGTTCGCTGTTCCGCACGATCAGACTGAGCAGACCGGCTTTGGTCATCCGCCCGTCGTCGGTGGTCAGGCTGACATCGGAGTCGCGCAGTTCCGCGGTTTCGGAAACCTCGCGTGGGGCGTTTGCGGTGATCACCCGACGCGACACGAGTCCGGTCGTCGTGGACGCGGTTTCTTCGGACGGCTCACCGTCGGTCGAGGACTTCCTCCACCTGGCAAGCGGTCCGGTCCCCCGACCATGACGAGGCGTGCGGAGTCCGACAAGAGCTCCGCCGGCAAAACAGACAAGCGCGATGGCGATCGCCGCGACGAGCAATGCAACGGTCACAATGGCAGCTTACGGCGCAGCGAACGCACACTGCACATCCATCGCGATTGTTCCGACGCTGTTCATATGGCGTTCGAACTATCTACCCCGCCGTCGCGGTGACATGGCTAACCTCGCGTCGGGCCGCAGGTCACTGCGGTACCGGCACCGCCATATCGGCGTACTCCGGGTGTTGACTGATGAATCGCTGGACGTAGGAACAGACGGGGACCACCTGCTTACCCGCGTCCCGGATGTCGTCGAGCACCACCCGGACCAGTTCGCCCGCGTAGCCGTGTCCGCTGTATTGCTCGTGGATCACGGTGTGGGTCAACACGACCTGATAGGGCTCTGAGACGTAGTCGAGATAGCCGACCACCTGGTCCACATCGGAGGCGTAATCCCCGGATTCCGCCGCAGCTGCGTTGGTATCCGCACTCAAGACAGCCTCGTAACGCTCCTGAGCAGGGGAATGATTGATCGTCAGACTCCCGACATTCGCCATGGCATCCAATGTAGCGCGAGTCACACGATTCCCACCATGACGATTTGACTACAGCGACGATTTGGCCGCCGGGACGGTCCGGACCGCGCAGACGATCACATCGCCGGTGAACCAGGTGGGCGGCCGCCCGCGGCCGCGGTGCCGAGCGCAGACGTCGCTACTTCTGGCCTTGCGCGGCGACCGCCGCGGCACCGGCGGCCGCGGCCTCCGGGTCGAGGTAGGTGCCACCCGGGTTCAGCGGCTTCAGATTCTCGTCGAGGTCGTAGCGCAGCGGGTTGCCGGTGGGGATGTTGAGCCCGGCGATATCGGCGTCGGAGATGTCGTCGAGGTATTTGACCAGAGCGCGCAGCGAGTTGCCGTGGGCGGCGATCAGCACCGTCTTGCCGGCCTTGATGTCGGCGGCGATGGTCTCGGTGAAGTACGGGACCATTCGCTCCACGACGTCCTTGAGGCATTCGGTGAGCGGAACTTCGGCAAGGTCGGCGTAGCGGGCATCGCCGGTCTGGCTGTATTCGGCGGCCGGGTCGATCGGCGGCGGCGGGGTGTCGTAGCTGCGGCGCCACAGCATGAACTGCTCGTCGCCGAACTCTTCCTTGATCTCGGCCTTGTTGAGCCCCTGTAGCTTGCCGTAGTGGCGCTCGTTGAGCCGCCAGTCGCGGGTGACCGGAATCCAGTGCCGGTCGGCCTTGTCGAGAGCGATCTGCGCGGTCTGGATCGCGCGACGCAGCAGCGAGGTGTAGAGGATGTCGGGCAGCACGTCGTGCTCGACGAGGAGCTCCCCGGCACGAACGGCTTCGGCCTCACCCTTCTCGGTGAGCGCCACATCGACCCACCCGGTGAACTGGTTGGAGGCGTTCCATTCGCTCTCGCCGTGCCGCATCAGGATCAAGGTGCCGTTGGTCATGGGAAAGAGTTTCGCACAATCGCCCGTTGGTCACCTGCTCGGCCGGCGCGCGAAATCCTCGGCCGAGCCCAGCGACCAGACGGTCGCGTACGCGAGCCCGAAGAAGGCCGCCACGGCCGCCGCCACACCAGTAGACGCCACCTCCGCGAAGGGCGACCGCACCCACTCCAGGGTCGACGCGACCACCGCATCAGGCCTGGTCACCAAATCCCACGAGTTCCATCGCTGAAAGCGGCCGATGACGATTCCCACGGCGCACAACGCCACCGAGACCGTGACAACCGCCCAACCCGCGAGCCGGCCGTGGGCGTGCTCCACGCGCCGATGCACAAGCAGCATCGACACCACACCGAGCATGATCCCGGTCCAGGCGGCGAACCCGTATTGCAGCACGTGGCGCCACAAGTCGACGCCATCACCGAGGTGAACCAGGTCGGTGACCAGGTAGGGCGCGTTCGGCAGGAACGCCAGCCAGCCGACACCGAGGAGGATCAGCCACCCGCGACGACGAACCGTGACGAACCCGACGGCGAAAACCATCGGAATCCACGCCAAGAAGAGGTTCCAGACGAGGAATCGCGTCGGATAAAACTGCGGCTCCGCCGGATCGGTGACGCCGAGCACCACAGTGAGTCCGGTGGTGGCCAACAGGGCACCGAGCAGAATCATCGTCCGCACGTCTCTCATCGGACCAGTGTGCCCGAGCACGCCCCGGCATCGATCCGGTCACCGACAGGGCGAAAACGCGCGAACCCGACCAAACGGGTCTAGCTTCACACTCATGACCGTCAGCGCGGATTCCGGCGCGACCGGCGCCGCCACACCCCAAGAACCCCAACTCAAACGCGTCCTCGGCTGGAAGCTCCTGCTGCTCTTCATCATCGGCGACATTCTCGGAACCGGTGTGTATGCCCTCACCGGGCAGGTGGCCGGCGAGGTCGGTGGCGCCGCGTGGCTGCCGTTCCTGATCGCCTTCGCCGTGGCCACGCTGACCGCATTCTCCTATCTCGAGCTGGTCACCAAGTATCCGCAGGCGGCCGGTGCCGCACTGTATGTGCACAAGGCCTTCGGCGTGCACTTCCTGACCTTCATCGTGCTGTTCACGGTGATGTGTTCAGGAATCACCTCGGCGACGACGGCCTCGCGCGCCTTCGCCGCCAACATGTTGACCGCATTCAGCGGAGGTGACGAACCCGACTCGACGAACCCCGCCCTGCTGTTCTTCGCGATCGGCTTCCTACTACTGGTGATGTTCATCAACTTCCGCGGTGTCGCGGAGGGCGTCGGCACCAATGTCGTCCTGACCCTGGTGGAACTGTCCGGCCTGCTGTTGGTGATCTTCATTGGCTACTGGTTCATCATCGGCGGCAATGCCGAACACTGGGATGCGGTGATCGCGTTCGAAACCGCAGCCGACAAGAATGCCTTCATCGCCGTGTCCGCGGCGACCGCGTTGGCGTTCTTCGCCCTGGTGGGTTTCGAGGACTCGGTGAACATGGCCGAGGAATGCAAGGAACCGACCCGCATCTTCCCCAAGGTGATGCTGACCGGGTTGGGGATCACCGCGGTGGTCTACGTGCTCATCGCGATCGCGGCGGTCGCCATCGTTCCGGTCGGCGACCTCGCCGAGAGCGACACCCCGCTCGTTCAGGTGGTGGAGGCGGCGGCGCCCGACTTCCCGATGACCGAGCTGCTGCCCTGGATCTCGATGTTCGCCGTCGCCAACACGGCCCTGATCAACATGATGATGGCCAGCCGGCTGCTCTACGGCATGGCCAAACAGGGCGTGCTGCCCCGGTTCCTGTCCTACGTGCACCCCGGCCGCCGCACCCCGTTCGCCGCCATCATCTTCACCACCGTCATCGCGCTGTGCCTGCTGGTCTACGTCAGCGCCGACCCCGACAGCAACGTCGTCGGCCTCCTCGGCGGCACCACCGCGCTGCTGCTGCTCGCCGTGTTCACCGTCGTCAACATCGCGGTCCTGGTCTTGCGGCGAGACAAGGTGGAACACAAACACTTCCAGACCAACGTCGTGTTCGCCGTCCTCGGCGCCGTGACGTCGGGGGCACTGACCCTGCCGTTCGCGCGCGCCGACAACGAGCAATACGTGATCGCCGGCTGGCTACTGCTGCTCGGCGTGATCCTGTGGGCGCTGACCTACTGGTGGCATCGCCGCCACCCGGTCGGTGAGGCGCACCTGGAGGATGTGGGCTGACAGTTACGAGTGGGTCGCGTTTGACAGCCTTTCGCGTTGAGTGGGCGCTGTTTTTCGTTGAGTGGGCGCGGAAGTTGGGGTCGAACCGCGCGTTAGGCAGATCGCCGCGCCCACTCAACGAAAAACAGCGCCCACTCAACCTCCGTGCTGGGCACGCTGGGTGCGCAAGCCTACTTGCGTAGGTCCTTCCGCAGGATCTTGCCCGAGGCCGACTTGGGGATCGCCTCGATGAACTCGACGGCGCGAACCTTCTTGTGCGGGGCCACCTTCGCGGCCACGAACTCGATCACCTCGTCGGCACTCAGCTCCGCACCGGCCTGGGTGACCACGAACGCCTTCGGAATCTCCTCACCGTCGTCGTCGACGACGCCGATGACCGCGGTGTCGGCGATCTGTGGGTGCGTCAGCAGCAGGGCCTCGAGCTCGGCGGGCGGCACCTGGTAGCCCTTGTACTTGATGAGCTCCTTGAGCCGGTCGACGATGTAGACACAACCGGTCGGGTCGACCTGTGCGAGGTCGCCGGTGTGCAGGTACCCGTCGGCGTCGATGGTGTCGGCGGTGGCCTGCTCGTTGCCCAGGTAGCCGAGCATCACGTTGGGCCCCTTGACCCACAGCTCGCCGGGCTCCGAGAGCCCTTCGGTCGGCAGGCCGATCTCGTCACCGGTCGCCGGGTCGACGATCTTGTTCTCGGTGTTGGGGATCGCCCATCCGGTCGACGAGAGCGGCGGCTCGTCGTAGCCGAGTACCGCCTTCGTGTCGATGGGGATCAGGTGACTCACCGGGGAGAGCTCGCTCATGCCGTAGCCCTGCAGCATGTGCAGGTCGAGCCGCTTGGCGACGGCCTTGCCGAGTTCGTCGTCGAGTGGCGCCGCGCCCGACATCATCACCGTCAGCGACGACAGATCGTAGCTGTCGACGATCGGGTGCTTGGCCAACGCGACAGCCACCGGAGGCGCGATGTAGGCGGTGGTGACCTTGAAGTTCTGGATGTTCTCCAGGAACTCCACGAGGTCGAACCTCGGCATGATGACCAGCCGACCACGGTTGTAGAGCGCCGCGTTGAGCAGCACCGTCATGCCGTAGATGTGAAAGAACGGCAGCACCGCGATCACCACGTCGTCGGCGGTCATCCCCTGCAGCGGTTTGATCTGCGCGACATTGGCGACCAGATTGCGGTGCGTCAGCGCCACGCCCTTGGGGTTACCGGTGGTGCCGGAGCTGTACGGCAGCGCCGCCACATGGGTGGCCGGATCGATGGTGACCTCGGGGGCCGGCAGATTCGGCGCGAGCAGGTCGACGGCGTTGGGATGCCCGGTCTCCTTGAGCCCCGCACCGTCGAGGATGATCAGGTTCTCGTCGGAGATGCCCACCTCCTTCGCCGCGGCCTTGGCCTGGTCGGCCAGCGGCGAGATCGTGACGAGCATCTTGGCCTTGGAGTCGGTGAGCTGCTTGGCGATCTCCGGCGCGGTGAACAACGCGTTGATCGTGGTCGCCGTGCCGCCCGCACGCAGGATGCCGTGGAAGACCGTCGCGAACGCCGGGATGTTGGGCGACAAGATGCCCACCACGTCGCCGACGCCAATGCCCTTCGCCCGCAACGCACCGGCCGCCGCGTGGATCTGGCCGATCAACCGGGCATACGTCGTCTCGTCCCCCGACTTCGGATCCACCAGCGCGACCCGATTCATGTCGTCGTCGCTGATCGATCCGAACAGGAAGTCGTAGACCGTCTGGTTCGGGATCTCGACATCGGGGAAAGGACTCGTGAAGCTCATGACACCTCCGTTGGGGAACACCGGACCGCAATCGTAACAACATTCATTGTCACATCAGTGGAAACGTTGCCCGATTCACCCGATTCGACGCGTTCGGGTGATCGACACCGAACAACTCTACGACGAGCGAATCCGCGGGTGTGATCCGGACCACCATCACACCCCGGGGGCTCAGTCCTCGTCGTCGGCGAACCGGTCGCCGGAGCGTTGCGCCGCCGCGTCGGCCGCGGTGGTCTCGCCGGGCACATAGCGGCCGGCCAGTGGCTCTCCCGGTTCGGGCAACGAATCCTTGTCGATGAGGTGCTCGAAGGCGAGCAGGTTGCGCAGCGACTCCCCGCGCGACACCCGCCACGCCCATTCCCGCTGAATGGAGGTGAGGAAGCCGATCTCGAGCAACGTGTTGAAGTCCCCGTCGGCGGCCTCGAGGACCTGGCCCAGCACGCGGTCGATCTCGTCGGCGCCCAGCGCATCGCCGGAGATCCGACCGACGAGATAGATGTCGCCGGTGTTGTCGATGGTGTAGGCGACGCCGTAGAGCCGCCGGTTGCGTCGCAGCAGGTAGCGGTACACCTGCTCATGATTCTCATCCGGCCGCCGGCAGACGAAGGCCTCCACGCGCACCCCGTGCGGCCCCGCGGTGAGCAGAACAGTGGTGGTCAGCTTGCGTTCGCCGGGCAGTTCGACGACAAAATGCTCGGCCTGCGCGCCGCCGGCATCCCGGCGACTGAACTCGATATCTCGCTCGGTCAACGTCGATCCGAGTAGGTCGACGATCTCGGCCTGGTTCACACGATCACTCCCCTATGCTCATCAACCGACTTGCTGGGCTGCCAGACTCATTGCCCTACGGCAACTTTCGGTCGAACGCGGCGCCACCTACGCGCCGCGCGCCGTGCGGAGGCCGCACCGATGGACCCCGGATTGCGCGCGGCGAAGGATGCCATCGCGGCCGAGTAGGACGCCAGCAGGTCGTCGGCGGTGTGCTCCCAGGAGAACTGCTCCGCGTGTGGTCGGGCGTTGCGACGCATCGCGGCGAGCCGATCGGGGGTGGCCAGCAGTCCCTCGATGGCCGCGGTCCATTCCTCGACGTCGTGGCCGTCGACGAGCAGACCCGAATGCCCGTCGGCCACGGCCACGTTCAGGCCACCGACATCGGCGGCCACCACCGGCGTCCCACAGGCCTGTGCCTCCACGGCGACCAGACCGAAACTCTCCGAGTAGCTCGGGACCGCGACCAGATCCGAGGCGCGATAGATCTGGGCGAGCCGCGGGGACGGTTGCGGCGGAAGGAAGCTCACCTCGGCGCCGATACCGAGATCGTCGGCGAGATCCATCAGTGCCGTCGGACGATCGAGGCCACTGCCCGACGGCCCGCCGACGATGAGGACCCGCACCCGACGACTCGACCGACGCGCGCGCTCGATGATCGGCGCGGCGGCAGCGAGCAGGACGTCCGGCGCCTTGAGCGGCTGAATCCGTCCGACGAAGGTCAGAATCGTCTCGTCGTCGCGCAGGCCCAGTTCGGCGCGGGCCCGCTCGCGTGACCCCGGCGCGTAGACGCCGAGATCGGCGCCGGGATGGACCACGTCGATGCGGTCGCGGTCGGCGTTGTACATCGAGACGAGTTCGGCGGCCTCGGTGTCGGTGTTGACCACCATGCGGTCGGCCTCGTCGACGACCTGCTGCTCGCCGATCACCCGCAACATCGGTTCGGCGGTGTCCCCCTTGGCCAATGACGCGTTCTTGACCGCGGCGAGGGTGTGCGCGGTGTGGACCAGCGGGACGCCCCATCGGTCGCGCGCCAGCCAGCCGACCTGCCCGGACAGCCAATAGTGGGAGTGGATGAGGTCGTAGTAGCCGGGTTTGTGCATGGCCTCGGCTCGCAGCACGCCGGCGGTGAACGCACACAACTGTGCCGGTAGATCGCGTTTGTCCAGCCCCTCGAACGGGCCGGCGACCACATTGCGCACGGTGATCCCCGGCGCGGCGGACACCAGCGGCGCATCAGACGAAGAGGTGGCACGCGTGAAGATCTCCACCTCGATACCGCGCTGGGCCATCCGCGTCGCCGTCTGCCAGACGTAGACGTTCATTCCGCCTGCGTCACCGGTTCCCGGCTGCGCCAGCGGGGAGGTGTGCACGGAGATGAGTGCGACGCGCCGCGGCATCGGGGGGCTACTCATCCCCCCATCGTAGAGAAGCGATCGTTTCGGCTTCGTGTGACCCGCAGCCACCTGGGTTGACGCTCGACATCGGCGACCGGGGCGCTGCGGGATCAGCCCTCGAACGTGGCCAGGGCGGCGTGCTCGGCTCGTCGACCCATCTCGCGGCGCACACGGGCGACGGCCCCGGGGCTGTCGACGCCCACCGCACCCACGATGCGATCTCGGTGACCGTAGACGACCAGACCGTCGTCGTCGCGACGCTCCTGAGCCGACCGGGTGTCACCGACGATCTGGATGCGGTGCCCGAACCAGTTCGACCAGGCGAACGGAACCGACGTGAACTCTTTGCCGGCTCCGGCGACGTTGGCACCGGCGATGAAGCCCGACTCCATGGCCGCCGTCCAGTGTCCGCCGGGTTGCCCGGGCACCGACGCGACGTCCCCGGCCGCCCAGACCTGCGCAACGTTGGTGGCCAGCGATCGGTCGCACCGGATGGCCCGCGAGTGCGGATCGATGTCGATCCCGCTGCCGACCATCCAGTCGGAGGACGGGCGGGCACCGACGCCCACGACGACGGCATCGGCGGCCAGGTGCCGCCCCGAATCGAGCGTGACGCCGCGAAGGCGCCCGTCCCGGACGTCGATGTCGACCGGCCGGGCTCCCAACACGGTGTGCACCCCGGCGTCGTGATGCAGAGCGAGCAGCATCTGAGCCGCCATCGGGCCCACCGATCGACCCAGCAGGCGGTCGGACGCACTGACCAGCGTGACGTCGATGCCGCGCGTCGACGCTGCAGCGGCGACCTCGCTACCGATGAAGCCACCGCCGACCACGACCAGGTGGCGGGCGGTGCCCAGGGCGGCGCGGATACGCAGCGCGTCGTCGTGGGTGCGGAGCTGATGGACTCCGTCGACACCGCCGAAGAGGTCGAGCGTCCGCGCGGTCGCCCCGGTCGCGATCACCACGGCATCGAAATCGATGCTCCCATCACTGGTGTGCACCCGCTGGTTGACGGCGTCGAGTCCCACGGCCGTGGTGCCCGTGTGCAGGTCGACGTTCAGCGAGTCCCACACCTCATCGCTGCGGAGTCGGTGCGGCTCGTCGCCGGAGCACGCCTGGAGGAACTGTTTGGACAACGGCGGACGATCGTAGGGCAGGTGTGGCTCGTCACCCACCATCGTGATCTCCCCCGACCAGCCGTGGGAGCGCGCACCTTCTGCCGCACGCACACCGGCCAGTGAGGCACCGACGATGAGCAGCCGCTGTCGGCGCGATGCGCGGGACTCGATCTCGGTCATCGGCGACGATTCACTTCGCCAGACGCAGCGCGGACATGGGACACGAGTCCACCGCCGCGGCGACGTGGGCGTGATCGGTGGGCGCGACATCGGACTGCACGACCTCGACGAACCCGTCGTCGCCGACCCGGAAGTAGTCGTCGGCCTGTGCCTCGCACATCCCGATCCCCTCGCAGGCCGGGCGATCTACGTGAATGACGCTCATCGTGTACCTCCTGATGTCTCATGGGTTGTCTGACGTTTCATGCGCGGCCGGGACACCAACCCGTTGCTGTCATCCTGACCTGAACGACGGCATCATTCATTGGGAAACTGGCCGATATTTCGCCGGTTCGATGTGAAATAGCACAAGGATCGTGCAGACTCGGCTGATGACAGACCTGACCGGCTGGCTTGAGGAATTCGCGTCCACCCAACGCGGTCCGGGGGAGATCGCCGAGTGGGTGGCGTCGACGGCCCAGGCGGTTCACACGGCCGTCGACCTCCCGGCAGACCTACACGCTCTCGTTCGCGACGCCGTCGAACAGCATTGGCTCGCATTTCTCGACGGAGTCACCAGCGACGTGGAGGCCGACGACGCCCTGGTCCCGGCGGCGCATGATCTGGCCGTCGACATCGCGCGCCATCACCTCGGTCTCCCCGTCTTGCTGAAGATCTATCAAGCCGCCCAGGAGGCTTCCTGGGACTACGCGGTCGGGGTGGTGGGCGACGCCTCGGCGGACCTGGACCACGCGGCCCTGCTGGTGTGGTTCTGGACCAAGGCCAACCGGTGGTTCAGCACCTCGGTGGAGCGCTCGGTGGCGGTGTTCACCGCCGAGACCGATCGGATCCGGCGTCGCGGGGATACGCAGCGATACGAGGTGGTGGCCGCGTTGCTGGCGGGCGACACCGTCGGCCAGTCCGAACTCTCTGCGCAGATGGGCGGTCACCCGATCACCGGGGTCACCCACCTCGCGCTGATCGCCCACGCCATGAACGCCGACTCGCTCGACACCCTGGAGCCGGCGATCACCGACCTGGCGAGCAGCGTGCCGGGGGCGCGGTTGGCCTTCGTCCGCCCCGGCGGTCGCGAGCTGTGGGCGTGGATATCGACACGTACCGGCCAGGTGACACTCCCGGCCGGGCCGCTCGATGCGACCGCCGTTCGGATCACGGTGGGCGGACCGGCGGCCGGCGTCGAGGGGTTCATCTCCGCACATAGGGATGCCCGCACCGCACAGCGGGTGGCCCTCTCGCCCGCTCGTACCGTGGCCGTGACCTGGTACGGCGACGTCACCGCACTCACCTTGTTGGCACTGGATCACCCTGCCGCAGAACGGTTCTGCCGGGACATGCTGGGCGGCCTGGGAGAGCCGGGGCACTCGCACCTGCGCCACACGGTGCGCACGGTGCTGACCTCGTCGGCGAACGCCGATGCGGTGGCGAGGAATCTGAGCGTCCACAAGAACACCGTCCGCTACCGGATTCAGCAGGCCGAGCGCCTGCTCGGCCGGCCACTGGCCACCCGAGCAGGCGATCTGCTCCTCGCGCTGGACTATTACGAGGCCTTCCTCGACGACGGGTCAGCCGACGGGGGGTGAACCCGTGGCCGACACCTGGACGAAGTCGACCTTCTCGCGCACACCGCAATCCGGGCAGCACCAGTCATCGGGTACCTCCGACCACGGTGTCCCGGCGGTGAAACCCTCGGCCTCATCGCCTCGGGCGACGTCGTAGGTGTAACCGCAGCCCGGACACCGAGCCGCGGCCACCCGGTCGCCGACGGACTGCCGGGTGACGTCGGCAAGAGCGTCGATGCCATCGGCTTCGTTGCGCGGCAGGAGGAACCGCTCGGCGAGTGCGGTGTAGCGGCCCGGTGCGACGTTTGCGCGCCGGAGATCGCCGTCGCAGTGTTCGACGACCCGACGGTCCATGACCCACCGCCACAGCGGCGGCACCAGCGCCAGCACGATCATCCCGGCATACCCGGTGGGCAGCGCCGGCGACTCCCGATAATCGCGCAGTACCTGATAGCGACGGGTCGGATGCGCGTGGTGGTCGCTGTGTCGCTGCAGGTGATAGAGCAGGACATTGGTGGCGATGTTGTTGGAATTCCATGAGTGCATCGGCAGCACGCGTTCGTACCGGCCGCTGTCGGTCTGCCGACGCAGCATCCCGTAGTGCTCCAGGTAGTTCACCGCCTCGAGCAGCGAGAAGCCGATCACCGCCTGCAGGATCAGATAGGGCAGCAATCCCGGCCCGAGCCAGATCACCAGCGGCCCCCACAGGGCCACGGTCATCAACCAGGCGTTGAGGACGTCGTTGCCGAGATGGAACGGGTGGGTGTTCTTGCGGCGGTAGCGCTTCGCCTCGATCCGCCATGCGCTGCGCACCGACCCGGTGACCGTGCGGAACCAGAACCGGTAGAAGCTCTCGCCCATCCGGGACGACGCCGGATCGTCGGGTGTCGACACGTTCACGTGATGACCCCGGTTGTGCTCGATGTAGAAGTGCCCGTAGCAGCTCTGCGCCAAGGCGATCTTGGAGAACCACCGCTCGTGGCTCTCCTTCTTGTGGCCGAGTTCGTGTGCGGTGTTGATACCCACGCCACCGACGAACCCCACCGTCATCGCGAGTCCGATGTTGTCGATCACCGACCAGCCCTGTGTCGCGATCAGGTACATCGAGACGATGAAGCCGAGGTATTGGATGGGCAGATAGGCGTACGTGACCCACCGGTAATACTTGTCGCTCTCGAGTTGCTCGATCACCTCATCGGGCGGATTGGAGGTGTCGAAGCCGACGAGCAGGTCGATCAACGGCACCAGACCGAGCACCACGATCGGGCCGGTCCACAGGAAGATGCTCCACCCGGTCAGTTCGTAACCGCCGACCGCGACGAACGTGAAGGACGGGACGACGAGCCCCAAGAGCCAGAGATAGCGCTTGCGGTCGCGCCACTGTTCGGTCGTCCCCGCGGCGACTGTGCCGCCGGCCTCCAATGACATGGTGTTACCTCCTACGACTGAGTACGTGGTCTCAGTTGTCAGAATGGCTGGGCGGCCGGTCACAATCACCGTGCAAATTGCCGAATCGGCCACCTCGCGTTGTGCGATCAGACAATGACCGGCGAATCAGCGACCTCCCGAGGAGCCAGCTCACGCCGGTTGACACTTTAGACGGAGTGTCTCACCATCGACGCATGAAGAAGGAAGTGTCGGATCGCATCGTGTTCTCGCTGCGTTCTGGACCGACATGGGCCGACCCGTATCCGATGTATGCCGCGCTGCGCGAGCATGCGCCCGTCCATCGCGTCGAACACCCCGACGACCCGGCCGCCGACTATTGGGTGCTGACCCGCCACGCCGACGTGCTCGCCGCCGCCGACGACACCACGACCTTCTCGTCGGCGCAGGGGTTGACCGTCACCTACGGCGAACTCGATGCCATCGGGATGGCCGACCATCCGCCGATGGTGATGCAGGACCCGCCCGCGCACACCGCATTCCGCAAACTGGTGGCGCGCGGATTCACCCCGCGGCAGGTGACCGAGGTGGAACCGGCGGTGCGCGAGTTCGTCGTCGAACGACTCGAGGCGCTGCGCACCGACGACGGCCCCGCCGACATCGTCGGCGAGCTGTTCAAACCGCTGCCGAGCATGGTCGTCGCGCATTATCTCGGGGTGCCCGAACAGGACCGGGACCGCTTCGACGGCTGGACGCAGGCCATCGTCGGCGCGACCTCGGAGGTCGGCGGGATGGCCGCGGCGGCGGAGTCGGCCGGGGCGGCGACGATGGAGATGGCGGCGTACTTCACCGAGCTCGTGGAGTTCCGCAAGCAGCACCCGGCCGACGACACGGTGTCGCAGTTGGTGCGCGCCGGTCTCGCCGACGATCCCGCACACGGGCTGGTGTCGATCCTGGCGTTCACCTTCACCATGGTCGCCGGCGGCAACGACACGACGACCGGCATGCTCGGCGGCAGTGTCGCCCTACTCGAACGCCATCGCGACCAGCGCCGACGTCTCGTCGACGACCCGGACCTGATTGGCGGCGCCGTCGACGAACTGTTGCGCCTCACCTCGCCGGTTCAAGGGCTGGCCCGCACCACCACCCGCGCGGTCACCTACCCCGACACCCCGGACGGCCCGATCACCATCCCGGCGGGCCGCAAGGTGCTGCTCTGTTACGGGTCGGCCAACCGCGATCGGCTGGCGTTCGGCGGCGACGCCGACATATTGGACGTCACGCGCCAACCTCGGCGGATCCTGACGTTCAGCCACGGCAACCATCACTGCCTCGGCGCCGCAGCCGCTCGCATGCAGGCCCGGGTGGCGCTGACCGAACTGCTGGCCCGATTCCCGAACTTCACCGTCGACCTCGACGGTATCGACTGGGCCGAGGGCAACTACGTGCGCCGACCCACCTACGTGCCGTTCACCTGCGGGATCGACCGATGAGCGAGAACACGGCTACGCGGGCGGCCTGGTTGGCGCCCGAACGCGCCGAGCTGGCCGCGGGTCGCATCCTCGACGTCGCCGAGCAGTTGTTCGTCGAGCAGGGCGTGTCGGCGGTGACGATGCGCGGATTGGCTTCCGCGGTCGGCTGCTCGCGGGCGACCCTGTACCGCTACTACCCGGGTAAATCCGAGGTGCTCGCCGCCTATGTCGACCGCGCAGCCACCGGCCTCGGCACCGCCGTCGCCGAGGCCGTCCACGATGCGCCGGACCCGGCGACGCGGCTGGTGAACGCCGTGCTGACGGCGGTGCGCGGGGTGCGGGACAACCCGGCGCTGTCGGCGTGGTTCGTCCCCGACAGCGCAGGCCGGTCGACGTCGCTGGCGCTGGTCTCCCCCGCGATCGAACACATCACCACCGAATTCCTCGCCGAGATCGCGCCGCACACCGCCGAATCCGACTTGCACGAGCGTGCCCGCTGGCTGGTACGGGTGATCGTCTCGTTGCTGACCAGTCCCGCCGAATCGGCCGAGGCCGAAGCGGCGCTGCTACACAGGTTCGTGGTGCCGGTGGTGTTGACGCCCGGGTGACCACTCCCGCCGAGCACGCCACCCGATTTCAGCGGTGCCGAATCGTCGCCTACACTTCTTTCGGTAACGATTGTCATTTGCGTGAGGCGGAGAACGATGAGGCGAACCCTGGCCACTGCGGCCGCATTGCTCGGCGCCGGCACCCTGGTGCTGGCCGGATGCTCGAGCGGCGACGACGCATCGTCAGACGGCAGGCCAATCGTCGTGACCTCGACGAACGTCTGGGGGTCGGTCGCCTCGGCGGTCGCCGGCGACAAGGCGACGGTGACCACCCTGTACACCAACAACGAGGGTGACCCGCACGAGTTCGAACCGTCGGCCGCCGACACCGCCACCGTCGCCGACGCCGACCTCGTGGTGCTCAACGGCGGACACTACGACCAGTACATGGAAGATGCCGTCGCCGGTGGCGACGTGCCCACCGTGAACGCCTTCGAACTGCTCACCGGCGAGGAACACGCGGCCGAAGAATCCGGTGAGTCCCACGAGGACCATTCCCACGACGAGTCGTCGCTCAACGAGCACGTCTTCTACGATCTCGCCGTCGTCGGCGAGGTGGCAACCCAGGTGGGCGATCAGCTCGCCGAGCTCGACCCGGCCAACGCCGACGAGTTCCGCTCGAACGCCGAGCAGTTCACCACCGAGATCGACGGCTTGCGTGATCAACTCGCGACCATCAAGGCAGATCACGACGGCACCGAGGTCGCCCAGACCGAACCGCTGGCCGGCTATCTCCTCGCCGAGGCCGGCCTCACCGACTCGGCGCCCGCAGGTTTCACCCAGGCCGTCGAGGAGGGCCAGTCACCGTCGGCCGCCGACCGCGCCGCGATGGAAGATCTGCTGACCTCGGGCTCCGCGCATGCGCTGATCTACAACACACAGGCGGTGGATTCGGTGACCGAGGCCGTGCTGGCGGTGGCGCAGCGTTCCGATGTGCCGGTCGTGGAGTTCACCGAGACGCTGCCCGACGGCACCACCGACTACATCGCGTGGCAGTCCGCTCAGATCGAGGACTTGAGCAACGCGCTCGGATCGCATGACGCACACTGACCGCATGGCCCCACCGCATCATCGGCAAGCGCAGACCGCGGAATCGGACCCGCACGCGCCGGTCGCCACCTTCGACGCGGCGCGGCTGGCGTTCGGCTCCCGGGTGCTATGGGACGACCTGGACCTGACGATCTCGCCCGGCGAGTTCGTCGCGGTGCTGGGCCCGAACGGATCGGGCAAGACGTCGTTCCTGCGGTGTCTGCTGGGCCAGTACCAGCTCGACGCCGGGCGACTCGAGGTGACCGATGCGATCGGCTACATCCCGCAGCAGCACGCCGACGACTCGGACCCGATGGCGATGCGCGGCCGCGACCTGGTGGGATTCGGGGTCGACGGCGCGCGTTGGGGTGTCGGGCTGCGTGGGCGGGCGCGGCGACGTCGACTCGTCGACGCCGCACTGGCCGAGGTCGGCGCCACCGCGTACGCCGACGCCCCGATGGGCCTGCTCTCCGGCGGAGAGCAGCAACGCCTGCGGGTCGCCCAGAGCCTGACGTCGAACCCGACGCTGCTGCTGTGCGACGAGCCGTTGTCGAGCCTGGACCCCACCAATCAACAGCGGGTGGTGGAGCTCATCGACGAACGGCGGCGCTCGGCGAACACCGCGATCGTGTTCGTCACGCACGAGATCAACCCGATTCTGCCTTATGTCGACCGGGTCCTGTACCTGGTGGGCGGCCGGTTCCGCATCGGCACCCCCGACGAGGTGATGACCACCGCGACGCTGTCGAACCTGTACGGCAGCGACGTCGAGGTGTTGCGGGTCAACGGCCGGTTGGTGGTGATCGGTGGTGAGGACGGCCATCACTGCGAGGAGACCGCCGATCCGGCCACCTTCGCCGCAGCCGCCGACGCGTCGGCCTTGGTCGACGGAGAGCGAGACCCGCGCACATGACCGTCGCACAACCGTTGGCGGCCGCGGAGATCGACTTCAGCAAGTTCTGGGATTTCAGCGCCACCGCCGACCTACTCAGTCGTGACTTCGTCCAACAGTCACTGCTGGCCATCGCGCTGTTGGGCCTGCTCGGCGGCATCCTCGGCCCACTGATCGTGGCCCGACAGATGTCGTTTGCCGTGCACGGGGTCAGCGAGCTGTCGGTGACCGGCGCCGCGGCCGCGTTGTTGTTGGGTATCAGCGTCAACATCGGCGGAGTGATCGGCGCGGTCATCGCGGCCGGTGTCTTCGGGTTCCTCGGCAACCGTGCGCGCGAACGGGATTCGGTGATCGGCGTGGTGATGGCGTTCGGTCTCGGGCTCGCCGTGCTGTTCCTGGCGCTCTACGGCAGCGCGCGAACCGGTTTCGCCATGCTCACCGGACAGGTGGTCAGCGTGGGCACCGGCGGGTTGACCGCCATCGCCATCACCACCGTCGTGGTGCTCGTCGGGATGGCGATCATCTACCGGCCGTTGCTGTTCGCTTCGCTCGACCCGAGGCTGGCGGCCGCCTCCGGCGTGCCGATCCGCACGTTGTCGGTGGTGTTCGCGGTGTTGATGGGTCTGGCATGTGCGCAGGGTGTGCAGATCATCGGCGCGCTGCTGGTGATGTCGCTGATGATCACCCCCGCAGCCGCGGCCGCACGCTTGACCGCCAATCCGACGACCGTGCTGATCGTGTCGGTGATCTTCGCCGAACTGGCCGCGATCGGCGGGCTCATCCTGTCGCTCGCTCCCGGGCTACCGGTGTCGGTGTTCGTCACGACGATCTCGTTCGTCATCTACGTGGTGTGCCGCTGGGCCGGCCATCGGCGGCAGTTCGTCACGAGGTAAAGCTCACTCGCCTGCCCAGTCAACGGGGACGGGACCATCACGACGCGCGGGCTATTCTTCGGCGAAGCCGGGGTTGCATCGAGTCTGGATCATCACGTCGTCGGTGACCACCGGTCGCTGCGGCTCGATGTTCCAACTCGGTTTGTCCGGCTCGACGAGACGCGCGAAATCCCAGTGACAGTCGAACTGCGCGCGCATACCCGGGGTGTCGGCGTCGGGCGCCATTCGCAGCACCTCGGCCCAGGCGATGTCGTCGCCGGTCGGGTTCTCGGTGCGCCGACCGGCCGGGGTCGGCACGATCTGCAGGCTCGGGCCGACCGCGGTCTCGACCCACGTCACGTGGTCGACGTACGGGGGCGGCAGGGTTGGGGTGCTGGTGGTCGTCGGTGTACTCGCTGCGGCCACACTCGATGTGCTCGTGGTCGTCACCGGCGCCGGGGCGGCGTCGTCGGCGCCCGCGCAGCCACTCGCCGTGACGCCGAGTAGTACGGCCGCCAGGAGCGCGGCACCCGCGCCGACGATGTTGTCAGCCTGCATACCCCGCAGGCTAGCCGAGCCGGTGCTGGCAGCCACCTGTCGCGCCCGGCGACGGGTAGCCTGCGAAGGTGAGACGTCCACGATCGGCCGCACTGATGTGCCTGCTCGTTGTGGTGACTCTCGGCCTCACCGCCTGCTCCACCGGTGATCGTCGCCCGCTGACGGGGCCGACCGTCACCGAGGACTTCAGCACCCGGGTCACCGTCACCGACACCGGACTGCGGCTCGACAACCAGCCCTGGTGGCCCACCGGGTTCAACGCCTACCAACTCGGCACCGACTGGTCTATCAACGAGGGTTGTGGCGCCGAGGTCGATCTCGACGCCTATTTCGCGAAGCTGCCCGCACATGCGCTCACCCGGTTCAATCTGTTCTCGATGTTCGTCGTCGACAAGAACAGTGGGCTGATCGACTTCGGTCCGCTCGACGCCGTCTTCGATGCGGCCACCCGCCACCGGCAGATGGTGTTGCCCGTCCTCGCCGGCGGCACCGGCCAGTGCGAGGACGACCAGTTCAAGCAGCGATCGTGGTACGACGCCGGCTGGCGGACCCAGAAATCTTTGGGCGGCATGACCTTTGCCGATTGGGTTCGCGCCGCCGTGACTCGCTGGAAGGATCGGCCCACCATCGCCGGCTGGGAACTCGTGGGCGAACCCGAAGCAAGTGTGTGCGGCGCCCAGGGCTGCGACTGGCAGGTCCGCGAATGTCCGCCCGGCGGCGATGAGATCTTGCGCTCGTTCTTCGACGACGCGGGCGGACTGCTGCGCTCACTCGATCCGAACCGGCCGATCTTCGCCGGGTTCGTCGGCGGCGATCAGTGCGGGCTCGAGGGCTCGGACTATCTGCAGGTGGCTGGGTCCGAGCGGCTCGATGTGCTCGACTTCCACGACTACGGCGGCAATCTCACCGACTACGGGCCGTCCGGCAGTGACCTGCCCACCCGCATCCGACAGGCCAGCGAGGCCGGTAAACCGATCATGGTCAACGAGATCGGCGTGAACGCCGGGTCCTGCCTCGACCCTGCCGAACGTGCACGCGGGTTGCGCACCAAGATCGGCCAACAGCGCGACGCCGGCACTGCGGGCGCGTTGCTGTGGGCGTTCGTCCCGGATCCCCGAACGCGCGAGTGCACCTACGACATCGGGCCGAGCGACCCGGCGTGGCAGGTCATCGCCGACACCGTCAGCTGACTCCGTTGCTAGTCAACGTGCCGGAACCGGTCACCCGATAGATCCGCCAGTCGGGCAGATCCGCGCCGACGTTGCGGGCCTCCAGGACCAGCACCCCCACCTGGGCACCGTTCTCGTAGAGCGTCGGGAAGCGGACGTTGAGGGCGTCGGATTCCCCTCGTCCACTTCGCGGTACCGACAGCATGTATCGCACCCCGTGCGCGGCCGGATCGTTGACCATCTCGGTGAAATCCTGATCCGACGGGATGACGAACTGCTTCGGATTCTGCGACTGGGCGACGACCGCGAAGCCGTACACGGTGTCGCACAGCACGCTGCCGTCGGGCAGGTCCAAGTCATCGAGGTACTGCGCGATGGACCGTTCGGTTTGAAACGACCGGATCACCCGCTGTCCGTCAAGGACTTCCTGGTTCACCGAATCCTCGTGGGCGCCCAGCGAATAGACCGCGAACTCCTGCGGCGCATATGTCGGCGATCCCATACCCACCGCGGTGCTCGGTACCGCGATCGCCATGGTGATGACCGCGCACATCCCCAGCGCCAGGTAGCCGGCGCCGCGCCGCACCACGATCCGTGGCGCGCTGGCGTGGGCGCCCGGACGCCGGGTGGGGTTCGCGCGGCGGGCGGGAACTGCGAGCAGCGCCACCACCGCCGCCAACGGGACGACCGTCAGGTAGAAACGCAGGAACGCAAACGTCGAGCCTTGCGAGTAGCTGTACACCTGGAAACCCAGGACCAGTCCGATGATGACCAACGGCACCAGCAACGGGTAGAACCGCTGACGCCGATATCGCACGATCGCGACCACCGCCAACAACAACGGGAACAGTGGTGCCAGGATCAGCAGTTCGGTCGTCGAGAACCGCAGCGCCTGCCACGGGGTGGACGACCCGCTGCCCCCGGATTGTTCGAGGATCGCCGCGTTGCCGTAGGCCGAGGACAACTGCGCGAACAGATCGCCGGTGATCAACCAGCTCGTGAACGCCCACCCGATGAAGGCGACGAACGCCGGCAACGCGACGATCGCGACATCGAGGATCACCCGCATCATGCGGTCTGTCGTGTCGCTGCGCCGAAAGGTCACCAGCGCAACCACTATCCCGGCACCCAACGCAGCGGCGGCCCCGTCGTAGCGGGTGAGGTAGGCGAACCCCAGCGCGATGCCCGCGGCGACCAGATCGTGCACGTCGTCGGTGTCGATCCAGCGGATGAGGCGTCGGCCGCACCACGTCAGGAAGAACAGGTACGGGGCCTCACTCATCCCGTTCGCGGCATACAGCACGATCATCGGGTTGAGTGCGTAGCTCGCGGTGACCGCGATCGTGATCCACGGCGCCACCCCGCGGTCGCGTGCGATACCGGCGATCTGCACCACCGAGCCGGCCATGAACACCGACGACATCACCGCCGCCGACAGCGCCGAGGTGGTGATCGCCGGGAAGATCGGGGTCAGCGCCGTCAACGGCAACTGCACGATCACGGTGAGCGGGGTGAAGATGAAGCCGATCGCCGACAGGTGGGGGTCGCGGCTGAACAGCACACTCTGCGCCGACTGCACTCGGGACAGCGAGTCACCGAAGTACCACCGCACATCGGCGGCCAACCACACCCCGATCACCAGGTAGAGCAGCCAGATCACCAGGAAAAGGCCGATGGCCTGCCGACGGGCCGTCACGTCGCCTGCTCGGCGCTCGGGGCGGCGGGCTCGTCGGCCTTCTTGTCGTCGCCACCCGCCGACAGTCCGTGGAAGGTCTTCTCCCAGTACGACGGATTGAACAGCATCTGCCACATGCCCTTGATGGCGGCAATACTCATCAGGACCCAATAGGCGGGCACCATCAGCCCCGACCACACCAGTGCGCTGCGGCCGTCCTCCCGCAGTGCAACGAGATTCATGTAGATTGCCGCACCGTTACCGAAGATCAACGAGATGAGCGACAGGTAGTAGATCGGCCCCGGGAACAGGTCGGCGAACACCGGCGGCTGTCCCGCGATCCACACCACCATGATCAGCCAGAAGATCATGTTCATACACGCGATGACCGGGGTGCCGGCGATCAGCAGTGTGAATCGGTACCACGCCACCGGCCCCAAGATGTGCCACAAGGCCACCGGGCGGCGCATATGCACCAGCCACGTCTGCATGTAGCCCTTGTACCAACGCGACCGCTGGCGCACCCAGTTGATCGCGTCGACGTTGGCCTCCTCCAGCGTGATCGAGTCGAGAACCGCGGTGCGGTAACCATTACCGGAGATCCGGACGCCGAGGTCGGCATCCTCGGTCACGTTGAACGGGTCCCAGGCGCCGATGTCGTCGAGGATGTCGCGCCGGAAGTGATTCGACGTACCGCCCAACGGGATCGGTGCGCGACTGACCATCAGGCCGGGCAGGAGGTAGCCGAACCAGATGCCGTAGTCGGCGGTGAACCATTCAGTGAGGACGTTGTCGCGCGGATTGTGGAAGTTCAGCGCGCACTGTACGCACACCACCCGGTCGTCCTCTTGCCGGAAAGCGGCCACCGCTCGCCGCAGCTGCAGCGGGTCGGGCAGGTCTTCGGCGTCGAAGATGGTGACGATGTCGCCGGTGGCGAAGTGCAGACCGTAGTTACAGGCCTTCGGCTTGGTGCGCGGGTCCGCGGGCGGGACCAGCACCACGGTCACCAGGTCATTGTCGCCCACATCGCGAGCCGCGGTGATCGTCGGCTCGTCGTCGGCCTCCAAGAGCAGCAGAACCTGCAGCTTGTCGTGCGGATACACCAGCGACTCCATGGCCGCGATGAGGTCGCCGACCACCTCAGGTTCGCCGTAGGCGGGCACCAGCACGGTGTACCGCGGCAGTTCGTCGTCGGGGATTGCCCGTGCCTGCTCGTCGCTGATCCGGATGGCGCCGTTGACCAGTCCACGTCGGAAGATCACCAACCGATCCAGCAGCGACAGGACGTAGACGACGGTCGCGACGGAGATCAACCCGGCCGCGGTATGCACCGGGAACAGCACGAGCAGGACCACGACGACCACCAGCGCGCCGATGCCGCCGATCTTCTGGCCGCGACTGAACGGCACCGACGCCGACATCTGCGGATCGATGTCACGCAGCCGCTCGACGGCGTCGTAGAGCGCGGCCTCCCGGTAGTCGGCGTCGTCGAGGAGTTCGGCCACGCTTCGGCCATCCCGCGGTGTCATGTCGTCGTCCCGATCGCGTCGACCTGCGCGTTGATGAGATCGGTGGCGCAGTCGATCAGCAGATCTTTGTCCTTGAACTGTGGTTCGAGGTCGGTGACCACCGAGTTGCCGCGGAATAGGACGGTGATGAACGTGTTGAGGTTGCGGACCACCGTCGGCTGCGGCGACGGGAACTGCGCGTCGGGTTCGTGATTGTCGACCGAGACGATGGTGACCCGCTGCGTGGTGGTGCCGTTGTTCCACTCCCACGTCATGCGGTTGAAGGTGAGATAGCTGGTGTCGTCGACGACGGTCTGCAGAAACCCGGTCACGCCGTGCGGCAGCGGAATCTCTTGCGAGTCACTGAACCGGTCGCCGACGAGGTCGTAGACGAAGAAGATGGGGTACACCTCGAAGGTGATCGGTCGCGAGCTCTCGATGGTGTTCACCACGACCTTGCGGGGCCGGGCGAACTTGTCGAACTCGAGACTCCCCTGCGACTGATACAGATCCTGACCGGTCATCACCGCGTTGCGGCCGTACATCCGCGACACCCACTCGTACTGCCGGACCTGCCCGGCCACCCAACCGGACGGCACCAGCATCGGCGGGCGGGTGTCGAGGCCGTCGATCCGCGGATTAGGGATGTCGCCGAAGGTCGGGATCGGGATGAACGCCATCGCGATCGCCACCGCGGCGAGCAGCATCCCGGGCCGACCGACCTTCTTCACGGCGGGGCGATACTTCTCGCGCCCCAGCGGGCTCCACGCGACATGCGACACCCGGCGACGGTCCACGTACAGCACGGCGCAGGCTGCCAGCGCAGCCGCCACGGCGGGCACGGTCTGGTAGACCCACAGGCGGACATCCGGGAAGACCATGCGCACCACGAACAGCGCCATGGTGCCGGCGACCGCGGCAATCGAAGCCCCGACGAGTCCACGCCGCCAGGTGCGAGCGGAGGCCACCCAGGTCGCCGCCGCGGCGAAGGCGACCATCACGACGCCTGCGGCGACCGGCCCGCCGCGCATCACCAGCACCTCCATCCGGTATGGCACCGGGAAGATCATCAGCAGCAGGAACCACACCCAGCGGTAGCGGGCCACCGGTCGCAGTCCGAACACCAGAGCGCAACTGCCCAGCGCAAAGATCCACAGCGCCAACAGATCGACGTGGCTCACCAGGTAGGCGTCGGTGTAACGCAAGTTGAGGAACTTGACGGTCATCGCGATGAACAGCAGCACCACACCGGCGATCACATCGGTCTGCCGGTCGTGGATCGGCCGTTCCTCGCCGCGGCGCCAGGACACACCCGTCGCGGCGATGAGCACCAGCACCAACACGGCCGGCAGATAGGTGATGATCGTCTGCGAGCCCATCTCGGTGACGACGGCGCCGAGCGTGTTCCAGAACGCGACCATCGTCGCGGCCACCACCAGCGCCCACCGCAGACCCAGGATCCATGTCACGTCCTGCGAGATCCGCTCACGCAGACCCGCTCGCGGTGTCGCCGGTGCGGGGACCGGCGCCGTCGCGGTCACGACGACTCCGGACGCCCGCGTCGTCTCCGGATGACCAGGGTGCCGAAGATCACCGCTCCGGCAAGCACCACCGCGGCGAGCAACGCGACGCCGATGACCCACGGTCCGATCTGTTCGGAATCGGTGTCCGGCGCATTGACCTCGTCGGATGCGACGGACACCGGATCCTGACCGCTGACCTGCAGCACCGCATCTCCATCGAGCGCCGGCCACCGGTCATCGGTGGACAGCCATTGCAGAAGCGCGTCGAGATCACGTTCGTCGTCGGTGGACGTCGCCACCAGCAGGCTGCGCCCGCCCTGCCGGGTCACCTCCAACGCTCCGAACTCGATCCCGGGATTCAGCGTCACGGTCGACGCCTGCCCCGACTCCCCTGCCGACGTGACGGTCAGGGTGCGTCCGTCCGAGGTCAACGGCAGGGTCATCTCCGGCAGCCCCTCGCCGTCGGCGGAAATCAGGATGGCCGGTTGGCCCGACGACGCCGCGGTGTCCATCGAGACCACGTCGATACCCAGCGGCACCGCCGACATCGACTGGAGTCCGGCGACGATCGCGACGGCACGGCCCACGTCGGCCGCGTCACCGTTGGTCCACGCGAGCTGGGTGCGCGGCATCAGCGCCTGCGGCAGCGAGCCGAAACCTGCGGGCTGCGGCGGGTCGGCCTGCTCGGAAGTGATCTCACCGGCCGACGACATACTGAGCGTGTTCCGGTAACCGCTGCCACAGGTCTCGCCCAGATTGCCCCGCTCCAGCGTCAGCGACACTTCGGTGTAGCGCCGCAACACGTCATCGGGGATGTCGACCCAGGTGTTATAGGTGCCCGAGCCGTCGGTCGGGATGGTCGTGATCACCCGGTCACCGACCCGGACGGCGATGGCCCCGTTGCCGGAGTTGGACGGTCCGGGGCTGTACGAACCGATCAACTGCACTCGTACCCCGGTGGCCGACCAGCCCAGTCGGGTCTGGTCGATGCCGAAGGTGACCCGCGGCCATGCCGCGGACGTGATCGACTGATCGGGCACGCCGAGGTCGCTCAGCGTCTGCACCGACGCCGGCAGTTGGGGCGCGTTGTGCAGCGCGCCGGCGACCGCCGACGAGCTCAGCGCGATCGGCGCGAGGTTGGAGGTGAGGAACTGGGTCTGGGTGAGCAGATCCTCATCGGACCCGCCGATGACGAGGTAGGACGACCCGCGGGAGGTTTCGATCGCAAGTCCGGGGTCGGCGTCGCCGTTGATGACGATCTGCCGCTCGAGCGGTCCGGCCGCCGTCGGCGGCACCATCGAACCGCGCGACAACGGCACCGTCTCGATGCGGACCGGCGCGGGAGCGTACTGCGACACCACGGCCGACGCCAGATTGACCGCCGCCGCCCCCTCCGCCTCGCGGACATCATCGGGAACATAGATGGTGAGCCCGCGCAGGGTCGGCGGCAGGAACCCGGCGACGGTCTGCGGAATGGCCTCACGCCCGGTGTAGACCACCTCCGTGTTGGTCAGTCGCAACGCGTTCTCGGGGTCGAACTGGCAGAACCCCTCGACGCGCAGGTAGGCGCGCAGCGTCAGGTCAACGGCATTCTGATCGACCCGAACACCGCGCAGCGACAGCGAGATCGGCGCACCCACACCGGCGGTGAGTGGGGTGCGCGAGATCAGTCGCTCCCCTTGCAGGACATCGATACTGCCGCCGGTAACGAAAGCCGGCACCTGGGTTTCGGCACGCAGAACCGACGGTGTGAGATCCGGTGTGACGGGCAGACTCAAGCTGATCTCACCCTGCTGCCCCTCGAACGCGAGGGTCGTCGACGATCCGAGGTCACGCAGACTCATCGGTGGTGGCGGATCGCCGGGCGCCGCCGAGGCCGCACCCGCGAGGCCGACGGAAGCGGCGACCATGCCCAGCACCGCGATGAGAACCGACATCGCCTGCACGCGACGGCCATACCCCTGGCGAACGTACATCGAACCCTTCCCTGCGCACGCCAAGGCCCCCACCCACTGCGTGCTCTCGACAGACCAAGCCCAACGAACTCCACCTGGAAAGGTATCCGAAACCGCGGTCACCGGCCGGACAATGACACGGACGGGATGCCGGGGTCCCGCGTCACGTCGGTTCCGCTGGGAGTCGGCTCCCGTTGCGCATTCGAGTCACAACCGTTTCCCACCGGCTCCACGGATTCTGGAACGATGGCGGGAGTGTCGAGCGTGACCATCGGTGATCGGGTCGACGGCGGCGTCTACATAGACGTCGGCGGACGACGGATCTGGCATTTCTGTGGCGGCGACCCGTCCGGGCCGCCGGTGGTGTTGCTGCATGGCGCGTTCGGGTCGGCGTCCACCTGGGGCGCACAGTTCAGCGACTTCATCCGCGCCGGCTTGTCCATTTTCGCTCCCGAACGCAGCGGGCACGGGCATTCGCCCGACCATGACGGGCCGTTCACACTCGACGACATGGTCGCCGAGACGATCGGCTACCTCGAGCGGGCGGTGGGCGCGCCGGCGCACCTCGTCGGCTGGAGCGACGGGGCCGTGATCGCGCTGCTCGTCGCTCGCAGCCGGCCGGACCTGGTGAGCCGTGTGGTGGCGACATCGACTTACATCAACCAGACCGGCCACGATGCGGCCGAGTTCCTGGACCTGATCCGGTCCCGCCATCCGGCGACGGTGGAGTTCCTGCGCGACGGTTATGTCGCGGTGACCCCGGACGGGCCGGAGCACTTCGGCGTCGTTTACGACAAGACGTTCGCCATGCTGGAACACGAACCCGACTTCGACCTGTCAGTGCTTGCCGGGGTCGCTGCTTCAACGCTGGTGGTGGCGCCCGATCACGGCGTCGGCCTCCTCGACCACGTGCTGGACATGGTCCGGGCACTGCCCAAGGGCCGGCTGGCCGTGCTGCCGGGCACCCACATCCTGCCGGTCGAGGCCCCGGAACTCTTCAATCCGCTGGTGGTGTCCTTCTTGGCCGCCGACCCACCCCACCATTGGGTGCCCTACCGCTGACCGAAGGGCACATCAGGCCGGTACATGCACCTTGCGCCAGGCCACACGGCGCGCCCCGTCCGGATCGGTTTCCACACGATCCGGGTTGTCGATGACCAGTACCTTACGCGTGGCCGGATCGTAGGTGGGCCAGCCCAGCCCGGGCACACCCGCCGTTGCGAATGCGCCCCACCGGGCCTGCACCGACCGGATCATCCGGCCCGTCGAGCGCCAGTCGCCCACCGCGAGACCGGCACCGATCGCCGACCGAAAGGCCCCGAACACCGCGAACAATTCGGTGGCGTGGGTGGCACCCATGCCGGTGGCCTTCAGCATCCGGCTGCGGAAGTCGTAGCGGTACACGTAGGTCGGGGCCACCGCGGCGTGACCCTCCGCGAAGGCCACCATCGGCGCCCAGAACACCGAATCCGCCGACAACCGGATCAGGTCGCTGTCGCCACCGTTGTACAGCGCGCTGATCTCTCTGCGCGACTGCTCGTCGTCGACACGCACCAAGGCCTTCTCGGCATCGGGCAGGACGTTCCAGAGTTTGCTGAACAACAGCCCCTCGTCGCGGTTGCTGCCGATGATCAGCGGCACCGGATGAGTTTTCCCGGCCGCGGCCATCTGCAGCGGCAGTGCGGGCAGGTACTCGCCGTCGATCACCGGCCCGAACGGGATCGGGTCTCCGAGGCCGGCCACCTGCGCGAACTTCATCAGTCGATCGCCTGCGCGCAGGATGTCGCGAGCGGAGGCGCGGGCGAGCACGTTCTGCACCTCGTCGGCAGAGATCGGCTCGACCCCGTCATCGAGCTGCGTGGCGCGACGATCCGGGTCACGCAGAATACGCACGAACTCGTCGGCGTAGGCGCGGGCGGCGTCGGCGCCGATGGTGAGGTCGGGCGCCGGGCTCTGTGAGATGGCCCGGGCGAACAGTCCCTTCGCCGCCGGTGCGCACATCAGCGAAAGCACCGCCGACGCTCCCGCACTCTCGCCGAAGACGGTGACGTTGTCGGGGTCACCACCGAAGGCGGCGATGTTGCGCTGCACCCATTGCAGAGCCGCGACCTGGTCTTTGAGGCCCAGATTCGAGTCGAACGGGCGCTCGTCGGTGCTGTAGGCGCTGAAATCGAGGTAACCGAACGGGCCGAAACGGTATTGCACCGTCACTACGATCACGTCCTCGGCACGCGCGAGCAATGAGCCCTCGTAGAGCGGGGTGGCCGCAGTACCCAGGATGTAGGCGCCGCCGTGGACGAAGACCATCACCGGCCGAGGCCGCGACGACGACTTCTCCGGGGCGAACACGTTGAGCGTCAGGCAGTCCTCGCCCATCGGCTGGTAACGGCCGGGGCCGACCGCGGTGTACATCTTCTCCTGGATGGCCGCCTTGCCGAATCGGGTGCAATCGCGCACTCCCGGCCACGGATGCACCGGCTGGGGGTCGCGGAACCGCAGCCCGGCCACCGGCGGTGCCGCGAACGGGATGCCCTTCCAGCTGATGGTGCCGCGCCGGGTGCGCTTGCCCCGGACTCCCTCGACGATGCCATCGGCCGTGGTAACCCTTCTATCGATCGCTGTCATATAGCCCAAGATAATGCAGCATGGTCCACCGTCGAGTGACCCCCGTCACTCCGGGTTCCGCGCTACCCGCCGACAGAACCCAGAATCTCGCCGACAGAACCTAATCTGGCACCAACAGAATCGTCAGCGGGCCGCCAAGCCGATCCCTGCGGCGGCCAGAGCGTTACGGACCGCCCGGGCATGCTCCACCGCCCCCGGGGTATCACCGTGCAGACATACCGACTCGGCCTCGATGCGCATCACCGTTCCATCGACGGCCCGAATCTCGTGATGTTCGACCATCGAGACCACCCGACGCGCGATCTCATCGGTGTCCGTGAGCACCGCACCCTGCTCCGATCGGGGCACAAGCGTGCCGTCCGGGCGGTAGCCGCGATCGGCGAACGCTTCCGCGATGACCCGGACACCTCTGCACTCTGCGCGGCGCAACGAAAGCGAACCGGGCAGCCCCATCAGCGGTAGGTCGACACCGAGTTCGACGATGGCGTCGATCACCGCATCCGCCTGATTTTCGTGTGCGACGATCGAGTTATACAGCGCACCATGCGGTTTCACGTACTCGACATCCGCCCCGACGGATCGTGCGATCGCCTGCAGCGCACCGATCTGATAGATGATGTCGGCGGTCAGTCGGGCCGGTTCGATGTCCATGAACCGCCGACCGAACCCTTCGCGGTCGGGATAGGAGACCTGCGCGCCGATGCGCACACCGGCCGCCGCGGCGGCCCGACAGGTCGCGAGCAGTTCGTGCGGATCGCCGGCATGAAATCCGCAGGCGACGTTCGCGCTGGTCACCACGCCGATCATGGCCTCGTCGTCGCCGACCCCCTCGCCGAGGTCGGCGTTCAGGTCGATGATGATCTCCGACCGCGTCATGAGCTCAGTCTAGTGACGACGCGCAACGCCGAAGCCTGACGGCAAGCCGGTGGCGTCGACCAGATCTCGGGTCCATCGACGACATCCAAGGTTCTGTCGGCGCGCGACCGGGATGCATCGGCGAGATTCTCGGTTCTCTCGGCGAGATTCGGGGTTCTGTGGGCGGAGTCAGGCCTGCCGACGCTGACGGGCGAATTCGGCGAGCACCACACCGGCGGCGACCGAGGCGTTGAGGCTCTCGACGTCACCGGCCATCGGGATGGACAGGATCGAGTCGCAGTTCTCCCGGACCAGCCGCGACAGCCCCTTGCCCTCGGAGCCGACCACGATGACCGTCGGCCCGGTGCCGTCGTACTCGTCGAGGGTGACATCACCCTCGGTGTCGAGTCCGACGAGCTGCGCCCCCGACGCGGCCCAATCCTTGAGTGTGCGAGTCAGGTTGGGCGCCTGCGCGACCGGCAGCCGAGCCGCGGCACCGGCACTGGTGCGCCACGCGACCGCGGTGACGCTGGCGCTGCGGCGCTGCGGGATCACCACGCCGTGGCCGCCGAATGCGGCCACCGAGCGGATCACCGCGCCGAGGTTGCGCGGATCGGTGATGTTGTCCAGCGCCACCAGCAACGGCGGTGTCCCGCTGTCGATGGCCTCGCGCATCAGATCGTCCGGGTGGGCGTAGCTGTATTCGGGCACCTGCAGGGCGACGCCCTGGTGCATGCCGTTGGATGCCATCCGGTCGAGTTCGGGCTTGCCGACCTCGAGGATGGTGATCGCATTGTCACCGGCGATCTTGACAGCCTCGGCCACCCGATCGTCCGGTTCGGAATTGGTCGCCAGATACAACGCGGTCGCGGGCACGCCGGCACGCAGACACTCCAGGACGGGATTGCGGCCCAACACGTACTCGGGCCCATCGTCCTTGCGGTTGGCTCGCGGACGTCCCGTGGTGGATTTCGATGCGGCCTTGGCGCGCTTGTGCGCCGGGTGATACGGACGGTCGACGGCCTTCGGCGTTGCGCCCCGTCCCTCCAGGCCACGTCGGCGCTGACCGCCGGAACCGACGGTCTGCCCCTTCTTGGTCCCCGACTTGCGTACGGCACCTTTACGTTTGGAGCTTCCGGCCATGTCAGGAGGTTCCCTTCAGCGACCATTGCGCCCCGTCGGGGGTGTCGGTGACCTCGATGCCCGCCTCGGCGAGTCTGTCACGGACGCCGTCGGCGGTCGCCCAGTCCTTGTCGGCGCGCGCCTGTGCACGCCGCTGCAGTTCGGCCCGAACCAGCACGTCGAGGGCGGTGGTCGCGGCCGATTCGTCGGTCTGTTCGTCGAGCCAGTGGGGGTCGAGCGGATCCACCCCGAGGATGCCCATCATCGCCCGCACCGACGATGCGGCCGCCAATGCGCCTGCGCCGTCGCCTGATTCGAGCGCGGTGTTGCCCTGACGCACCACGTTGTGGACCACGGCGAGCGCAGCCGGGACACCCAGATCGTCGTCGAGCGCGGCACCGAATTCGGCCGGGACGTCGCCGGCCTCGACGGCACCGACGCGAGCGGACACCCGGTTGATGAACGACTCCACCCGCCGGTAACCCGCGGCCGCCTCGGTGAGCGCGCCCTCGGAGTACTCCAGCATCGACCGGTAATGTGCGCTACCCAGGTAGTAGCGCAGTTCCACCGCGCGCACCCGTTCGAGCATCGCGGGAATCGCCACCACGTTGCCCAGCGACTTGCTCATCTTCTCGCCACCCATGGTCACCCAGCCGTTGTGCAGCCAGTAGCGGGCGAACGGATCACCGGCGCCATGCGCCTGCGCGATCTCGTTCTCGTGGTGCGGGAAGATGAGATCCATTCCACCGCAGTGGATGTCGAATTCTGCGCCGAGAAGCGACGTGGCCATCGCCGAGCATTCCAGATGCCAACCGGGCCGGCCGTGTCCCCAGGGGGTGGGCCACGACGGCTCGTCGGGCTTGGCCGCCTTCCACAGGGTGAAGTCGCGCGGGTCGCGTTTGCCGGTGCCCGCACTCTCACCCTGGTGCACGTCGTCGAGTCGGTGACCCGACAACGCACCGTAGTCGGGCAGGCTCTGCACGTCGAAGTACACGTTGCCGTCGGCGGCGTAGGCGTGCCCGCGCTCGATGAGCCGCTGCATGTACTCGACCATCTGGGTGACGAATCCGGTGGCGCGAGGCTCACCGGACGGCGGCAGCACGCCGAGAGCTTCGTAAGCGTTGTCGAAGGCGCGTTCATGGGTGGCGGCCCACTCCCACCACGGCCGGCCCGCGTCGTCGGCCTTGCGCAGGATCTTGTCGTCGATGTCGGTGACGTTGCGAACGAACAGCACGTCGAGGCCCTGGTGCTGCAGCCAGCGTCGGAGCACGTCGAAAGCGATACCGCTGCGCACGTGACCGATGTGCGGGATGCCCTGCACGGTGGCGCCACACAGGTACACCGAGGCGTGGCCGGGGTGCAGTGGAACGAAGTCACGCACCTCTCGGGTTGCGGTGTCATACAGGCGCAAGGTCACGACGTGCGAGTCTACCTGGTCAGATTCCCCGTTCGGGTCGCCCGGGCGATCGCGTCAGTCGAGCAGGGCGGTCGCAACCGCCGCCACGCCTTCGCCGCGACCTGTCATCCCCAGTCCGTCGGTGGTGGTCGCCGACACCGATACCGGTGCGCCGAGCGCCGCACCGAGCACCCGCTGCGCCTCGTCGCGACGGGGTCCGATCTTCGGCCGGTTACCGATCAGCTGGACGGCGGCGTTGACCACGCTGAGCCCTTCGGCGTCGATGAGTGCCCGCACGTGTTCGAGCATCGCGACCCCGGACACCCCCGCCCATTCGGGTCGACCGGTACCGAACACCGACCCCACGTCACCGAGACCGGCGGCCGAGAGCACGGCGTCGCACAACGCGTGCGCGCCGACGTCACCGTCGGAATGGCCGGCGCATCCGGGTTCGTCGGGGAAGTGCAGGCCGACCATCCAACACGGCGAGTCGGCATCGACCTGGTGGGCGTCGGTTCCGATGCCGACTCTCATGTGGAGCTCCGATCGTGGGTCGGGTGGTCTCGATACGGCTCCTCGCTGCGCTCGTCGCCTACTCGACCAGCGGAAGGATACGGGTCCCCGCCGCCGCCCACGGCACCAGCGGAAGGATACGGGTCCCCGCCGCCGCCCACGGCACCAGCGGAAGGATACGGGTCCCCGCCGCCGCCCACGGCACCAGCGGAGCGATACGGCTCCGCGCTGCGGCCGTCACGCACGTCACCGGCGGAAGAGTTCGGCTCCGCGACGACGTCGCGGGCGATGCGCAGATCCCACGGGGTGGTGATCTTGAGGGCCAACGGGTCACCGGCGACGACGTGCACCGGGATGCCGCAGCGTTCGGCCAGGCCGGCGTCATCGGTGGCGAGACCGAGGTCGTCTGCGTGCGCGCGTTGCAGCGCATCGCGGGTGAAGCCCTGGGGCGTCTGGACCGCACGCAGCACCTCGCGGTCCACAGTCGCAACCACGCGTTCGGCACCGTCCACCGGATGAGGGTCGATGCGTTTGAGGGTGTCGGCAACCGGCAGACCGGGCACCACTGCCGGATGGCCCGCGCGAACGGCCGCGACTACTCGTTCGAACACACCTGGCGGGGTGAGGGGACGTGCGGCGTCATGGACGAGCACGATGTCGGCGGTACGCACAGCAGCAATGCCGGCCCGGACCGAATCGGATCGGTGTGCACCCCCGGCGACCACGACTGCCTCGGGCACGAGTCGCCGCGCAGTGTCGATCAACTCTGCCGGGACCACCACGACGACGGTGTCGGCAACACCCGCATCGAGCACGCCGGCCACGCAGACCTCGAGGATCGTCCGGGCACCCAGTTCAACAAAGGCCTTGGGTACCGGCTCGCCAAGCCTGGTTCCGGACCCTGCGGCCGGGATGATGACGCCGACGCTCACGACGAGCCCTCGCCACACCGAGCGCGCAGCCATGGCTCGTCCGCCTCGTTTTCGCTCCTCCCCCGAATGTATTCGGAGAAGGAACGAAGGTCAGGGGGACGAACCGCGGCAGCCGAGAAGTCAGCCACGTACGCGACTCAGGACGCCGCGGCCAGGACCTCGTCAAGGATGCTGGTGGCCTTGGCGTCGTCGGTGTTCTGCGCCAGCGACAGTTCGTCGACCAGCACCCGACGAGCGCGGGTCAGCATGCGCTTCTCGCCCGCGGACAGCCCACGATCCTGTTCGCGACGCCACAGGTCGCGGACGATCTCGGCGACCTTGATGATGTCGCCGGAGATCAGCTTCTCCTGATTCGCCTTGAAGCGGCGGGCCCAGTTGGTGGGCTCCTCCGTGTGCGGGGCGCGAAGCACCTGGAAGACCTGGTCGAGACCCTCTTCACCCACCACATCGCGCACACCGACGTATTCGAGCTTCGTCGAGGGGATCTGGACGGTCATGTCACCATCGGCGACTTTGAGAACAAGGTATTCGATCTGTTCACCCTTGATGGTCCGAGTCACGATGTCTTCGACTCGAGCAGCACCGTGATGGGGGTAGACAACGGTGTCGCCAACTTTGAAGTTCAATGTTCCATGCCCCTTTCGAGTACAGCCAGTCTAGCACGGGCGTCCGAGAGGGCACACCCAACGGTGCAGGTCAACGCCCTGAAGCGGCACCTACGCAGCCCTCTGGAGAGCGTACGGACCTGCATAAACCACGCCGTGATCGGCCCCACAAACCCGTCCTGGAAGCCTGTGCACAACCCGACGCGCCGGGGCCTCGGCCGACCAATCGGGCACCCGATCGGACTTTTGCGCCCGGCGCCCACTACGCTGCGTAGTGCAGGGTTCGCGCCGAGTGGCGTGTCGCCTTCGATGACCTGGGAGGAACGGGTGTCAGTGCTTCGCAAAACCGCTCGACGTACGACGACCGGGCGCGCCTTCGGTGGGCGCGCCGTGAAGGCCACGGCGGTAGCCGCTTTCGGCATCGCGCTCGCCCTCGGCACCACCGCCTGCGGCGCGGGTCAGATCTCGCAGACCGCCAACATGGAACCGGCCGTGAACGGCAACCTCGCCACCCTCGGCTCGCTGCAACTGCGCGACGTGCAGATCATGTACCCGACGGAGAAGTCCGACGAGGTGTTCGGCAACGGCGGACCCTTCGAGGTCTCCTTCGTCATCAGCAACATCGACCCGATCGAGAACGATCGTCTCCTCGGCATCGACGCCCCTGCGGGCGGCACCGTCAGCATCACCGGTGACAATCGCGACATCCCGGCCGGCCAGGCCCTGCGTGCCGGCGAGCCGGTGGGGTTGCTCGTGCCCGAAGACGTCGAGGCGACCGACGAACAGGAACGGCTCACCGTGACGCTGTCCGGTGCCGGCGATTCCGTCGCCCCCGGACTGACCACGCCGCTCACCTTCCGCTTCGAGAACTCCGGCGAGGTCACTGTCGAGACCCCCGTCGATGCCGGCACCTACATGGTTCGCCAGGACAAGATCCGGCAAGCCGAGCCGCCGGCCGATCAGCACGCCGGCGAAGAGCACTGAGCTCGGAGTCCCAGACACAGAACACCAACCTCACCTGCTGCCCAGCCTCCTGCGCGGAAGCCAAAGGGCGGCAGGTGAGGTTTTTTGTACGCCTGCGGGCGCGCGCGGAAGTGTTGTCGGGCATCGCGACTAGGGTGGGCGCGTGGCAAAAGCGAGGTCGACGTTCCGGTGCAGCGCCTGCGGACACACGGTCGCCAAATGGGTCGGCCGGTGTCCGGACTGCGGCGCGTGGGGCACCGTCGACGAGGTCGCATCGGTGCCGGCACGATCCAGCGGCGTCGGCGGGGTCGCGCCGACGAGTCCGGCCCGCCCGCTCACCGAGATCAATGCCGACTCGTCGGCGGCCATCGCCACCGGGATCGGTGAACTCGACCGGGTGCTCGGCCGCGGTGTGGTGCCCGGGTCGGTGATCCTGCTCGCCGGTGAGCCCGGGGTCGGCAAGTCCACCCTGCTGCTCGAGAGCGTCAAACACTGGGCGCGAGGCGGTCGCACCGCGCTCTATCTGACCGGTGAGGAATCCGCGGGGCAGGTGCGCATGCGCGCCGAGCGCACCGACGCGGTCCACGAGAACGTCTATCTCGCAGCGGAAACCGACCTGGCGACAATCCTCGGCCACGTCGACGCGGTGAGTCCGTCACTGGTGATCGTGGATTCGGTGCAGACCGTCGTGGCCACCGGCACCGACGGCGTCACCGGCGGTGTCACCCAGATCCGCGCGGTCACCACCGCGCTGGTGTCGATGGCCAAGAACCGCGGCATCGCAGTGATCCTGGTCGGGCACGTCACCAAGGATGGGGCGGTGGCCGGACCGCGATCGCTCGAGCATCTCGTCGACGTCGTGCTGTCGTTCGAGGGCGATCGCCATTCGACGCTGCGGATGGTTCGCGGCATCAAGAATCGCTTCGGCGCCGCCGACGAAGTGGGCTGCTTCGAACAACGCGACGACGGCATCCATGAGGTCCCCGATCCCTCCGGAATCTTCCGTCACGAACGCGACGTCGACGTCAGCGGTTCGACGGCGATGGTGGCGATGGACGGTAAACGGGCGCTTGTCGGCGAGATCCAGGCGCTGACCAACAAATCGTCGATGGCCATGCCGCGACGGGTGGCCGGTGTGGACTCGGCGCGGGTGGCGATGCTCATCGCGGTCCTGCAGAGCCGTCTCGGCGTGAAGCTGGACGATCAGGAGGTCTATGTGTCGACGGTCGGCGGCATGCGGGTCACCGAGCCCGCCACCGATCTCGCGATCGCGCTGGCCATCGGTTCGGCCGTCAAGAATCAACCGATCCCACACAACACCGTGGCGATCGGCGAGGTCGGCCTGGCCGGTGAGGTCCGCCGGGTGACGGCCGTCGCACGCCGGGTGGCCGAGGCGAAACGACTCGGCTTCGCCCACGCGATCATCCCCGCCGGCACCGACGAGAAACTACCGTCAGGTATCCGGATAACCCGCGTGGACAATCTCGCGCAGGCGATCGCGGCGAAGCGCAAGCGCGACGTGGTCGACGCCCCGTTCTGAACCCGGCGCGTCCGGCCCCTACTACGGGCGCGACATCCGAGCCTTGTATTCGTCGGCGAGCCGGCTGTTGGCCAGATGGTCGGCGAAATGCTCGCGCACATCGATGGTGACGAAGATTGCGTGGCCGGTGGCCACGGGCTCATCCGGATCACCGAGGTGGGCGATGCCCTCGGCGTAGATCTTGCGGCGCTGGCGACCGAGCAGCTTCGCCGTGAACTGCAGCTGCGATCCGATCGGGATCGGCCGCTGATAGTCGACCTCGAGGTGCACGGTGACCGCCGACGGCCCGATCAGCAGCGGAATCATGCCCATCACGTCGTCGAACGCCGTCGACAACACACCGCCGTGAATCACCCCGGGACCGCCCTCGAAGCGTGCGGCGACATCCATGGTCGCGGTCACCTCGAAGTCCTCGCCGGCGAACATCTGCAGATGCAGGCCCTCGGCCGACTCCTCGCCGCAGCCGTAGCAAAGCGGATTGTGCATCCGCATCCGCTCGCCGACCTTCGCCGCCTTCGGATGGCGCTGGACTGCATCGAGGTCGGCAGGCACCACAAAACTGCTCTTCACGTCCCGATACCCTAGTCGCAGCGCACCTGCCCGCGGTGGGCAGACCCACCCGTAGCCGTAGGAAGGCCGACATGGCGGAGACCGCGACATCCGAGCTCACCCGGGAGACCCTGGCGCGGGTCGCCCCCGGGACCGGACTGCGCGACGGACTCGAACGCATCTTGCGTGGCGGCACCGGCGCCCTCATCGTCATCGGCCATGACTCCGACGTGGAACGGATCTGCGACGGCGGGTTCCACCTCGACGTGGAGTTCGCCCCGACCCGCTTGCGTGAGCTCGCCAAGATGGACGGAGCGGTGGTGTTGTCCACCGACGGCAAACGGATCGTGCGCGCCAACGTCCAGTTGGTGCCCGACCCGTCGATCCCGACCGAGGAATCCGGCACCCGGCATCGGGCCGCCGAACGCACGTCGGTGCAGACCGGCCATCCGGTCATCTCGGTGAGCGCCTCGATGTCGATCGTGAGTGTCTACGTCGGCGGAGTGCGCCGGGTCGTCGAGAGTCCCGACCCCATCCTGTCGCGCGCCAACGTAGCCCTGACCACCCTGGAGCGGTACAAGATGCGGCTCGATGAGGTGATCGCCGGCTTGTCCCGCGCCGAGATCGAGGACTACGTGCTGCTGCGTGACGCGATGTCCACCGCGCAGCGGATGGAGATGGTGCGCCGGGTGTCGGTCGAGATCGAGGAGTACGTCCTCGAGCTCGGCGTCAACGGCCGCCAGGTGAGCCTGCAGCTCGAAGAACTCATCAGCGAAAACGACACCATGCGCGAGTTGCTGGTTCGCGATTATTTCGCCAGCCCCGAACCCGCGGGCACCGAGGAGGTGCGCCAGACGTTGGAGACCGTCGAGCAGCTGTCGGACGCCGACCTGCTCGACCTCACGCTCCTGGCCGGCGCGTTCGGCTACCCGACGACGATCGACGCGCAGGACACCACGATGAGCCCGCGCGGCTATCGACTGCTCGCGCGGATCTCGCGTCTGCAGTTCGCGCACGTCGACCGGCTGGTGCGCAGTTTCGGCACCCTGCAGGCGCTGCTGGCCACCAGTGCCGCCGACCTGCAGGCCGTCGAGGGCATCGGCAGCATCTGGGCGCGCCACATCCGCGAGGGACTCTCCCGTCTCGCCGAGAGCAGCATCGAACGCTACGAGTAGTCGCGCCGAGTAGGCGGCGCCCCGCAGGCCTCGACTTCTGCGGCCGGAACCGTGTGCTCACCCAACCGGGGCGGTGCCGACCGGTAGGTCGCAGGGGTGACCGACAGACGGATCGGGTTGGCGACGGTTCGGACGGACATGGCTCGGCCCGGGTCCGCGATCTCGACCACCGGCGTCAGCCCCAGTCGCTCGGCGAGCGCGAGAGCGTCAGCGATGTCGTTGAGCGGGCCGCACGGCACGCGCCGTTTCGTGAGCTGCTCGAACCAGGCGTCGGCGGTGTCGGCGGCGAGCGCCGTGTTCAGGATCTCGCCGAGCTCCTCACGATGCGCCACCCGCGCCTTGTTCGACGAGAACCGCTCGTCGGCAGCAAGTTCCGGCCGGCCCAGCGCGTCGACGAGGGCAGCGAATTGACGATCGTTGCCGACCGCGAGCACCAGCGGCCGATCCGCCGTGCCGAACACCTCATAGGGCGCGATGCTGGGATGCCGGTTGCCCATCGCGTGCGGCACCACGCCCGCGGTCACATACGCCGAGGTCTGATTCACCAGCGCGGACAGCAACGACGACAGCAGGTTGACCTCGATCCGCTGCCCCTCACCGGTGCGATCCCGATGCCGCAGCGCAGACAGAATGCCAACGGCCGCATGCAGTCCGGTGATCACGTCGACCATCGCGACACCGACCTTGGTGGGTGTGTCCGGGTCGGGGCCGGTGATGCTCATCAGGCCGCCGACGGCCTGGATGAGCAGGTCGTAGCCGGGAAGCTGATTGCCACCGCCGAAGCCGGTGACCGAGCAGTAGACGATGTCGGGGTTGATCTCACGCACCGCGTCGTAGCCGAGGCCGAGGCGATCCATGGTGCCGGGCAGGAAGTTCTCCACCACCACATCGGCGCGCGCCACCAGCCCGCGGGCGGCGTCGAGCCCGTCGTCGTCGGTGAGATCCAGCGCGACGGACTGCTTGTTGCGGTTGGCCGACAGGAAGTACGACGACTCGACATCATCACCGGTGCCCACCCAGGGCGGCCCCCAGGCGCGGGTGTCGTCGCCCGCACCCGGCCGCTCGACCTTGATCACCTCGGCACCGAGATCGGCGAGCAGCATCGTGGCATACGGCCCCGCCAGCACTCGACCGAAATCGGCGATGACCAGCCCATCGAGTGCGGCCGTCACCGGAATGCGCCCTCCCCGGTCAGCGCCTTGCCGATGGTGAGTTGATGCACCTCGGAGGTGCCCTCGTAGGTGAGCACCGACTCCAGGTTGTTGGCGTGCCGGATCACCGGATACTCGAGGGTGATGCCGTTGGCGCCCAAGATGGTTCGACATTCACGCGCGATCGCGATCGCCTCACGCACGTTGTTGAGCTTGCCGAGACTGACGCGCTCAGGGGTGATCTCGCCGCGGTCCTTGAGCCGGCCGAGGTGATAGGCCAGCATATGCCCCTTACCCACTTCGAGCGCCATGTCGGCCAGCTTGGCCTGCGTCAGTTGATATCCGGCCAGCGGCTTGTCGAACACGTGGCGCGACTGCGCGTAGTCGACGGCCACCTCGAGACAGTCACGTGCGGCCCCCATCGCGCCGAAGATGATCCCGAACCGTGCCTCGCCCAGCGAGGTCAGCGGCCCGCGGAGACCCGCGGCCTCCGGCAGCATCGCCGAAGCCGGCAACCGGACGTCATCGAACACCAGCTCGGAGGTCACGGATGCGCGCAGCGAGAGCTTCTTGGTGATCTCGGGCGCGGAGAAACCCGGGGTGTCGGTCGGGACGACGAATCCGCGGATGCCGCGGGGGCTGTCGTCGAGGTCGGTTTGTGCCCACACGACCGCGACGTCGGCGATGGAACCGTTGGTGATCCACATCTTGGTGCCGTTGAGCACCCAGTCGTCGCCGTCGCGCTTGGCGTTGGTGCGCATCCCGGCAGGGTTGGAGCCGAAGTCGGGTTCGGTGAGCCCGAAGCAGCCGATGGCCTCGCCCGCAGCCATCCGCGGCAGCCATTCCTGCTTCTGCTCCTCACTACCCCAGTGATGGATCGAGAACATCGCCAGCGAACCCTGCACCGACACCAGACTGCGAATGCCCGAGTCGACGGCCTCGAGTTCCAGGCAGGCCAGGCCATAGGCGGTCGCGCTCATGCCCGGGCAACCGTAACCATCGAGATGCATACCCAACGCCCCGAGCTCACCGAGTTCCTTCGCGAGCTCCCGGGCCGGCAGCTGCGCATCCTCGAACCACTCGGCGATGCGCGGACGCAGGCGCTCCTCACCGAATTTGCGCACGGTGTCGCGGATCGCGATCTCCTCCGGTTCGAGCAGCGAGTCCAGCGCGAACAACTGACCGAGAGTCTGGGGTCGGGACATGTGGTCTACCTCCGATGGCAGCGTCGGCAACAGTCTCAGACTACTGCGCTTTGTGTATGAGAGATCGTTCTCGCTAACGTTTGCGAGAACGTTTGCATGGCCTAGGCTAGGGGCACACACGCGGTTCGTCAACGGCGTTCGAGGGGAGGCTGCGCACGTGACCGAGGCAGATCGGGTCCCAACGCTGAAAGAAATCGCCGAACGGGCCGGCGTGCACGTCTCGACCGCGTCGCGAGTGCTGCGCCAGCCGGAGCCCGCGGTGGGCTGGTCGGAATCGGCCCGACGAGTGCGACAGGTCGCCGACGAACTCGGCTACCAGCGCAACATCTGGGCGGCGAGCCTGCGTACCCGCAAGACCACCACACTCGGGGTGGTGATGACACGGCTGACCGACGGTGTGGTCGCGACGACCTACCAGGGCATCGAGGAAGCCGCGTCGAAAGCCGGGTACTCGGTGCTGCTGTCCAGCCCGCCCGATGAGCTCGCCGCCCAACGCCGGGCCATCGAATTGCTGGTTGGTCGACAGGTGGACGGACTGATGATCAGCGGCCTGCACACCCCCGGCGATCCGTTCGTCGATTCGTTGGCGCTCGGCCGACTTCCGCTGCTCGCGGTCACCCGCCACGCCGGGTCGTCGTTGCCGTTCGTCGGCGGCGACGACCGGCACGGCGGCTATCTCGCCGCGCGCCACCTGCTCGACCGCGGCCACACCGACCTCGCGGTGATCGCGGGCCCACCGCACGCCACCACCGCATCGGACCGAACCGCCGGATTCCGCGCCGCCCTCGAGACGGCATCGGTGCCGCTGCCGGACAGTCGGGTCGTCGGATCCGGTTTCGAGGTCGATGGCGGCATCGTCGCCGGCCGGCAACTCCTCGACAGCCCGGACCGACCCCGCGCGATTTTTGCGGTCTCCGACACGATCGCCATCGGTGTGATGGGCGTGGCCCGCGATCTCGGTCTGCGCATTCCCGAGGATCTCGCGCTGATCGGCTACAACGACATCCCGGTGGTCGCGCAGTTGCCGGTCCCACTCACCACCGTGCGATCACCGGCACATGACATCGGCGCCACTGCCACTCGCCGCCTGCTCGACCTGGTCGCCGACCGCGAACCGGAAACGATTCGCCTGCCGGTCGAGCTCATCGGTCGAGCCACCACCTGACCCGTTTTGTAGTACCAACCCGCGGTTTTTCGCTGGTTGGTACTACGAAACAGGGGGTCACGGCTCCTGCGCGGGCGCGACCACGTTGAACGTGATCGGCGCGGACTCCTTCTCCCCGATTTTTCCGATGGCTTGGTAAGCCCCGACCGGGACTGGCACACGTGGCGTGTCACAGCCGGGGCTGCTCGTGGTGAACGACCAGGTGATGGTGTCGCGCACTTGCTGGGAGGGTTTGAGGCTCACGTTGTTCGGGGTCTGCAGCGGCGAGCAGTCGCGCGCCGACCACAATGTGCGCGTGCCGTCGAGGTTGCGGACGATCACATCCTGAGCGGATTTGCCGACGTCACGCGTGCACTCGGTCAGGCCGGCGTTGGTCGTGACGATGGTGAACACCGGCTGGTCGCCCTGGGAATAGGTCGGTTTGTCGGTGTAGAGCACCACGGAGATGTTCGCGTCCGGACACAATCCGGAGGCCGGCACCGGACCGGGGGTGGCCGACTCACCGCCGGGCGTGGGCACTGCCCCGGACGCCGAGGCGTCGTTCGGTGCCCCGGCGGCCGCGTTACCACCGGCGACACCACCGCCGGTTCCGCCTCCGGACACGCCGGCACTCTCCGACGGCTCCGACGATTCGGCCGAGTAAGCGATCGTCGACGACGGGGCCGACGACATCGCGGCCGCATTGCTGGGCTCGTCGCCGCCGCTGCTGGTGGCCCAGATGATCAAACCGATGATCAGACCGATCACGAGGACGGCGCCACCGAACGCGACGACGCGTCGTCGCCAGTAGATCTCGGGTGGTAGCGGGCCGCTCGGTTCGATCACGCCCCCACGCTAACGGGAGGCGAGAAACCACCGTCCGACCCGGCTCGGCGTGTCGCGCAAACCGGGCCTGACCGGCGGAAAGTCTAAAGTTGGGGTTCAGCCCCGCCCGGTGACCTCAGCCGTGCGCGACGTCGACCGTCTCGACTCCGTCGAGTTGACCGAGCACGCCGCGAACCTGCGCACGCCCCTCGCCGAGCTCGTAGGTCAACCCGATGATCGCCAGCCGACCGTCCTCGACACGATCGGCGATGATCCGGCTGCGCTCCATCAGCTGCTGACCGGTCTCCAGCACGTGGCGTGCCTCGAATTCGTCGACACGGGTCAGTCCCTCGCTGCGGCCGGCCAGAATGCTGGGGCTCACCTTCTCCACGACGTCCCGGATGTAGCCGCCGGGGATCTCCAGGTTGTCCAACGCGTTCAGAGTTGCCTTCACCGCTCCGCAACTGTCATGCCCGAGCACCGCGATCAGCGGGACATCGAGGACGGCGGCGGCGAACTCCAGCGAACCGATGACGGCCGAATCGAGAACCTGGCCCGCGGTACGGACCACGAACATGTCGCCGAGGCCCTGATCGAAGATGATCTCGGCCGACAACCGTGAATCCGAGCATCCGAAGAGGACGACGTGCGGGTGCTGCCCCGACGTGAGGCGTTCGCGGTCCTCGATACCCTGTTTGGGATGTTGAGACTCCCCGGCGACGAACCGATCGTTCCCCTCTTGCAGGATCTTCCAGGCTTCGGTAGGCGTCAGTTGGCTCATGTCGAATAGTGTGCCACCGCCCGCGCTGCTGGGCTGGTTCGACCTTCACGAACGCGACCTGCCCTGGCGAGAGCCGGGACTATCGGGATGGCAGATCCTGATCAGCGAGATCATGCTGCAGCAGACCCCGGTCTCCCGGGTGATCGCACCGTGGCGGGAATGGGTGACACGCTGGCCGGTGCCGTCGGCGATGGCCGCGGCATCCCCGGGCGAGGTGCTGCGCGCCTGGGGCAAGCTCGGCTACCCCCGGCGGGCGCTGCGTCTGCACGAATGCGCCACGGTGCTGGCCCGCGATCACCACGACCGCGTGCCCGACGACGTGGACGCGATGTTGCAGCTGCCGGGTATCGGCGACTACACGGCTCGAGCGATCGCCTGTTTCGCCTACGGGCAACCGGTTCCGGTGGTGGACACCAACGTCCGACGGGTCATCGCCCGCGCGGTGCACGGCCGCGAACACCCGGGCAACCCCGCCCGAGCCGATCTCGCCGACGCCGACGCTCTGCTGCCCCGCGCAGCAGACGGCTCCCCCGCCGACACCGCGCCCCGGTTCTCCGCGGCGCTGATGGAACTCGGTGCGCTGGTCTGCACGGCACGCACACCTCGCTGCGACGAGTGCCCGCTCACCGAGTGCACCTGGGTCCGCCTCGGTCGCCCGGCTCACACCGGACCGAAACGCAAGGTGCAGAAGTTCGCCGGCACCGATCGCCAGGTGCGTGGACTGTTGCTCGACGTCTTGCGGGGCACCGCCCATCCGGTCGAACGCCCACGACTCGACCAGGTGTGGACGTCGGACACCGCGCAGCGCGACCGCGCGCTGGACTCACTGCTCGTCGACGGTCTGGTCGAGCTCACCGACGATGGCCGGTATTGCCTTGCGGGAGAAGCGGGCTGAAGGTGCGACTGGTCTCGATACGTCGCTCGCCTAGCAGCTCGCAACTACTCCCTGGATCGGGTAGCAGCGAACGGAGTGAGTCGCGTATCGAGATCGACCAGCGATTGGAGCCACCTCTCCGGTGGTCGATCTCGCTACTCGATCCAGGGAGTAGCCGACGACCCGCGCCCTCCGGTGGTCGAGTAGCCGACGAGCCGCTAGGCGAGTCAGCGTATCGAGACCACAGCACCCGCCGCCAGAACACTCACCTCGGCAACGCCGACAAGAACGCCTCGACCGCACCCTGGTAGACGTCCGGGGCGTCGTCGTGCACAAGATGTCCCGCACCCACCACGCACAGATGGTCGGCATACTGCTGCAGCGAACACATGGTGCGCATCTGCCCGGGCGGGGTCACCGAATTGCCGGCTTCGATGAGCAGACTGGGTACGTCGACCGCCCGCCACTGCAACCAGAAGTCGCGCCGAGCCCACTCCTCGGCGATCTCGGTCCAGATCTGCAGATCGCCGTGCAGCCGGCCGTCGTCGAAAGCCTCGAAAAAATAGCGCCCCGCTACCTCACCGAACATCTGCTGGGCCTGCTCGACAGAGCCGAATCGCTCCGGCCAGGAGTCGAACCACGGTGTCCAGTCCCGCGTCGTGTGGCCACGGAAATCCGGCGCCATATCTTCGATGACCAACGCCGACACCATCTCCGGATACGCCGCCGCCGTGCACCAGGCGTGCAGCCCGCCCATGGAATGGCCGACGAGCACCGCAGGCCCCTGATCGATCCACACGAGGATCTCGGCGAGGTCGGCCACAAAGCGTTCGGTACTCAGTTCGGCGACATCGTCGGGTGCGGCGACGTCGGCGCCGGTGTGGAAGGCCGCGTCGAAGGTGAAGACGCGGCCGTGGCGACGTAGCCACGGAATCTGTCGACGCCAGGTCCGTCCGCGCCCCATCAGCCCGTGCAGCAACACGATCGGACCGACTCCACGAACATCGTGTCCGTCGACGTCGACCGGCCCGCCATGATCACGCAACCCGGTCTCCCGGACTGCCGGCGCTGCATCGCCCGACCTGCTCACCGTTCCCGCCACGTACTCGGTCGTCACGAACTCCAGGGTATGGCAGCGACGAACTAGCCGGCCCGCGCGACGCCGGTGTCGATCTGCACCCGATCCGGGTAGAACGCGACGTGACCGCCGATGGTGGCGACCGCGTCGTAGGGATCGCGGTACACCCAGAGCGCATCTGGCAACACACCGCCGTCGACGACGAGGTCGTAGTAGTTCGCCTCCCCCTTGAACGGGCAGTAGGTGGTGGTCGCACTCTCACGCAGCATCGATGAATCCACGTCGGACAAGGGGAGGTAGACCACCGGCGGGTAGTGCGCCTCTCGCAGGATCAGCGCGGACACGGTATCGGCGACCACCGCGTCACCGGCGCGCACCACGACCCGCCCATCCGCGGGCGCCACGGTGATGGGATGCTCCGGACCCGGCGTCAATCGCTCCCGCGCCATCACGAACCTCCGCCTCCGATACGAACTGCTGATGACGTCCTCCAGCATGCCAGTAGGGTGTGGCCATGTCTGTTGTGAAGATCAACGCGATCTCGGTCCCCGAAGGCGCCGGCCCCGAACTCGAGAAGCGATTCGCCAATCGGGCTCATTCGGTCGACGGATCGAAGGGCTTCCTGGGATTCCAGCTGCTGCGTCCGGTCAAGGGCGACGACCGCTACTTCGTGGTCACGCACTGGGAGACCGAGGAGGACTTTCAGGCGTGGGCGTCCGGTCCCGCCCGCGAGGCACACTCCGGCGAGCGCGCCAAGCCCGTCGCCAGCGGGGCCGACCTGCTCGAGTTCGAGGTCGTGCTCGACGCCAAACCGTCGACCTGACGGTGGCGTCGAACCTCGCACACCGATGACGGCCGCCCTGTGACGCCGGAGGGTCCGCCGGTGACACCGATGTTCCCGCTGGGCACCGCGCTGATCCCCGGTGAACCGTTGCCGCTGAGGATCTTCGAGCCACGGTACCGGTAGATGCTCTCGGACTGCCTGGGTCGCGCCGAGCGGTCCGACGGTGCCGGGTTCTTCGGTGTGGTGTTGATCGCGCGCGGCCATGAGGTGGGTGGCGGCGACGTGCGCCACGAGGTCGGCACGTATGCGCGCATCGACAATGTGCTGCGGCAGGCCGATGGCCAGGCATCGCTGACCTGCACCGGAGCCGGGCGGTTCCGGGTGACCGAATGGCTGCCCGACGACCCTTATCCACGAGCCGTCACCGAGCGGCTGCCCGAACCCGCCATCACTGCCGACGATCACCCGCGCATCATCGACCTGCGGGACCGGCTGACCGACTTCGTCACCGAGGTCGCGCAGACACGGCCGGAGGCGGTCCCGGCGGGTCTGCCGCACTTCGACGTCGACGACGTCGTCGAGCACGGGTTGTTCGCCTGGACACTGCGGTTGCCGATCGGCCCGGCGGACCGACAGCGATTGCTCGAATGCGACACCGTCACGGCGCAACTCGCGGTGCTCGACGACGTCGTCGAGGGGTTGACCGCGATGATCCGCTTCGGTCGGTGACCGATGCGCTTGGGACGCCCCTGGCCACAAAGTTAGAACGTGTTCTAGTATCAGGTGTGGAGTAGTTCACACCGACTCAGGAGCACATCTATGACCGAGACCGTCGAGTCCCGTCCGGCATCCGCCCTTGTCGGCGCCGGCGACCAGCCGCAACTGTTCATCGGTGGCCAGTGGGTCGACCCGCATTCGACCGAGACGCTCGAGGTGTTCTCGCCTGCCACCGGCGAACGTGTCGGCTCGGTTCCGCTCGCCGACGAGACCGACGTCGACACCGCGGTCACCCGTGCGCGTACCGCCTTCGACTCGGGTGTCTGGAGCGCCACTGCACCCGCCGAACGCGCGGCCGTGCTCAATCGCGCCGCCGACCTGATCAACGAGCGGACCGGCGACATCACGAATCTGGTCTCGGCGGAAATGGGTGCCACTCCCACCGACGTCGCGACCCTGCAACAATTACCGGCGACCGGCGTGCTACAGGGTTACGCAGGCGCCGCAACCGATTTCCCGTGGGAGGAGACACGCACCGGCCTGTTCGGCGAGACCCTGGTGACGCGCGAGCCGGTCGGTGTCGTCGGCGCGATCATCGCGTGGAACGTGCCGCTGTTCCTGCTGTGCAACAAGTTCGGCCCGGCGCTGGCGGCGGGGTGCTCGATCGTGTTGAAACCGGCTCCGGAGACCCCGCTCAACGCGAACCTGCTGGCGCAGCTCTTCGTCGAAGCCGGTGTACCCGAAGGAGTGATATCGGTGGTGCCGGGCGGACCGGAGACCGGAAAAGCCCTCGTCGAGCATCCCGACGTCGACAAGATCACCTTCACCGGGTCGACGGCCGCCGGTCGCGCCATCGCCGCGCGCTGCGGCGAGAACCTCAAGCGTTGTTCGCTGGAGCTCGGCGGTAAGTCGGCGGCCATCGTCCTCGAGGATGTCGATCTCGCGGCCAACATTCACATGCTGGTGTTCTCCGCCGGCCTGATCAACGCCGGGCAGGCATGCGTCGCCCAGACCCGGGTGCTGGTGCCGCGGTCACGGCACGACGAGATCGTCGCCGCCATGGTGGACACCGCCAAGACGTTCACGCCGGGCCTTCCGACCGCCGAGGGCACGATGCTCGGCCCGATCATCACCGAAAAGCAACGCGACAAGGTGGAGGGCTACGTCGCCACCGGCAAAGCCGAAGGCGCGACCGCTGTTCTCGAGGGCACCCGCCCAGCGGGCCTGGAGAACGGCTTCTATGTGACTCCGACAATCTTCACCGGTGTCACCAACGACATGACGATCGCGCGTGAGGAGATCTTCGGCCCGGTCATCAGTGTGATCGCCTACGACGACGTCGACGAGGCGATCGCCATCGCCAACGACTCCGACTACGGTCTGGCCGGTTCGATCTGGACAGCGGATGTGGAGCGTGGCGTGCAGGTGGCCAAGCAGATCCGCACCGGAACGCTCGGGATCAACTGGTATGCCATCGATCCCGCGTCACCGTTCGGCGGCTACAAGAACTCCGGGATCGGCCGGGAGAACGGCCGCGAAGGCCTCGAGTCCTACCTGGAACACAAGTCCATCCTCATGCCGATGGGTTACACCTCGCAAGCCTGATCTCTCACAGGGGATACCGGGGTCGGCGGCCACAAGGTCGTCGACCCCGGTTCTGTGTTGTGCTGCGGAACCCCGGTGGTCGAGTAGCGGCGAACGCTACCCCGGTGGTCGAGTAGCAGCGAACGGAGTGAGTCGCGTATCGAGACCACCTCACGAGGTCTCGATACGACCTCGGCTAGCGCCTCGGCCTACTCGACCACCAGAAAACCACGAACACACAACCCGATGGTCGAGTAGCAGCGAACGGAGTGAGTCGCGTATCGAGACCACCTCACGAGGTCTCGATACGACCTCGGCTAGCGCCTCGGCCTACTCGACCACCAGAAAACCACGAACACACAACCCGGTGGTCGAGTAGCGGCGAACGGAGTGAGTCGCGTATCGAGACCACCTCACGTGACCTCGATACGACCTCGGCTAGCGCGTCGGCCTACTCGACCACCGGTGGTCGCGAGAACCACGTCATACACGAAAAGGTCAGCCCGCCGGCGTCGGCGATGTAGGCGCACTCGGGGCCGGCAACGGGACCGCACCCGGCGGTGGCGTGTCGGTCTGCTCGATCCGGCTGCGGAACGAATCGTCGGTGATCACGTCGATCCCGGTGATCATCCATCGGCCGTCCTGTTCGACCATGTCGAAGGTCAGACGGCTGGGATCGACTCGCACGAGCTCTTTTCCGCCGCGCGTCACCGACTGGTTCATGAAGATCAGCACCTGCGACGTGTCGGCGGTGTTGGTCACCACCCCGGCGTCTTGGATCGTCACCTCGGACACGACCAACTGCTTCTGCACCTCCGACACCAGGTTGTTCTTGGTCACCAGGTCTTCGTACGTCGGTTTGGCTGCTCCGGTGAGCACCTGTTTCGACTGCGCGACATGCTCTTCGACGTTATCGGGGGTGTAGCCGAACATGGTCGTCGCATATCCCTTCGCGGCCGCCAAGGAGGAATCACGCGCCTGCTCGGAGAGCCGCGATTCGTTGTAGCGATAACCCAGAAAGCCTGCGACACAGACACATGCGACGGTGACCACGACGGCGGCCGCCACGAGCAATCTACGTGTGGTGAGCTGCATCAGGTCACCCACTCGAAATTCGTCATCTTCAGTTCATCGTTGATCCGCGTGATCTGCACGCGCCAGCGGAAGGTCTGCACGATGGTCTGCTCGTCGGGTTTCTCCGGCTTCATCTGCCAGCCGTACACCAGGATGACGGTGCCCTCGTCGGCGGTCGCCTGTGTCACGGCGTCGGAGATCACGGTGGACTTGGTGTCGAGATTCTGATCCCGCACCAGGCTCACCGCCTGCTTCATCGAGTCCTGCATCTGCTGATGCGCGCGGCCACTGGTCTTGTCCTCCAACGTCGCCATCGCGTCGTCGACGTTGTCGGCGTTGAGCGACGTCAGATTCACCACCATCTGTTGGGCGAACGTCGAGTACTCCTGGCGCAGTTCCTGTTCGTCGGTGATCCGGCCGATGCCGACGGCAAACACCACCGCTGCGACCACACTCGCCACGAGGACCACCACACCCACCGCGCCACCGACAATCCAGCCACGCGAACGCCGGGCACCGCGATAGCGCACGCTGTCGGTCGTGCTCGGCGCTGCCGGGCGGGTGGTCGAGCGTCGCCGTTTGCGCCGTGCCCGATAGCCGAGACGCTGTTCGACCTCGGTCGGGTCGGCCTCGATGTCACCGGCGCCGCGGTCAGTGAATTCGTCGGCCGGCCCTTCGTGACGCTCGCGAGCTCGCTCCTCAGGGACCAGAGGGCCACTTTCGCGCTCATCGGGAGACGGGGGTGGGCTCTCGCCGCCGACGTCGGGTTTCGTCTCTCGGGCGCCCGGCCGCCGGGGCCGCCGCAGCGGTGCGCGACGCACCGGCCCGGTCTGCCCGGCCGGCGGGGTCAGCCCTCGACGGTCTTCGTTATCAGGCTCTGCCATGTGCTGTCTTGTCCTTGCGAATTCTGTCCGGTACCGGCGTTGTAGGTCTTTCCGTCCGGTCCGATGAAATCTCCTGTCTCGGGATCGTAACTGGTGGCATAGACGGCCGGCCCGGGCTCGTGGTCGGCCGGTGTCCCCGGCGTGGTGTAACCGGCCGGTTCGTTGGGCAGCCGAACACCGGGCAATCCGTTCGGGAAGGCATCATTCGTGCCGGCTTCCGGCTTGTAGCCGGTCCGACACTCCTCCGGGGTCGGTGCCCGTCGCCCGGGGAACTCCACACACGGATAGTTGCGCGCGCCGCGCACCGCCACCTGCGCGTCCTGCGGCACCCGGCACAGCATGCCCGGCGGGAGCTCCCGCGCCGTCTGCGCGGACGGGAATCGCCAGTCCGAGCGCGGCAGGAAGCCGACCGTGCACGCCGGCGGATCCTGGAAGCCGAGTGAGAACATCACGCTCGGGCCGTATCGCGGATCACCGGCGTTGAGCGAGGTGAGCAGGGCGTCGATGAGCCGCGGATAGATGACGAGGATCTGCTGGAGGTTGGGCAGATACACCGCCAGAGTCTTCGACGCCACACCCAGATTCGAGATCAGCAGCGGGAGCGTCTGGTCCATCGAGGCGAACAGCTGCTCGGTTTGCGACGCCGTCGTCGGCCCCTTCTCGAGCAGATCGGTGATCTCCGGGTTGTTGGCGCGCAGCTGATCGGTGACGGCGGTGACATCGGCGGTCCACGAGCGGATGTCGTCTGCGGTCGCCGACTGCGTCGCCAACAGTGGGCCCGCCTGCCGGACCAGGTCGATGGTCACATCGGAGTTCTTGTCCGCGTCGTCGACCAACAGGATCATCGAGTCGAGCAGCCGTCGCAGATCCTCGGCCGTGCCGTTGAAGGCGGTGAACGCCTCGTCCATCAGTGCGCGCAGTTTGGTGTCCCCGACCTTGTCGAGCAGCGCATTGGCCTGATCGAGTACCGACGAGATCTCCACCGGCACGTCGTCGCTGGTGACAACAGACCCGTCGTGAAGGTTTCCACTCGGTCCGTCGTCTCGCGGCGTGAACTCCACGTACTGCTCGCCGACGGCCGACACACTGCGCACCGATGCCTGCGACGACGCCGGGACCTTGGTGTCACTGTCGATCGACAGTGTCGCCTGCACACCGTTCTCGGTGAGCCGCACCGACTCCACCTTGCCCACGTTGACGCCGCGGTAGCTGACATTCGCGTTCTGATACAGGCCACCGGTGCTGGGCAGGTTGAGTTCCACCTGATAGCGCCCGACGCCGACCATCGACGGAATCCGCACGTAGTAGATCGCCATCGCGACCATCGCCACCACGGTGACGACCGCGAAGATGATCAGCTGGATGCGGACGAACCGCGTGATCTTCATCAGTTGCCACCTCCCGATCCACGCTGGGGTGTCGTTGCGCTGGGCGTGGCGGCCGGCGCGGGAACGGGCTCGTCAGAGTCCGGACGTCGCTCCCCGCCCGGGGTCAGCGGTGAGGTGAACGGGTCCAGCCCGCGCTTGGCGGCCCCGGCGGGTGTGCCGGCGACGGCCTCGGGTCCGACGGCGCCGACCGACCGGAAGATCGTGTTGTTGAGACTCTCGAAGGTCAGGTCCAGCACCAGATCCGAGTTCACGTAGTCGCCCTTGACGATCGTGGGGATGGCTTCCTCCAGGAACGGGAAGGTCAGCAGGATCTTCAACGACCCGGGCAGTGCCGGGCCTGCGGCGGCCGTCTGCTCGAGCACCCGGTCCAGATTCGCGACGATGGTCTCGATGTCGTCGGAGTTGGCGTCGAGCACGTCGTTGGTGGTCTTCGACAGCCGGCCCAGCGAATCGAGTGCGGTGACGAACTGCTGTCGCTGATCATTGAGCAGCGACAGAATCGCCGGGGCATCCGCAAGCGCCTTCTCCACCGTCGGGGTCTGTTCGTTGATCGCGGCGGTCATCCGGTCGAGGCCTTCCATCGCCCGGATGATGTTGCCTCGCTGCCGATTCAGGTCGGCGACGAGCACATTCAGCCGCGGCACGAGGGCGCGGATCTGCTCCTGCCGACCACCGAAGATGGCATCCATCTCGTGCACGACGTCGCCGAACTGCGAGAGCCCACCACCGTTGAGCACCACCGACAGCGAGCTCAGCACCTGCTCGGTGGTCGGATAGGAACACCCTGGCACCTGCTGTGCGGAGTTGATGTCGGGCTCCGGCGGGGCGGTCGTCGGCGCCGCGATGTTCGGTGACTCCGGGCAGGCCGGCAGCGGGATCTGGTCCCCCGGCGCCATATACCCGTCATAAGAGTCGGGTTCGACGATCTGCAGGTGGGTCGAACCCAGGACGCTGGTCATCCCGACCATCACATGTGAACCCTGGGGTATCCGCACACCTTTGTCGAGACGGATGTCGAGCTCGGCATTCCAATCCCGCACCTCGATGTCACCGACAGAGCCGACGGTGACGTCGTCGATCATCACCGGCGCGTTGCTCACCAGCCCGGCGGCGTTGGGCAGCACAGCGCTGATCTGGTAAGCGCCGTTGCCGGTTCCCTGCGCGCCCGGTACCGGCAGGCTGTTGAGCCCGGAGAATCCGCACGCGGTGGCGGCCACGATCACCGTGGCGAACACCACCAGCAGGCGCACCTGCCGCATCATCGACCCGGTCATCCCTCGGCTCCCCACGGGACGAGAAGATCACCGAGGGCACCGCCGCCGTTGTCTCGTCGCGTCTGGGCGTCCTGTGCCCGGACCCCGGCCTGGGCGCGCGCTTTCACACTCGCGTTCTGGTAGGTGATCTGATCGGGAGTGGCGTTGATGCCGGTGACCGGGTTGGTCATGAACGGTGGGTAGGCCACGGCGATGGTCGACAGCATCGGCGCGAGCACATCCACACAATGTTCGACGTCGGCCTGACTCTGGCCCGGCCGGTTGTTGGCGTCCATGGTGCCGCACAGCAGCGTGATGAGGTTGTGGCCCATGCCGAGACCGAACACACCCGAGAGCGATCCGGTCAGCGGGTTGTAGATGTTGTAGAAGTTGGCGAGCTGGTTGGGTGCTGAATGCAGCAGGCCCCGCAGCTGTTCGTCCTTGTCGGCCAGGATCGAGGTCGTCTGGGCGAGATCGGACACCGACGTCGTCAACGCATCCTTGTTCTGCGCGATGAAGCCCTGGATGTCGGTCATCGCCGAGTCGAGGTTGTGCAGCGCACCGTCGAGCGCATCGGTGTTGTCGGCCAACACATCACTGACCGAGGCGATGCGCCCGTTGAACTGCACGAGCTGTTCGTGGCTGTCCGACAGCGCATCGGTGAGTTTCTGCAGACTGCGGATGGTCGCGAACAGGTCTCCGCGTCCGGCGGCGAGAGTGTCCATCACGTCCGACAATTCGGTGATCGACTGGTTGATCGCGGCGCCGTTGCCGTTGAGATTCTGTTCGAACACGTCGATGGCGGTGGCGGCGGTGCCCGGTTCGGCTCCCTGCGGACCGACCGCCTCGGTCAGCTCACCGAGTTGCTTTTTCACGTCGTCCCACTCCATCGGGACGGCGGTGCGTTTCATCGGGATGGCGTCGCCGTCGTTGAGCTGGGGGCCCTCGGAGTACACCGGGGTCAGCTGGATGAAACGTCCGGAGACCAGGCTCTGAGCCACCACGACCGCCTTGGCGTCCGCCGGGATCGGGGTGTCATGGTCAATCGACATCTGCACCCGCACATCGCCTTCGCGGGGTGTGATGGAGGTGACGCTGCCGACGTCGACGCCGAGCACCCGCACCGGATCTCCGTTGTAGAGGCCGGTGGCCGATGGGAAGTAGGCGGTCACCGACTTCGTCGTCGCCTTGGTGAAGCCGAGGTAGGCGGCGACCGCGACGAGCGCGATGAGCACGACGCCGGCGACAACCTGGAGGACACGTTTGGTCATCGCGCTAGCCTCCTGATCTCGAACTCGTCGGCGGTGGTGTCGGATAGGTCGCGGGCGGGGGCTTGGGCGATTCTGGCCGACTGCCGGCCGGTGGCGCTTCGCTCCAGGCGTTCGGCAGCAGCGGGAATCCGCTGTAGCTGAACGCCTTCGCCGCCTCCGGGTATTTCTGTTGCAGCACCTTGAGGAAGGTTGCGGTGTAGTCGCCGAAGGTTGACACACCTACCAGAGAGTCGAAGTTCGGGCCGTTGGCGACGGCTTCACCCAGCGCGTTCGCGTACGGTCCGATCCGGTCGATGGTCTCGCGCAGGCTCTGCTCGTTGTCGTTCAGGATGTCGAGCACACCGTCGAGTTTCTCCAGCGTGGGCGTCAGCTGTTCGTTGTTGTCGGCGATGAATCCGCTGATCTGCGCGGACACGTCGCGGGCGCCGGTGATCAGTTCGGCGATCGCCGCACGACGCATCTGTAGCTCGCCGAGCAATGAATTCGTATCCACCAGAAGCGAGTTGATCTGTTGGTTGCGGTCGCCGAGGATCTTGGTCACGCCATTGGCCTTGGCGAGCAGTTCGCGCAGGGTGTTATCGCGGTCGGCGATCGCCTTCGACAACCGCCCCACTCCGTCGACCGCGTCCTGCACCTGGTCGGGGGTCTCGGCGAACGCCGCCGACACTGTGGTCAGCGCCTCGTTGAGTTGGTCGGTGTCGGTCTCCGACAGCGTGGTGGTGGCGTCGTCGAGGGCATCGGTGAGCGAATAGGGTGCGACGGTGTTGCCGTTCGGGATTTCTCCACCGGGTTCGATCCGGCCGGTACCGTGCGGCAGGATGGTCAGATTCCGCCGACCGAGCACCGTCTCGGTCTTGATGGCCGCCTGCGTCTCGGTGCCCAGGACCACGGTGTCGTTCAGCCGGAACGTCACCGCCGCCTTGGTGCCGTCGTCGGTCGGAGCGAGTTCGATGTTCTGCACGGTGCCCACGTTGACGCCCGCGACCGTCACGATGTCACCGGTGACCAGGCCGCCGGCGTCGTCGAAATAGGCGGTGTAGGAACTGATCGGGCGGAGATAGGGCAGGTTGTCCATCTGCATCGCGACCACCACGACGAGAGTGGTCACCACCACGCCGATGACGCCGATACCGGCGCGGCTGCGTCCGCCACGTTTGGCCTCGCGGGAGACCTCGGCCTCCGTCGACTCGCTGCGCTGGCTGCTGAAGAGCCTGCCGAACGGTCCGGTCATTGCGCCGCGCACCTCCCGCCTGCCTTGGTCGTGTCCCCCATCACGTCGTTGGACGTGAAGAAGTACTGTTTGCCGCCGGGACCGGTGAGCAGCAACCGGATTCGGCAGAAGTAGATTTGCAACCAGGCGCCGTAGGAGCCCAGGTTGGACAGCATCTTGTAGTCGTTGGGCAACCGTGGGATCAGCGACCGCAGATACGGTTCGGCGTTGAGCAGTTCCTGCGATGTGCTGCCGGTGTTGGCGACCATCTGCTGGAGGTCGGGCCGGGTGGTCTGCAGCAGGTCGGCCAGACCGTTGGTCACCTTCGACGTCTGGGTCAGCGAGTTCCCGATGACCCCGCGCTGTTCGGCGAGCCCCGAGGCCAACTGCTGCAGTTGATCGATACTGCTGTCGAGGCCGGTCCGGTCACCGTCGAGGGTGCTCAGGGTGGTGTTGAGGTTGTCGATGACCTGATCGATCAATTGGTCGCGGTCGGCGAGCGCGCCGGTGAACGACGCGGTGTCGGCCAGCAACTTGTTCAACGCCGGGCCTTGCCCCTGGAACACCGCCACGATCGAGGCCGACAACTCGTTGACCTCATCGGGATCGAGGGTGCGGAACAACGGTTTGAAACCGCCGAGGAGTTTGTCGAGATCCAACGCCGGCTCGGTCTGATCGACCGGGATCTGTTCACCGGGCGACAGGTACTCACCGGCGGCCCCACTGCCCTGTTCGAGCTCCAGATACCGGTCGCCGGTGAGGTTCTCGTAGCGGATCAGCGCGCGCACCGACGACGGGAGTCGGTACTCGCGGTCCACCGAGAACTCCACCTCGGCATCGTTGTCGCGGGTCAGTGACACCCCCGACACCTGGCCGACCTCCACCCCGGCGATCTTGACCTTGCTGCCGGATTTCATCGCCGAGGCACTGGTGAACACTGCCCGGTAGTCGTCGGACTTGCCGGACCGATAGTTGCTGAAGACCACCACGAGCCCGACAAACACCAGGACCATGACGATGGCGAACGCACCAAGCTTGATGACGGTCGCGCGAAACGCGCGCGCACGATTATCCACGCCCTGGCTCCCCGAACAGCAGTTGGAACAATTTCTCGCGGTTGGCTTTCGGTTTGGTCCGGGGCTGATACGGCACCGGCGCGTTGTCGGTCACATAGAAGTCGGAGTGCACCTTGGTGGTCGGGTCGCTCAAGCCGCCCGCACACGTCGGCGGACCCGCCGCATCGACGCGGGGCAGACTCTCCGGGTAGGTGTAGGGCTCCTTGCCGGGCAACAGACCGGCGTACAGCAACAGGTTGCCGTTCTTGCCGCCGAAGTAGGGCTTGGCCAGGTCCGCCGACACCGCCGACGTGGTCAGAAAACACTCGACACCCGGTGACTGATAGCCCAACAGTTGCGACACCGGGTCCAGGTTGGTGAGTGCGGAGATCAGCGTCTGCTTCGACGGCGCGAGTTCGCCGTTGATGGTGTCGGCCATCCCGGTCGCGTTGATGAGCAGTGCATCGAGATTGGCGGAGTTGGCGACCAGGGTGTTGCCCAGGTAGGTCACGTTGTCGACGGTGCGCATCAGGTCGGGCATCGCGTCGGCGTACACATTGGTGGTGGCCGCGGTCTGCCGGATCAGCTCGTTGAGTTCGGGTAGCTCTTTGTTGGTCTTGGCCAGCAGGTTCGACAGCTGCTCGAGCGCCGCCCCCACCTCGTCGCCGTGCCCGGCCAATGCGGTGTTGACCGCACCGACAACGGAGTTGAGCTTCTCCGGCTGCAGCTCGGCGAGCACGTTCACCAGCTGTTGGTACACGGTGTTGAGTTCCACCACGACGTGGTCGGCGGTGATGGTCTGATCGGGTTGGAGCCGACCACTCGGCCCCGACTCCGGCACCACCAGATTGACCGCCTTGGCACCGAACACCGTGTTGGACTTGATGTCGGCACCAACATTGCCGGGGATCTGCGCCATCTGGTCGGAGTCGATGCTCAACGTCAGGACTGCCTCGTCCCCGCCGGTGTCGATCGAGTCCACGCGGCCGACCGGCACCCCACGCAGCCGCACCTTGGCGTCGGGGCTCATCACCAGTCCGGCCCGCGGCGCCTGCACCGTCACCGTCTGCGTGGAACCGAACCAGCCGAGGAACTGTCCCGACGCGGCCGCGATGATCGCGACGAGTCCGCCGACCATGATGACCGCGGCGGTACGCCGAACACCTCTGCTGCGTTCTTGTCGTCGTGCCATGTCTGTTCGGCCCTATCCCGCCAGGTTGAACTTGCCGTCGACGCCGTAGATGGCGAGCGAGGTGAGCAGGGTGATCACCACGACCACGACCAGCGAGGCGCGCACGGCGTTGCCGACCGCCACACCCACACCCACCGGGCCGCCCGACGCGTTGTAGCCGTAATAGGTGTGGATGAGCATCACCGCGACCGCCATGCAGATGGCCTGCACGAACGACCACAGGATGTCCGACGGGATCAGAAAGGTGTTGAAGTAGTGGTCGTAGACGCCGGGCGACTGACCGTAGAGGAACACCGTCGCGAACCGGCTGGCCAGAAACGACGCCAGCGAGGCCAATGAGTACAACGGGATGATCGCGATCAGCCCCGCCACGATCCGGGTGCTGACCAGGTATGGGATGGACGAGATCGCCATCGTCTCGAGCGCGTCGATCTCTTCACTGACCCGCATCGCGCCGAGCTGCGCGGTCGCGCCGGCGCCGATGGTGGCGGCCAGGGCGATACCAGCGATCACCGGCACCGCGATGCGGACGTTGATGAACGCGGAGAAGAAGCCGGTGAGCGCCTCGACGCCGATGTTGGCCAGCGAACTGTAGCCCTGCACGGCGATGGTGCCGCCGGTGAACAGCGTCAAGAAGCCGACCACCACCACGGTGCCGCCGATCATCGCCAGCGCGCCGGTGCCCATGGAGATCTCGGCAATCAGCCGCAATGTCTCCTTCTTGTACTGCTTGAGCGCGCGCGGGATCGCGATGATGCTGTCCCAGTAGAACAGTGCCTGATCGCCGATCTGGTCCCAGTCCTCGCCGGCGCGTTTGACCGCAACGCGGGCACTGCGCAGGCGGGTGGTGAACGGAAGAACCATCGCTCAGCCCGCCGTCGCCTTGAGACCGACCGCGGTGACCACCACGTTCACCACGAACAGCGCCATGAACGAATAAACGACGGTCTCGTTGACCGCGTCGCCCACCCCCTTGGCGCCGCCTTTGACGTTGAGGCCCTGATAGCAGCCGACCATCCCGGCGAACAGACCGAACAGCGCGGCCTTCACCATCGAGATCATCAGTTCACCGAAGCCCGTGAGCAACGTCAGGTTCGCGATGAACGCACCCGGGTTCACATCCTGCAGGAACACCGAGAACATGAACCCGCCGCCGATGCCGATGGTGCAGACCAGACTGTTGAGCAGGATCGCGACGCCGGTCGAGGCGATGATGCGCGGGACGACGAGTCGGTGGATCGGGTTGATGCCGAGCACCTTCATCGCGTCGATCTCTTCACGGATCGTGCGCGCGCCGAGGTCGGCGCAGATCGCGGTGGCACCGGCACCGGCGACGATGAGCACGGTGACGATCGGTCCGATCTGGGTGATGGTGCCCAAGGCGGCACCTGCCCCCGACAAGTCCTGGGCGCCGATCTCGCGCAGGAGAATGTTCAGGGTGAAGCTGACGAGCACCGTGAACGGGATGGCGACCAGCAGCGTCGGCACCATCGAGACCCGCGCGATGGCCCAGGACTGCTCGACCGTCTCACGCCACTGGAACGGACGCCGTAGCAGCTCCCGAGACGATTCCACCCCCAGCGCGACGAAGTCTCCAACGCCTGCCATGGGCGTCGCGAGCTTCTCGAACACCAACACTCCTATCCCCCCGGGTTGCTACCCGCCGAAAGTGCCCGCCCCGTCGAACACCGCGAACCTATCACGCACTGCGCGAGATAATTGGTCAGTCGACCAGTTCACTCGCCGAGAACGACCGTGCCGCGTCTCGACCGGAAAAGTAGCTGGTCAGAGTCTTGGTCAGGTCGGCGTCATCCCACGCATCACCGACCGCGCTGAAGGTCTCCTCGACCGTCGGGGCGGCCATCAACATCACCTTGCCGCCATAGACGACGAAGACCTGCCCGCTGATGTTGGCGGCGTCGGGCCCGGCCAGATATTTCACCAAGGTGACGACGTGCTCGGGTCCGAGTGGGTCGACCCCGTCGGCCGGGGCGTCGCCGAACACATCCGACGTCATCGACGTCCGGGCGCGCGGGCAGATGGCGTTGGCCGTGACCCCGTAGCGGGCCAATGCCCGCGAGGCGGAGACGGTCAGCGCGATGATGCCGGACTTGGCGGCGGCGTAGTTCGCCTGCCCGCCCGGGCCGAGCAGACCGGCCTCGGATGCGGTGTTGATCAGCCGACCGTAGACCGGCGCACCGGACGCCTTGGAGGCGCTGCGCCAGTGGCTTGCGGCGTTGCGGTTGAGCAGGAAATGCCCCCGCAGGTGCACCCGGATCACCAGGTCCCACTCGTCGTCGGTCATGTTGAAGAGCATCTTGTCGCGAGTGATGCCCGCGTTGCTCATGACGATGTCGAGACCGCCGAGGTCACCGGTGGCGGTGCGCATGATCTCGGTGGCGGTCGCCGAGTCGGCGATGTCACCGGTCACCGGAACCGCGCGTCCACCGGCAGAGCCGATCACGTCGATCACGTCGCTGGCGTCCAGCGACGCGGCGAGATCGTTGACGATCACCGTCGCCCCCTCGGCGGCGAGGCCGATGGCCTCCGCGCGCCCGAGTCCGCCACCGGCACCCGTCACCACCGCCACACGTCCGTCCAACGACCGGCTCACGCCTCACCCTTTCCCCAAAGGTTTCTTAAACTAGAACCTGTTCTAGCACGAACGCGTGGCAACCGGAACCGGTTGGTCAGAATTGCCCAGCCGAACTCATTCGAGCGACAGTGCGGACTTGGGGCAGCTGGCCACCACCTGGCGCATCTCCTCCTCACGCTCGGGCGTGACTTCTTCCTTGAGAATCACCAGGTAGTCGTTGTCATCGAGATCGAAGACGTCCGGCGCCATACCCACACACACGGCGTTGGACTCACACAGGTCGAAATCTGCCTTGATTCGCATACTGAACTCCTTCTCCCGACTCTTCGTCTGGTTGACGGGTTGTGATCTACAGGTTAGAACGTGTTTCAGAAGTTGGCGAGCATGTGCCCGCCGCCACACGGCTGTCCACTATGACACGGAGACCCCGATGCGTATCGCCTACACCGATCAACAGGCCGACCTCCGCCGGGAGCTCCGGTCATATTTTGCCGGATTGATGACCGACGAACGCCGCGCCGCGCTCAGCGGGGGCGACGGCGGTGAACTCGGTGAGGGCGACGCCTATCGCGACGTGGTCGCCCAGATGGGCGCCGACGGCTGGCTCGCGCTGGGATGGCCCACCGAGTACGGCGGGCAGAACCGCTCGATGATGGATCAACTGATCTTCACCGACGAGGCCGCGATCGCTGGTGCGCCGGTGCCCTTCCTGACCATCAACTCGGTGGCGCCGACCATCATGCACTACGGCACCGAGGAGCAGAAGGCATTCTTCCTGCCGAAGATCGCCGCAGGTCAGCTGCACTTCTCCATCGGCTATTCGGAGCCAGGCGCGGGCACTGACCTCGCCGCGCTGCGTACGACGGCGATCCGTGATGGTGATGACTACGTCATCAACGGACAGAAGATGTGGACGAGTCTGGTCCCCTACGCCGACTACATCTGGCTGGCCTGCCGCACCGATCCCGCCACCCTGGAGCCCGGCGGAAAGAAACACAAGGGGATCTCGATGATCATCGTCCCCACCACCGCCGAGGGGTTCAGCTACACGCCGGTGCACACGATGTCGGGCGTGGACACCAGCGCCACGTACTACCAGGACGTGCGGGTGCCCACGAGCGCCCGCGTCGGCGACGAGGGCGGCGGCTGGCCGCTCGTGACCAACCAGCTCAACCACGAACGTGTCGCGTTGTGTAGCGCCGCACCGATCCAGACCGCGCTACGCGAGACCATCGAGTGGGCTCAGCACACCAAGACCGGCGACGGTCAGCGCGTGATCGACTCGCCGTGGGTGCAGACCAACCTCGCGCGGGTGCACGCCAAGGTGGAGTTCCTCAAGCTCATCAACTGGAAGATCGCCTCCATCGCCGCCTCCGGCGGGTCGCCGAGTCCCGCCGACGCGTCGGCGACCAAGGTGTTCGGCACCGAGTTCGCCACCGAGGCCTATCGACTGCTGATGGAGGTGGTCGGGCCCGCGGCCACCCTGCGTCAGGGGTCCGCGGGCGCTCACCTCAACGGCCGCCTCGAACGCTTCCAGCGCACCTCGCTCATCCTCACCTTCGGCGGCGGCACCAACGAGATCCAGCGCGACATCATCGGGATGCTCGCCCTGGGCCTCCCCGCCGCTCGGCGCTGAACTCACCCTCCCGAAAGAAGGCCCCCACCATGGACTTCACCTACCCCGAGACCGCCGACGACGTCCGCGGACTCACTCGCGACATCGTCACCACGATCAGCACCCCCGAACGGGTCGCCACGCTGGAGGAATCCGGCGCCCCGGTCGACGCCGAGCTCTGGCGCGAGCTCGGCGCGGCCGGGTTGCTCGGCCTCGAGGTCGCATCCTCGCTGGCGGGCGAACGCGGCGGCGACCTGAGCGCCATCGAGAACACCGTCGTCGCCGAGGAACTCGGCCGCGCGATCGCGCAGGTGCCTTTTGCCGCGCACGCCTGCGCCGCCCTACCGGTGGCTGCCAACCGCGGCTCTCGGGCGCTGCGTGATTCGGTGATCGGCCCGGCAGCCGGTGGCGAACAGATCCTCACGGTTGCCTTCGAGGAGGATCTCGGCGTCGACGTGGCCGCACCCACGGCCACCGCGGTGGTCGACGACGCACGCATCACGATCACCGGCACCAAGATCAACGTGCCCTACGCCGAGGCCGCGCACGTCTTCGTGGTCAACGCGGCCGGGCCCGACGGACCGCTGGCGGTGCTTGTGCCCCGCGAGACAGCCGGTGTCACCGTCCGCGCCGAGTCGTCCACCGGCAAGATCCCCACCGGTCAGGTCGACTTCACCGAAGCAGTCGTCGACACCGCATGGGTACTCGAGGGTGGGGTGGCCGCCGTACGTGATGTCGCCGAACGCCTGACCTTGGCCGTCTGCGCCGAACAGTCCGGCATCATCTCCCGCGCCCTGGAACTCACCGCCGAATACGCCCGGGAACGCGAACAATTCGGTCGCGCGATCGGCTCGTTCCAGGCAGTCGCCCAGCGGCTCGCCGACGGCTACATCGATGCCCAAGGGTTGTCGCTGACCACCATCCAGGCGGCGTGGATGCTCGCCAACTTCCATTCCGACGCCCCCACCGGCAGCGAGACCGATCTGCGCACCGCCATCTCGACCGCCAAGTTCTGGGCCGCCGAAGCCGGACATCGGATCGCGCACACCACCGTGCACGTGCATGGCGGCGTCGGCCTGGATACCAGCCATCCGGTACATCGGTACTTCCTACGCGCCAAGCAGAACGAGTTCACCCTCGGTTCGGCACCGGTGGTGCTTGCCGCGATCGGCGCCGACCTGGCCGCCACCCCGGCGTGACCCTCGCCGACCTGCTCCACGCGGTCGACGACGTCGACGACCGCGGCCTGCACCACGACGACGGGTTCATGTCCTGGCGAGACCATGTCGCCGCATCACGGTCGTGGGGAACTGCGGTGCGCGAGTTGTTGCCGCACGACGCACCCCCGCACGTCGGGGTATTGATGGAGAACACCCCCGAGTTCAGTGTTCTCCTCGGCGCCGCCGCGCTGGGTTCCTTCGTACTGGTAGGTCTCAACACGACTCGCCGCGGCGAGTCCCTGGCCGCCGACATCGCTCGTGCCGACTGCCAGATCGTGGTGACCGACAGCGCAAGCCGCCACCTCCTCGACGGCGTCGACGTGGGGATCCCGGTCATCGACGACCCGCACCGCCGGTTCGGCGGAGAGGCCAACCGCCGGGTTGACCCAGGCGACGTCGAGACCCCCGCACCCGACGACATGATGATGCTCATCTTCACATCCGGGACAACCGGCGATCCAAAGGCCGTTCGGTGCACCCAGCGGAAGTTCGCCGAGAGTGGCCGAATGCTCGCCGACCGTTTCGACATCGGCCGAGACGATGTCATCTATCTGTCGATGCCGATGTTCCATTCGAACGCGGTCATCGCCGGCTGGTCGGTGGCCCTCGCCGGTGGCGCGTCGATCGCGCTGCGCAATCGCTTCTCCGCCAGTGGTTTCCTGCGCGATGTCCGACGATATGGCGTCACCTTCGCGAACTATGTCGGCAAGCCGCTCAATTACATTCTCGCCACCGACGAACGATCCGACGACGCCGACAACACGCTTCGCATCATGTACGGCAACGAGGCATCAGCAGCCGACCGCGCCTGCTTCGCCGACCGATTCGGATGTCGGGTCGTCGACGGATTCGGCTCCACCGAGGGTGGAGTCGCCATCACCCGCACGCCCGACACTCCCCCGGACGCGTTGGGTCCGCTGCGGGCGCCGACTGCCGTCGTCGACCCAGAATCCGGCGATCCGGTACCCGTCGGCGAGGTCGGTGAGATCGTGAATTCCTCGGGCCCAGGCCTGTTCAGCGGCTATTACAACGATCCGGACGCATCCGCCGACCGGATGCGCGGCGGCGTCTATCACACCGGAGACCTCGCCTGGGTCGATGAAGCCGGCTACCTACACTTCGCCGGGCGGCTCGGCGACTGGCTGCGCGTCGACGGCGAGAACCTGGGCACCGGACCGATCGAACGAATCCTACTGAGGCATCCGATGGTTCGTCAGGTAGCGGTATACGGCGTGGCGGTGGAGATCGGCGACGAGATCGAGGCGGTGCTGGTGGTCGACCGGAGCCTCGACGCCGACGAATTCACCGACTTCCTGAGCCGCCAGAGCGATCTCGGACCCAAACAGTGGCCGCACCGCGTGCGCCTGACCCGCGAACTACCGGACACGGCCACCTTCAAGACGGTCAAACGTCAACTCCGGGAATCAGCCGGCCCGCCCACCTGGGTTCGACATGGCGGGAGGTACGCGGTCACCGCTGACGCCTCGCCGTAGGACGACGAAATCTCTGCGGCGCCACAGTGTCGGCACCGCAATGATTGCCGCCGCTGCTCGCTGAACCTGCAGCCGGATACAGCGTGACCATCACATCCGGGCCCAACGCGACATGACGAAGCAATACACCCCGTACGCGGCCAGGCCAACGGCGGCGAGGATCAACAGGATCTGGCCCGCGGGCAGGCCCGCCAGGGTCTTGATCGCCGCATCGATGCCGGCAGCCTTCGACGGATCGGCCCGGAGTGCTGCGACGATCACCAGTATTCCCGCGCCGGCGATCACCGCCCCCTTGGCCGTGTACCCGATGACCCCCGTCGTCGTCACCGCGGTTCCACCACCACGACGGAGATCGTCGAGGAAGTTCTTGGTGACTCCCTTGTAGATGAAGTATGCGCCCACGCCGATGACAATCAGGCCGACGATCACCAGGACCACCTTGCCGCCGGTGTGCTGCATCAGTCGCGCGCTCATGCCCGCATTTTGCTGCCCACTGGACTGCCCGCCGCCCGTCGCGAAGTTGATCGCCGACCATGCCAGGCCCAGGTACAGGACGAACAGCGCCAGCGCCTTTCCGCGGTCGAACCACTCGCTCAGACCGCCGTCCGACGAATCCGGGTCGTTGGCCTTGCCACCGAGGATCGCCTCGGCCAGTCGCCACAATGCCAGCGCGGCAAAGGCCACCGCAGCCACCCAGAGCACCACCTGCCCGCCGGGCTCACCTGCGAAGACCGCCAACGCCCCAGATTGGTCGGCGCTGCCGCCTCCACCGAAGGCGATGCGCATCACGATGTAGGCGATGAGCAGGTGAAGCAGACCGGTCACGAGGTAACCGGCGCGCGCTGCCCGCTCGAACCACGGGCTGTCGGTGACGCGGTCGACGGTCTGCTTGGCCTGATGGTGGGTCATCGGTGTCCGTTTCGCTCGGGGTGAGGCTTATCGGCCTTCGGTTGCACAACGCTACAGATAGCCGATCCACCCACGGACGAAACGGACGTTCAGCTCACCGGCGTCGACAACGTCGTGTTCATTCGCGCCACCGCCTGCTCATACTCGGTAACCAGATCCTCGATGAGTGCGGCGACCGGGGTGATCTCGTTGCAACGTCCCACGATCTGACCGGCCGGCATCGCCACCACCTCCGGATCGTCGGCGGCCGAGATCCGCGCGTGCGCCTCGCTGACGAGCAGATTCTGCAAGGGCATGGGCAGCGCGTCCGGCGCGCCGTCGGCGTCCCAGGCGTCTGTCCACTTCGTCTTCAGCAACCTGGCGGGTTTGCCGGAGTAGATGCGGCGACGCACGGTATCCCGCGACGTCGCCTTCAGCAGCGCCTTCTGCACCGTCGACGGCCCGTCAGCGTCCGGGGCCATGCCGAGCTTGTATTCGGCGGCGGTCAGCCAGTAGGTGCCCATCCACACGCCTTGCGCGCCCAACGCGATCGCCGCGGCGATCTGCCGGCCACTACCGACACCGCCGGCAGCCAGCACCGGCGCCGCGTCACCCAACGCGTCAACGAGTTCGGGCCAGAGAATCATCGAGGTGACCTCGCCTGTGTGGCCACCGCCTTCATAGCCCTGGGCGATCACGATGTCGACCCCGGCCTCCACATGGTGCAGCGCGTGTTCCTTCGCCCCCGCGAGCGCCGCGACGAGCAGGCCGTTGTCATGGGATGTCGCGATGACGTCTTCCGGCGGGGACCCCAGGGCGTTGGCGATCAGCTTGATCTGCCCGTACTTTCGCGTGTGCTCCATCGCGACGTCCACGTGGGATCGCGCGACGGAATGTAGCCAGCCGAGCACACCGGCGTTGACCCGTTCGCCGTTGGGCAGCGGTGGCACACCGAGGTCATCGAGGGTGCGTTCCACGAACGCCTTGTGCTCGGGCGGGATCATCGAGTCCAGGTCCACCTGGCTGCCCTCGGTGGGAATTTTCGCGGGCATCACGATGTCCACACCGAAGGGTTTTCCGTCGGTGTTCTCGTGCATCCACTCGAGGACCTCGTCGAGTTCGTCGGCCTCGTTGAAGCGCACACAACCCAGCACTCCCATGCCACCGGCGCGACTGATCGCGGCGGCCACATGCTGGCTCGGGGTGAATCCGAAGATCGGGTATTCGATGCCGAAACGGTCGGCGAGTTCGGTACGCATCTCAGCTCATCTCCGGCGCTACAGCGCCTCGTCGGCGGGACGTTCGGTGGTGATGCCGGCACCCCACCGGTAGTCGGGTTTGCCTGCGGGCGAACGCTTGATCTGATCGACGAACCAGACGCTGCGCGGGCACTTGTAGCCGGCGAGTTCCTTGCGGACCACGTCGTTGAGGTCGGCGATCGAGGGCCGGGCACCGTCACGGGTGGCGATGACGGCGGCAACCCGCTGCCCCCACCGGTCGTCGGTCACGCCGACGACAACCGTGTCGAACACGTCGGGATGCGCCTTGAGCGCACCCTCCACCTCCTCGGGGAAGACCTTCTCCCCGCCGGTGTTGATGGACACCGAGCCGCGCCCGAGCATGGTGATGGTGCCGTCCGCCTCCAGCTGCGCGTTGTCACCCGGCAGCGAATACCGAATCCCGTTGAACTCCTTGAAGGTCTTCGCCGACTTCTCCGGATCGTTGTGGTAGCGCAGCGGCACGTGCCCGGACCTCGCCAACACACCCACCTCGCCGCTGCCGGCCTCCACCGGAGTGCCGTCCTCACGCAGCACATGGGTCTCGCTGTCCGCCTTCACGCGTGGTCCACCGCTGTGTGGCGCGCCCTTGGCCACCACACTCAGACCTCCGAAACCCGTTTCCGACGACCCGATCGCGTCGACGATCACCGCATTGGGGAACCGGTCGACGAATTGATCCTTGATGGTCGGCGAGAACAGGCATGCCGACGACGCGATGGATACAACTGAGGACAGATCGTGTTCGTCCTTTTCCGCCAACGCCTCGATCATCGGCCGACCCATCGCGTCGCCGGTGATGAAGATGACGTTCACGCCGTGACGTTCGACGATGTCCCAGGCGGCGCTGCCGCTGAACTCCGGGTACACCACCGCTTTTCCGCCTGCGAACAGTGATTGGAAGATGGCCCACTGCGACCCGCCGTGGATGAACGGCGGGATCGGGTAGCGCACCAGCTGCCCGCCCGCAGCGCCGTCCTGCGCGAGCTTCCACTCATCGGCCACGGGTTCGCTGGTGTACCAGTCGATCCCGCCTCCGAGGACCCGCCACACGTCTTCTTGCCGCCACACCACACCCTTGGGCTTTCCGGTGGTGCCACCGGTGTAGAGCATGTACAGGTCGTCGTTGGTGCGCTTCTCGAAGTCGCGCTCGGTCGACGACTCCGCGATCGCATCGTCGTAGGGGATGGTGTCCTCGTAACCGCTGCAACTCAACGAAGCATCGCTGCCGTCGTCAATCGCGATCCGATGCTCGATCGACGGACAATTCGGCAACGTGTTGCACACCCGCTCGCAGAACTGTCGCTCGTGGATGAGGACCTTCATCCCGGAGTCGGTAAAGATGTGTTCGAGCTCGGCCTCGACGTAGCGGTAGTTCACGTTCACCATGACCGCGCGGGCCTTGAAGATCGCGACCATCGACTCGACCGCCTCGATGGTGTTACGGCTGTACAGACCCACTCGGTCGCCGGGTTGCACGCCGAGCTCGCGGAGTTTGTGGGCCAACGCATTGGAGCGCGCCTCCAAATCTGCGTAGGTGCGAGTGCGGTCGCCGGATTCCAGGGCGATGCGCTCGGGCATCAAATCGACGGCATGCTCGATGAGGTCGGCAATCGTGTAGGCCATGGCTCAAAATTAGAACGTGTTATCGTTTTGAGCAAGCAGCAATCCGCACCGATTCGCGAGGAACGACGATGACCACAGTTGCCGGTTCGCAAGCCGCCACCGACCACGCTCCCGACTGCCTCGTCGAGAAGCGCGGCCACGTCCTGATCGTGACCATGAACCGTCCGCAGGCACGGAACGCACTGTCGGCGGAGATGATGCGGATCATGGTCGAGGCCTGGGATCAGGTCGACGACGACCCCGACATCCGCGTGGCGATCCTGACCGGCGCCGGTGGCGCATTCTGCGCCGGCATGGACCTCAAGGCGATGAACAAGAACTCCCCCGGGGACACCGCCGATCAGGGCACCTGGAACCCGGCGAGCCTGCCCGCATTGCTGAAGGGACGGCGCCTCACCAAGCCGCTGATCGCCGCGGTCGAGGGCCCGGCCATAGCCGGCGGTACCGAGATCCTGCAGGGCACCGACATTCGGGTGGCCGGCGAGAGCGCGAAGTTCGGTGTGGCCGAAGCCCGATGGGGGCTGTTCCCGCTCGGCGGCAGCGCGGTGCGACTGCCTCGGCAGATCCCGTACACCATCGCCGCCGACCTGTTGCTGACCGGACGCCACATCACCGCAGCCGAGGCCAAGGAGTACGGCCTCATCGGTTACACGGTTCCCGACGGATCGGCTCTGGACAAGGCGCTCGAGATCGCCGAGGCCATCACCGCCAACGGCCCGCTCGCCGTACAGGCAATCCTCAAAACCATGCGTGACACCGAGGGCATGCACGAACTCGACGCCTTCGAGATCGAATCCAAGCTGGGCATCTCGGTGTTCAAGAGCAAAGACGCCAAGGTCGGTCCCCGCGCGTTCGCCAACAAGGAGAAGCCGGTCTTCACCGGGGAATGACCGCGGTCGAGCCGCCGGCGTCGGCATGGTTGGCGCCATGCCGGTTCGGGTATCCCCCTCATCGCAGCGATGAGAGGAGTACCGATGGCAGCAGAACACGACCAACCGCACATTCCCGACCCGGCCGATTCGGTGAACCCCGAACTCGCCTCCGCGGTCGACGCCGAGGATCTCGATGAGGACCGGCTGCAGCTCGACCCGCTCGAGGAGGGCATGGATCCTCCCGAGGGCTGGTCAGCCGCCGACCGCACCGGGGTCACCGCCCGCGAGCAGCGCGAAGGCGAAACGCTGGATGAGCGCCTCGCCGAGGAGGAACCCGACTTCGGCGATACACCCGAGGCGGGCGCTGTGGCCGAAGACGAGCGACAGCCAGACGGCACCGACGATCGTCGCACCACCACGAGTGGCGGGCAGTCAGCCGACGAGGCGGGCGGATCGGTCGCGGCCGCACAGCGCACACCGGGATTCGACGAGGAAACATGACCCGCGGCGACCCGGAAGCCGGCCCGGCAGCGCACGAGCAATCGACACGCAGCCTTGCCCTACCCGGCGTGGTCCTCGGCGTCGGTCTCGGTGGATTCGTCGACGGCATCCTGCTGCACCAACTCTTGCAGTGGCACCACATGCTGACCGGTACCGACGACGATCGGCTCGGTGTGGACTACTACTCGGCAGACACCGTGCACGGGTTGCAGATCAACACGGTGTGGGACGGGCTGTTCCACACGTTCACCTGGCTCGCCGTGCTCATCGGCCTGGCATTGCTCTACAGCCGGGTCACCGACGCCCGCCGCCGGCTGTGGACGTCACGGGCACTGTGGGGTTGGGTCCTGGTCGGCTGGGGCATGTTCAACCTGGTCGAGGGAGTCATCGACCACCACATCCTGCGGATTCACCATGTCCGCAGCGGTGATCACCAACTGCTGTGGGATCTCGGGTTCCTGGTCCTGGGCGCGCTACTCGTTGTCGGCGGATGGTTACTGCAACGCACCGCTCGACCGGTTCCTGGCGTCGACTCACTCGCAGGACAATGAACACGCTGGCACATGGCGCCGAGACCGCAGTTCCCACCGGCACCATCGCTGTCCTGGTGCTGGCGGCATTTGCCGGGACCACGTATGTTCTCGCTGCGCGGCGGCGCCACAGTGAGAACCGCGGCTGGGATCATCGGCGCACGGTCGGATTTCTGACCGGGTTGGCCTTACTGCTGGTCGCCGCCCGGCCGGCGACATCCGATGGGTTCGCCGACCACATGCTCGGCCACCTGCTCATCGGAATGTTTGCCCCGCTGGCGCTGGTGTTGTCTGCACCGTTGACCTTGCTGCTGCGATCTGTGCCGCCGTCGGTGGGCGCCGCGATCACTCGACTGTTCCGCTCCACACCGGCGCGTGTGATGACTCATCCGATCGTGTTGCTGACAGCCAACATCGGAGGTCTCGCGGCGCTGTACTTCACCGGCCTCTTCGGTCTCTCAGAGCGGAACAACCTCGTACATTCCGCGATCCACGTGCATTTCTTCGTGGTCGGATACCTGTTCGCCTGGATGATCGCCGGACCCGACCCCGGGCCACACCGGCCCGGCGTGCGGACCCGGCTCGTGGTACTCGGTGTGGCCATCTTCGGACACGCCGTGATCGCACAGCTGCTCTACGCGGGATGGTTTGTCGCGATCGACGCCCCGGCCGCAGAGATCCGTGCCGGTGGCACGCTCATGTACTACTGGGGTGACATCGCCGAGATCCTGCTCGCACTGGCGCTTCTGGTGACCTGGCGGCCGGATCACCGCAGCAGGGCGGGCGCACGTCGCGGCACAAGATCGAGTTCGAACCCCTTGGGCACCATGGTGAGTCGCTCGTCCACCGCGAGTTCGTAATCGGGGTCACCGGAGAGGTCGTATCGATGCAGGATGCGCGCGAGCACCAGTACCGATTCATGCAGCGCGAACTGGCGGCCGATACAGGCCCGCAACCCGGCACCGAACGGTTTGTAACTGTGCGCGGGACGCTTCTTGACGTTGGCCGGGAGGAATCGATCCGGGTCGTAGACATCCGGATCGTCCCAGACGGACGGATCTCGGTGAACGAAGCCGAGCACGATGATCGCCCAGTCCTGCGGCCGCATCCGGTAGGCGTCGGCCAGCATGGTCTCGCCCCGCGGGCTGCGGGCGAAGGCCGGCACCGTCGGCCAAATGCGCAGTGCCTCATCCAGACATCGGCGTATGTAGCGAAACTTCGGAATCTGCTCGAAGGTCGGCACCGCGTCCGAGTCGTCACCGAGGATCTCGTCGGCCTCCTGTTGCGCCTTCGCCAGGCAATGCGGGTTCCGCGACAGGTAGTACAGCGTGAATGACAACGCACCCGAGGTGGTTTCGTGGCCGGCCACCAGGAAAGTCAGAATCTGATATCGAATGTTCAACGGTGACAGTCGCTCCCCGCTCTCCGGGTGAGAGGTGTTGAGCATGATGCCGAGCAGATCGTGATCGTCGGAAGATGCCGAACGTTCGGCGATGAGGTCGTCGAGCATCTTATCTACATACGCCTGCTGGCCCGCGTTGCGCCGATCGATGAGCCTGCCGAGCAGCGCGCCTCCGGGCGCCGTCAGCAGACCACCCTTGCGACGCCCGGTTTCCAATGCTCGGATCATGGCGCCGACAAACGGATGCGGTTGCTGACTGGTGAAGGACCCGAAGTCGTGGCTGAACGCCGCACGACTCAGCGTTTCCATGGTCAGTTTCGTCATCGACTGCGTGACGTCCACCGGTCCGGCCTGCCGTTCCCAGAACGCGAACAGTTCATCGGCGGTGGCCAGCATGATCGGGTGATACGACTGCATCGCCGACTTGGTGAACGCGGGCATCAGCAGTTCGTGTGCCAGTTGCCAGTTGGGTTCGTCGTTCTCGGCGGTGAACAGCCCGTCGCCGGCGTATTGCCGCAGGGCAGTGATCGCCGGTGGCAGCGCCTTGCAGAACCGCGTCTCATCGCAGAGCTCGGCGGCGAGCTCTGCACTAGACACGAACACGAAGTTCTGCCGAAAGATCCGCATCTCGAAGATGGGGCCGAGGTCGGCGCCCCACGCAAGCAAATCCAGGATGGGGTGTCTGGGGCTCGAGACTCCCAGGTCACCGATGAGCGGTTTGCGACGGCCGGCGTGCGGAAAGATTTGCCCCGACCAGTCGTTCTTCAGCGTCCTGACCACAGTTCGACCCTGCTCCCGGCGGATAGGCGTGTCAATCCATCCACGGATGGATTCTATCCGGGAGCACTCTTGACACACACAATAATAGAGAGCAGTCTCTGATAAATGATTGACCTGGATCTGGCACGTACGGTGCTTGACGCCCAGCCGTTCAGTCGCATGCTCGGCGCACGCCTGACTCACATCGGCGACGATGGCGTCACACTGGCAGTCGACGTCCGCGACGATCTGCGTCAGCAGTACGGCTACATCCACGGCGGGGTGCTGAGCTACCTCGCCGACAATGCACTGACCTACGCCGCCGCGCTCGGTCTCGGTCCGGACATCGTCACCAGCGGCTTCTCGATCGAGTACCTCTCCCCCGCCCGCGGCGGGCGTGAACTGGTCGCCCACGCGACACTTGTCCACGCGGGCCGAACCAAAGCCGTTGCGCGATGCGACATCAGCATCATCGGCGACGATGGGACACGGCGTGCGGTGGCCGCCGCGCAGGGAACGAGCATGGTCCGGGGCCGTGGGTCGAAAACCGCGCTTCAGCATTGACGAGATCCTCGACGCCGCACTCGAACTGGTCGTCGAGGACGGCCCAGCGGCGGCGACGGCATCCGCCGTCGCCCGTCGTATCGGGGCGCCGTCGGGGTCGGTCTATCACCGCTTCGCCAGCCGCGACGAGCTGATGGCCCGGCTATGGCTACGCTCCATCGCGCGATATCAGGAGGGCGTCGTCACCGCCTTGCGGCGCGACGATGCCACCGAGGCCGCCCGAGCCGCGGTCGCGCACTGTTTCGATTGGACGGCCGCGCATCCCGGGGAGTCCGCGCTGCTGCTGCAGTACGACAAGCAGGACCTGTTGCGCTCCTGGCCCGATACACTCGCCGCCGAACTCCGGACGCATAATCACCACACACGCGAAGTCGTGCGAGCATACGCTCGACGACGATTCGGCTCATCCGATGCCGAGGTGATGGATCGGGTCACGTTCGCACTCGTCGACCTGCCCTACGCGGCCGTACGACGACATCTCCCCGACCGCGGCCGGCCTGCAGAGTGGTTGCGCGACTTCACCCTACGGTCCGCCGAGGCGATACTGGCCGAAGTTCCCACCAGGATTACGGACTCTTCGTAACGCGAGGTCGGGTGTGACTCCACGACCCTCCGCACTGTCGCCGACGTACCGGGAAATTGACAGTTGCAGGCATCAAAGTTTGGGGCTACTCTCGAAGATACGTTCGAACGACAGTCGGGGGATTCAGTGTCGGGCACGGATCAGGTCAGTGAGGTGCAGCAGCTGTATGCGCAGTTGCATGACCTGCTCGACCGTATCGATGCCGTCGACACCACCCCTGCCATGGATGACGCAGTGCTCGATGTCGCCGAACAACACGAACGTGCCCACCGCCGGATGAGTCTGATCGGGCATCGCCGCATGATGGACTGCAACGACCGCGGTGTGCCCGGCCAACTCGGCTACCGCCACATCGGCGAGATGATGGCCCACCATCTACGCATCCCCGATCACCGCCGCCGCATGCGACACATGCGGGCCCTGGCGCAATTCCGGTCCCTGCAGGGCGAACTCACCCCACCACGCTATGCGGGGCTGGCCGCGGTGGTCGCCGACGGCGCCGCCACACCCGCCCACGTCGATGCCGTGTTGAAAGTGGTGAAGAAGATTCCCCGCTCGGTGCCACTCGACGTCGCCGAGAAGGCCGAGGCGATGTTGGCCGAGTTCGCCCGCACCCTCACACCGAAACAGATCCTGAAGGCCGGCGCCGAACTGTTGAGCCGCATCGACCCCGACGGCACCCTGGCCGATGAACGCGACCGCGCCCGGCGTCGTTCGGTACTCATCGGCGACCAAGACGACCAATCGATGAGCGAGTTCGACGGTGCCCTCACACCCACCACCCGCGCCATGCTCGACGTGATCCTGGCGAAAATGGCCGCCCCCGGGATGAACAATCCCGACGACAAGGACTCCCCACGCGGCGCGACTCTCGACGCCGACATCGAGAAACTGAAAGAGGCAGCCGGGCGCGACAATCGATCCACCGGCCAACGCAACCACGACGCCCTCGAAGCCCTGTTCAAGCTGGTCCTCGACGGTGGGGTACTCGGCAAGAGCCACCGCGGTCTGCCGCCACACATCATCGTCAAGGTCAACGAAACCGATCTGCGGGATCGTGCCGGGTTCGGGCACACCGCGACCGGCACCCAGCTGCCCATCGCCGACATCATCGAGATGGCCGCCGAGGCGCAGTTCCACCTCGCCGTGTTCAAAGACCACACCGCCCAACCGCTGTATCTGGGCACCGCCAAACGCTTCGCCAACCAGGCGCAACGGCTGATGCACTTCGCCCAAGACGGCGGCAGCGGATGCTCCAAACCCGGCTGCTCGAATCCGAGCGCGATCGTCGAAATCCATCACGCCGACAAGGACTGGGCCGACGGCGGCACCACCGACATCGACACCACCGCACCAGCCTGCCCACCACACAATCGGATGGTCGGCCCCAACCCCGGACAATGGACCACCCGCATCATCCGCCACGGCCGTGACGCCGGCCGCGCCGGATGGTCACTGAACCCACTCGACGGCAGCCCACCCGGACCACCCCAGGTCAACCGGATACACGAGGTCGGCGAACTCTTCGAACACTACCTCCGCGGCGGCACGATCAGCGAGGACCCACAGCCCGCCGAAACCAAACCACCGGCTGCGGACGCGGCGGTTCGGCGCAAGCCGATCTCGCCGGCACGACTCGCCGCACGTACTCGACGACGCAAACAGAAACGACGCCGCACCAACCACCACACCCGACAACGACTCCTGGCCCGGGTGCGATAGGTCCCGCGAGACTCTCGCGCGCCCGCCGATCACCGGCGCGTGAAACTGCACACGCGGGTGATCGCTGGGCGCGCGAGAATTTTGCCGACGGTCACACCAGCGTCGCCAACTGCCGGATCGTTGCCACATCACGTGCGGTCACCATCAACATGGAAACGCCCGCGGCCTCCCACTGCTTGATCTGAGCACGCACCTCATCGGCGGTGCCGGCGATCATCGTCTCGCGCACCATCTCGTCGGGGACCGCGGCCATCGCCTCGGCCTTGCGGCCCTGGAGGAACAGTGCCCCGATCTCGTCGACCGCGTCGCCGTAGCCCATGCGCCGATACAGCTCGGCGTGAAAGTTCTTCTCCTTGGCGCCCATTCCGCCGACGTAAAGCGCTGTCGACGGCCGGTACCGCTCCACGGCCTCGGCGATGTCGTCGGTGATGACCACCTGCACTGTCGCCGCGACCTCGAAGTCGTCGCAGGTGTGTCGGGCCCCGGGGCGCGCGAATCCTTCGGCCAGCCAGGCCTCGTACTGATCGGCCAGACGCAAACTGTAGAAGATCGCAAGCCATCCGTCGGCGATCTCCGCGGTCTGCGCCACGTTCTTCGGCCCCTCGGCGCCGAGCCAGATCGGAATGTCGGCTCGCAAAGGATGAGTGATCGGTTTGAGTGATTTGCCGAGTCCCGTCGATCCGGGCGCATCGGGCGGGTACGGCAACGGATAATGCGGGCCCGCGTTGGACAATTCGCCCTCACGGGCGAGTACGTCCCGGACCACCTGGACGTACTCGCGAGTGCGCGCCAACGGCTTGCCGAAAGGTTGCCCGTACCAGCCCTCGACCACCTGCGGCCCAGACACACCGAGACCGATGATGTGGCGGCCACCGGAGAGATGGTCGAGGGTCAACGCCGCCATCGCCAGCGACGTCGGCGGCCGCGCCGACAATTGCGACACGGCCGTGCCGAGCCGGATCCGGTCGGTCGCCGCACCCCACCAGGCCAGCGGGGTATAGGTGTCCGACCCCCACGACTCGGCAGTGAACACCGCGTCGAATCCAGCCTCCTCGGCAGCCGCGATGAGCTCCGGAGCATTGTCGATGGGGCCGGCACCCCAGTATCCGAGCTGCAGTCCGAGCTTCACGTGTGCATCCTCCGCGGGTCTGTGACGTGCATCTTGTGCCTCAATACTAGAACGTGTTCTACTCGATGGGTGAGCACCAGCACAACTGCACCCCGCCCTGCCCCGGCGAGTCCGGTCGCCGAGGTCCCCGCGCCCCAGTCGGAGATCCTGTCGGCACCGCTCAAGAATTCCTTCGACTACACACGCTCGCTCGGACCCGTCCTGAGCCAGTTCGCCCTCGCTCTCCGCGACGGCCGCATCATCGGATCGAAGAGCAGCGACGGCACGGTATCGGTGCCGCCTCGTGAGTTCGACCCGATCGGCGGCGCGAAGACCACCGAGCTGGTAGACGTCGCCTCGGTGGGCACCGTGCTCACCTGGTCGTGGCAGCCGCAGCCGCTCACGCCGCAACCCCTCGACAAGCCCTTCGCCTGGGCGCTGATCACCCTCGACGGCGCGGACACCGCGATGTTGCATGCGGTCGCCGTCGATTCGCCCGCCGACATCTCCACCGGCCTGCGGGTACACGCCGTCTGGAAGGCGGCCCGCATCGGCCGCATCGACGACATCGCCTACTTCGCACCCGGTGACACCGCCGACGCGGCACCGGCGAACGAGGCCGAGAACTCCGACGACGAACTCATCGTCATGCCGACCCCCATCAGCACCGAGATCGTCCACTCGGCCACCGAGGAGGAGTCCTGGTATCTCGAGGGTCTCAAGGCCGGCAAGCTGTACGGGTCGCGGATCGGCTCCGGGGTGGATGCCGGGCGCGTCTACTTCCCGCCGAAAGCAGTCAGCCCGTCCGACGGTTCGGCCGCGGTGGAGCGGGTCGAGTTGGCCGACACCGGCATCGTGACGACCTTCTGCATCGTCAACGTCCCGTTCCAGGGGCAGCGGATCAAGCCGCCGTATGTGGCCGCGTACGTCCTGCTCGACGGCACCGACATCCCGTTCCTGCACCTGATCCTCGACTGCGAGGCCGCCGACGTGCGGATGGGTATGCGGGTGCAGGCGGTCTGGCAGCCCGAGGAGGAACGTGAACTGTCCATGGGCAGCATCAGCCACTTCCGCCCCACCGGTGAACCCGACGCCGAGTACGAGTCGTATCGCGAGTTCCTCTGAGCGACAAACATTCTTCGACCGGACCACTTCCATCAAGGAGTCTGCAGTGACCCTCCCCCGGATTGCGATCGTCGGGTTCGCGCACAGCCCGAACATCGTCGGGACGCACGGCACCACCAACGGTGTCGAGATGTTGATCCCGTGCTTCAACAAGCTCTACGCCGACCTCGGCATCTCTCGCACCGACATCGAATTCTGGTGCAGCGGCTCGTCCGACTATCTTGCCGGCCGCGCATTCTCGTTCATCTCGGCCATCGACTCGATCGGCGCGATGCCGCCGATCCATGAATCCCACGTCGAGATGGACGGCGCCTGGGCGTTGTACGAAGCGTGGGTGAAGATCGCCACCGGAGAGGTCGACCTCGCCCTGGCCTACGGTTTCGGCAAGTCCACCGCCGGCAACATGGATCAGACCCTCGCCCTGCAGCTCGACCCGTACACCGTCGGGCCGCTGTGGCCCGACGCCCGTTCGCTGGGCGCCCTGCAGGCCCGCGCCGGGATCGACGCCGGCACCTGGTCCGAAGAGGACATGGCGGCGGTGGCCGCGCGCACCTCCGGAGCGTCGGTCGACGAACTCATGAGCTCCGAGTATGTCGCCGATCCGCTACGAGCACACGACATTGCGCCCTACACCGATGCCGCCGCGGCGGTGATCATCGCCAGCGAGCGCAAGGCGAAAGAGCTCGTCGCCAACCCCGCCTTCGTCACCGGCTGGGATCATCGCATCGACACACCCAACTTCGGTGCACGGGATTTGACGATCTCGCCGTCGACGAAACTCGCCGGCGACACCGCGTTCGGCGATCGCAACCGTGCGGTCGACGTAGCCGAGATCAACGCGTCATTCACCCATCAGGAGTTGATCGTGCGCAACGCACTCGACCTCCCGGAGTCCGTGCGGATCAACCCGTCCGGCGGTTCACTGGCGGGCAATTCGCTGTTCTCCGCCGGACTACAGCGGGTTGGCTACGCCGCCCACGAGATCCTCACCGGTAACGCGGGTACCGCGCTGGCCCATGCATCGAGCGGCCCGCTGTTGCAGCAGAACATGGTGGTCACCCTGGCAGGAGACGAGAACTGATGGCACACAACAATCGCGCAGCAGTCCTGGGCACCGGCCAGACCAAGTACGTCGCCAAGCGTCACGACGTCACGATGGCCGGCATGTGCCGGGAGGCCATCGACGCCGCCCTGGCCGACGCCCAGGTGTCCATCGACGATGTCGACGCCATCGTGATCGGCAAGGCCCCCGACCTGTTCGAGGGGTCGATGATGCCGGAACTGGCGATGGCCGAGGCCCTCGGCGCGGTCGGCAAGCGGATGATCCGTGTGCACACCGCCGGATCGGTGGGCGGCTCGACCGCCAACGTCGCCGCGTCGCTGGTCTTCGCCGGGATACACAAGCGCGTGCTGGCGGTCGCCTGGGAGAAGCAGTCGGAGTCGAACGCCATGTGGGCGTTGTCGATTCCGGTCCCCTTTACCAAACCCGTCGGTGCCGGCGCGGGTGGCTTCTTCGCACCGCACGTGCGTGCCTACATCCGGCAGTCCGGCGCCCCCGAGCACATCGGCGCCATGGTGGCCGCCAAGGACCGGCGCAACGGCTCACTCAACCCGCTGGCCCATCTGCAGCAATCCGACCTCACCGTCGAGAAGGTGATGGGTAGTCAGATGTTGTGGGACCCGATCCGCTACGACGAGACCTGCCCGTCGTCGGACGGCGCCTGCGCGGTGGTGATCGGCGCCGAGGACGTGGCCGACGCCGCGGTGGCAGCCGGCAACCCGGTTGCGTGGATTCACGCCACCGCGATGCGCACCGAACCGTTGTCGTTCGCCCACCGCAACGTCGTGAGCCCGCAGGCCAGCCGCGATGCGGCGGCCGCTCTGTGGAAGGCCGGAGGTATCGACAACCCGGTCGAAGAGATTGATGCCGCCGAGGTGTACGTGCCGTTCTCGTGGTTCGAACCGATGTGGTTGGAGAGCCTCGGGTTCGCGGCCGAAGGGGAGGGTTGGAAGCTCACCGAGGCCGGCGAGACCGAGATCGGTGGCCGCATCCCGCTCAATGCGTCCGGCGGCGTGCTCTCGTCGAATCCGATCGGCGCATCGGGCATGATCCGCTTCGCCGAGGCCGCCATCCAGGTGATGGGCAAGGCCGGCGACCATCAGGTCCCCGACGCCCGCAAGGCCCTCGGTCACGCCTACGGCGGTGGCTCGCAGTACTTCTCGATGTGGCTGGTGGGCGCCTCCAAGCCCACGCACTAGCGGCGCAACCCCACCTCCCGAACGCGCCCAGCACGGAGGCCGACCCCTTTCGCGCCGACAGAACCCAGAATTTCGCCGAGAGAACCCTCATTCTCGCCGACGGCATCAATCCGATCGCGAGTGGAGGAGGGTTCTCTCGGCGAAATTCTGGGTTCTGTCGGCCTCCGTGCTGGGCGCGTTGGGAGGTGAGGTTACGTCTGGAGTCAGGGGGCTTCCGGGAGGGCGCACGCCTGGCCGTCCGACATTCCCATCGGTCGCACCCCGAGGGCCTGGTTGAGCCGACCGCGCTGATTCTCCCACGCGATGGTCATCGCGAGCTCAGCGATCTGACGTCGCGATAGATGGCGCGACAATGCTTCTCGTAGATTAGCGAGGTCGTCCCCGACGGCAGGTGTCAGCGTCATGGCTTCGGCGTAGCCGATGACGAGCTTCTCCAGCTCGGAGTATGCGCTGCTGTCACGGTACCGCGGCAGGTCGCGGATCTGCCGCTCGCTGACGCCGCTGTCGTGGGCGAGCGCAGAGCCGATGTCGAGACAGAACTCACAGCTGATCAGGCCGGCCGCCTTCAGTTCGGCGAGTTCTTTGAGCTTCGGCTCGAGCGCATTGCTGAGCAACAGCGCAGTCTCGTAGAGGCCGGTGGCCGCACCGATCTGCGGACGGCGGCGAAGCCACCCGACCAGATCGCCCCGGTGTCGCTGTGATGACCGAAACGCTCTGCCGAAACCACGGATTCGATTGAGTGCGCGCATCGCCCGACACTAGCGCCCTTTTCGCGGCCTCCGTGCTGAGGGCGCGGAAATACCAGGTCAGGCGGGTCGAACCGAGTTGATCGTTTTCTCGACCTCCCAGAATGCGCGCAACGCGCTCATCTTCCCGTCCGCATCGGCGCGATAAGTGAACACACCGTGCGCCTCGGACACGTGGCCGGCGATGTGGGTGACGATCTTTCCCACATAGGCCACCTCGTCGCCGCAGATGATCTCGTCGTCGAAGACGAACTCGATGCTCTCGGTGGTGGCAATCGACTTGTCCCAGAACTCCGCAATCTGTTCGTGTCCGCGGAAGCCCTTACCTTCTGGATCGAACATCGACGGCCCCACCGGATCCTCCACCGACCCCTCGGCGGCGAAGTTGTCCACCCACGCCTGCTTGTCGCGCGCTATGACGAACTCGCGGGACCGCCGACCGGCCAGGACCGCGGGATGATTCTCCCGGTCGATGTTCAGGTAGGCCGGCGATTCCTTTTCTTGCGTGGTCATTTCGTGCCGTAATCGACCTGGAGTTCTTTCACACCGTTGATCCAGCCGTGACGTAGGCGGCGCGGCGATTCGAGTTTACTGATGTCGGGCACGAGGTCGGCGATCGCGTTGAACATCAAGTTGATCTCCATGCGCGCCAGGTTGGCGCCGACGCAGAAGTGGGCGCCGTTGCCGCCGAAACCGACATGCGGGTTGGGATCGCGCAGGATGTTGAAGTCGAACGGCTTGTCGAAGACGTCCTCGTCGTAGTTGGCCGAGCCGTAGAAGAGTCCGACGCGCTCGCCTTCCTTGATGTCGACGCCGCCGATCTGGGTGTCCCGCTTGGCAGTTCGCTGGAAGCAGTTGACCGGGGTCGCCCAGCGGACGATCTCGTCGACCGCGGTGGCGGGCCGCTCGGTCTTGAACAGCTCCCACTGGTCCGGGTGATCGAGGAAGGCATTCATACCGTGACTGATGGCGTTGCGCGTGGTCTCGTTGCCGGCCACGGTCAACAGGATGAAGAAGAAGCCGAACTCGGTCTCGTCGAGGCTCTGACCGTCGATGTCGGCGTTGACGAGTACCGACACGATGTCATCGACCGGGTCTTTCCGCCGCGCCTCGGCCATCGTGTAGCCGTACCCCAGAATCTCGGCCGACGCCATCTGCGGGTCCTCGCCGAATTCCGGATCGTCGTAGTTCATCATGTTGTTCGACCAGTCGAACAGCTTGCCGCGGTCTTCTTCGGGCACACCGAGCAGGTCGGCGATGGCCAGCAACGGAAGATCGACGGCGACGTCATGCACGAAGTCGCCCGTACCCTTCTCGGCGGCCTTGCTGACGATGGTGCGGGCAGCGTTGTCGAGCTTCTCCTCCAACGAATGCACCGCCCGCGGCGTGAACGCCTTGGAGACGAGCTTGCGCAGCCGGGTGTGGTCCGGCGGATCGTGGTTGATCAGCAGCGCCTTGGTGACGTCGAGCTGATCCTGGGTCATCTCGTCGTCGAACCGCATGATGACGCCGTTGGTGGCTGTCGACCAGTCGTCGTTGTTCTTCGAGATCTCGCGGATATGAGCGTGCTTGGACGCCACCCAGTACCCGCCGTCATGAAAGCCGCCGCCCTTCCCCGGCAACTGGGCGTTCCACCAGACGGGTGCCGTCTTGCGGAGCTGTGCGAACTCCTGCACCGGAATGCCCTTCTCGAGCAATTCCGGATTCGTGAAGTCCCAGCCCTCCTGCTCCATGAACGGATAATCAGCCATAGCGCCCCCCGATTCGGCGCCGGTCGTCGCACCCTGTGCCTGGGTCACGTCACACCACCTCGCTCTGAGATTTAGAACCTGTTTCAATCTCATTAGAGCACATTGTGACGCCGATGACAGTCCCAGATTGAAACTTGTTCTAGTTTTCTCACTGCGCGCAGTTCGTGACGTGGGGCGATGGTAGCAATCAGCATTGCCACATCCGATCCGCGGCATCGGCCCGGCGTTCGCCGAACCCGTCCGTGGACTCGAATGAGAACTTGTTCTAATTTGGATGCGAGATCGAAACCACACAGAAGAGGAGTCAGGCATGGGTGTGCCGGTGATCGTGGAGGCGGCGCGTTCGCCGATCGGCAAGCGGGCCGGATGGCTGTCGGGTCTGCATGCCGAGGAACTCCTGGGGATGACCCAGCGTGGGGTGATCGAGAAGGCTGGGATCGATCCGGCGATCGTCGAGCAGACCATCGGCGGTTGCGTGACGCAGGCCGGGGCGCAGGCCGGCAACATAACCCGCAAGGCGTGGTTGTCGGCGGGACTGCCCGACCACGTGGGTGCGACAACCATCGACTGCCAGTGCGGTTCAGCCCAACAGGCCAATCATCTGATCGCCGGGCTGATTGCCAGTGACACCATCGATGTGGGCATCGCGTGTGGCGTCGAAACCATGACGATGGTCCCGCTGGGCGCGAATGTCGGCACTGATGCCGGTCCGTATCACGCGGACTCGTGGAACATCGACATGCCCAACCAGTTCGCATCCGCCGAACGGATCGCCGAGCGACGCGGCATCACCCGGGCAGACACCGACGCACTGGGCGAACGCAGTCAGCGATTGGCCAAGCAGGCGTGGGCCGAAGGCCGGTTCGACCGGGAGGTGCTCTCCCTCAAGGCGCCCGAGCGCACCAAGGACGGTGAGCTCACCGGAAAGATCCTCGATGTCGGCCGCGACCAGGGACTGCGCGACACCACGCTGGACTCGTTGGCGGCGTTGAAGCCGGTGATCGAGGGTGGCATCCACACGGCAGGCACGTCATCACAGATCTCCGACGGCGCCGCGGCGATCCTGATCATGGATGAGGCCAAGGCTCGCGCACTCGGCCTCACGCCGCGCGCACGGATCGTGGCACAGGCACTCGTCGGCGCCGAGCCCCACTACCATCTCGACGGCCCGGTGCAATCCACCGAGCGAGTGTTGGCGAAGTCGGGGATGTCGTTGTCGGACATCGACATCGTGGAGATCAACGAGGCTTTCGCATCGGTGGTCCTCAGTTGGGCGCAGGTTCACAAGGCCGACATGGACAAGGTGAACGTCAATGGCGGCGCCATCGCACTGGGACATCCGGTGGGCAGCACCGGTTCCCGACTCATCACCACCGCCCTGCACGAACTCGAACGGAGCGACAAGCAAACTGCGTTGATCACCATGTGTGCCGGCGGGGCGCTGTCGACCGGCACCATCATCGAGCGCATCTGATGCCCGTCATGGATCCGACCAACCGGCCCAAACAGCTGGGGTCGCCGGTGGTGCAACGCCTCATCAAGGTGGGTTCACGCCTGAACACCAAGCTGTACAAGGCAACCGGCGGCCGACTCGGCAAGTACTGGCGGGTCGGCGCCGGGTTCGGCAAACCGGTTCCGGTATGTCTACTCACCACCACCGGCCGCAAATCGGGTGAACCGCGCACGGCGCCGCTGATCTTTCTCCGCAAGGGCGACACGTTCATACTTGTCGCGTCGCAGGGTGGGCTGCCCAAGAATCCCGCGTGGTATCTGAATCTGGTCGCCGATCCCCGGGTGACGATCCAACTCGGGACGGAGACCTTCGATCTCACGGCCCGTACGGCATCGGAGTCCGAGCGCGCCGAGCTGTGGCCAGAGCTCGTCGACACCTATGCCGACTTCGACACCTACGCGGCCTGGACGGAGCGGACGATTCCGGTGGTGATCTGCGAGCCCCGCTGAACTCGTCCGCTCCCGTCCACCCATCCCACCGACGGAGCGGACGATTCCGGTGGTGATCTGCGAGCCCCGCTGACGCTTCGTGATACTCACCGGCCGGCAGGCATCGCCCGCACCGCCGCACCTGCCCACGCGTCGAGAAAACCCCGCACATCGTCGACCGAGCGCTGCGACCCACCCGGGTCGAGCACCATTGATTGCAGTGTGCGCAGAACGATCTCGATGATCACCTCCAGATCGTCGTCGCCATAGCCACGCGCCGACCAGTCGACATCCATCCGGTCGATGATGGACCGGGCGAAGTTCCGGCCGAGCTCCGAGGTGAACTCGCCGACGATCGGCGCGCTCACCCGGTCCGCTCGTAGAAGCAGGCCGACATAGTCGTCGTCACGCAGTTCTGCGAGCACGCCGGTCAGCCCCTCGACCACCGCGACATCGGGGGCATCGATGCCACGCAGCCGTGCCGCCATCCGGTCGAGTAGCGCGTCGACGGCGACCACCGCGGTGGCGGCGAGCAGTTCGTCGGTACCGGCGTAGTAGCGGTAGACGGTTTGCCGGGTGACCCCCAGTTCACGGGCCACGTCGGCCAGGCTGGTGGCGGCACCCCGACGGTCGATGGTTGTCCGGGTCGCCTCCAGGATGCGGGCCCGCGCCTCGGCGTCGTTGACGGGCACCTGTCCGCCCCAACCGTGGGTACGCATCAGCCACGTGCCCCGTCGCCGCCTACCCCACCACGCCAGCTCATGACGAGTCAGCCTACCGGCGAGGCACAAAGAACCGGCGACTTCCGCGAGACCATACATATTTCTTTCTAGTGTATGGTGTGGTGACAGCTGACACATGTCGTTGTCGTCGGCGCGCACTGCCGCCGTCATCAGGAGGTTTCTTTTGAGCACAGCCACCGGCCTGGGCACCATCCGCCCGGGATTCGACTTCACCGACCCCGACGTGCTGGAGCAGGGCATCCCGATCCGCGAGTTCGCCACGCTGCGCAGAACCGCGCCGGTGTGGTGGAACGCCCAGCCCGAGGGCACCTCCGGGTTCAGTGACGGCGGATTCTGGGTGATCTCCAAACACGCGCACATTCGGGAGATCTCGAAGAACAACCAACTCTGGTCGACCAACGCCAACGGTGCAATCATCCGGCTGCCCGACTACGTCACGCCGGATCAGATCGAGTTCACCAAGGCGTTGCTGGTCAATCACGACCCGCCCGAGCACACCCGGCTGCGCAAGATCGTCTCGCGCATCTTCACCCCGAGAGCGGTGTCGATGCTGGAGGAGAACCTGTACACCTCGGGCCGACGTATCGTGCGCGAGGCGGCCGAGAAGGGTTCGGGCAATTTCGTCGACGACATCGCCGTGCACCTGCCCTTGCAGGCGATCCTCGACCTCATCGGCGTTCCCGAGCCCGATCGCCCTCGGATCCACGAGTTGGTCGACGCGATCATCAACAGCGATGACCCCGACGAGACCATCGACCCCACCACAGCGAATGCTGAGCTGCTCGGGTACGCCTATCAGATGGCCGAGGAGCGTCGGCGCAATCCCACCGACGACATCGTGACGACGCTGATCGAAGCGGATCTCGACGGCGAGGCACTCGACGAGGCGGAGTTCGGTTTCTTCGTCATCCTGTTGATCACTGCCGGCAATGAGACCACCCGTAACGCGATCACCCACGGCCTCAACGCATTCATGGACAACCCCGCGCAGTGGGATCTCTACAAGGCCGAGCGCCCGGTGACCACCGTCGACGAAATTCTTCGGTGGGCGTCGCCGGTGCACGCGTTTCAGCGCACCGCTCTCGCCGACACCCGGATCGGCGATCAGGACATCGCGAAGGGCCAGCGCGTCGGCCTGTTCTACAGCTCAGCAAACTACGACGAGGAAGTGTTCACCGATCCGTTCACCTTCGACATCACGCGCGATCCCAACCCGCATCTTGCGTTCGGGGGCAGCGGTGCACACTTCTGCATCGGCGCCAACCTCGCCCGCCTCGAACTGAATCTCATCTTCAACGCAATCGCCGACGAACTACCCGACATCACCCGCATCGGCGACATGCGTCGCGTCCGTTCCGGCTGGCTGAACGGAGTGAAGGACTTGCCTGTCCGCTATTCGAGTTGACCGGCGTCGGGTACCGTCGTGTGAGGTAGGCCACACTGCGGTGGTGTGGGGATCGCGAGGACCTCATGACTCTCTCGACCGAAGACAGTGCTCACCAGATCGATTTCACCGATCCGGCATTACTCGAGCGCGGACTGCCGTCGCGCGAGTTCGCGCAACGCCGCGCCACGGCGCCGGTGTGGTGGAATCCGCAACCCAACAGTCAGCGGTTCTTCGACGACGACGGATTCTGGGTGATCAGTCGCCACGCCGATATTCGCGCGATCTCCAAGGACACCGAGACGTGGTCGAACTGGGCCAAGGGTGCGGTGATGCGGATGCCGGAGACCTCGACCCGCGAACAGGTGGATGCCGGGCGCATGTTCTTGCTGAACATGGACCCGCCACAGCACACCCGGATGCGCAAGATCGTGTCGCGGATGTTCACCCCGCGGGCGGTCGCCTCCCTCGACGACGGGCTGCGAGCACATGCGCACCAGTTGATCACCGCGGCGGCCGCACACCGGGCAGGTAATTTCGTCGAGGACATTGCCGTCCATGTCCCGCTGCGCGCCATCCTCGACCTGCTCGGTGTGCCTACCGCCGACCACGAACACCTCTGCGAGTTGGCCGATTCCATGGTCAACCCCGACGACCCGGACAGCAGGCACGACCCGTTCACCGCTCACGTCGAGATGCTGTCGTATGCCTATGCGATGGCCGAGGATCGTCGCGCGCACCCCCGCGACGACATCGTGACGACACTGGTGCAGGCAGACATCGACGGCCATGTCCTCGACGAGTCCGAGTTCGGCTTCTTCGTGATCCTGCTCGTCATCGCGGGCAACGAGACGACCAGAAACGCGATCTCGCACGGTCTCAACGCTTTTCTCGATCATCCGGATCAGTGGGAGCGCTACCGGCGGTCGCGGCCGGCCACCGCGGTGGACGAGATCATCCGGTGGGCGACGCCCGTGCACTGCTTCCAACGCACGGCACGCGTCGACACCGAGGTGTCGGGGGTTCCGATCGCAGCCGGCCAGCGCGTCGGATTGTTCTACAGCTCAGCAAATTACGACGAGGAGGTGTTCGACGACCCGTTCACGTTCGACATCACCCGCGATCCTAACCCGCACTTGAGTTTTGGCGGCAACGGCGCCCACTTCTGCATCGGCGCCAACCTCGCGCGACTTGAGGTCCGAACCCTGTTCGACACGCTCGCCGACCTCGTCCCCGACATCACCAAACTCGCCGAACCGCAACGCGTCCGCTCCGGCTGGCTCAACGGTGTCAAGGACCTGCAGGTGTCCTACGGCCAGGCGTCAACCCCCGGCTGAGTAGCCGCGACCGCGCCAGGCCCTACGCCGCGAACTGCGCGCGGAGCGCCTTTTTGTCGGGCTTACCCAAGGCCGTCAGGGGCAGCGAGTCGGTGAAGATGACCTGTTTGGGTGACTGCACCGAACCCTTGCGTTCTTTGACCGATTCCTGGATCTCTCGGGTGATCCGCTCCTTGGCAGCATCGTCGCGCTCGGCATCGGACCGCAACACCACCACGGCGGTGACAGCCTCACCCCACTTGTCGTCGGCCACACCGATCACCCCTACCTGGCTGACCGAAGGATGTTCGGCCACCACGTCTTCGACCTCGCGCGGGAAGACGTTGAAGCCACCGGTCACGATCATGTCCTTGGTGCGGTCGACGATGTACCAGAACCCGTCGGCGTCTTCGCGCGCCACGTCGCCGGTGCGCAACCAGCCGTCCCGAAAGGTCTCCGCGGTCTGTTCGGGAAGACCCCAGTAGCCGCCGGCCAACAGCGGTCCCGCCACACAGATCTCACCGGGCTCCCCTTGGGCGACGGGCTTGTCGTCGGGTCCGAGCAGCGCGGTGCGCAGGAACGCCGACGGACGCCCGCAACTGCTCAGGCGGCGCGGATCCTCGCCGGGTTTCGGGTGGTCGTTCTTGCCGAGGTAGCTGATCACCATCGGCGCCTCGGATTGCCCGTAGTACTGCGCGAAGATGGGACCGAACCGTTCGATGGCTTCGGCCAGGCGCACGGGATTGATCGCCGACGCACCGTAATACACGGTCTCCAGGGACGAGAGATCGCGGGTCTTGGAGTCCGGGTGATCCATCAGCGCGTACAGCATCGACGGTACGAGCATCGTGGCGGTGATGCGTTCTTCTTCGATGACGCGCAGCACCTCGGCCGGGTCGAACTTGCCCATCACCACCATGCACCCACCCTTGATCAGGGTGGGGACAAAGAATGCCGCGCCCGCGTGCGACAGCGGCGTGCACATCAGGAAGCGCGGATTCTCCGGCCATTCCCATTCGGAGAGTTGGATCTGGGTCATCGTCGACATCGCCCGTGCGGTGCCGATGACCCCCTTGGGTTTGCCGGTGGTACCACCTGTGTAGGTGATCGATACGATGTGTTCGGGCGGGAGTTCGGCGGCGGCCAGCGGCCTGGGCGAGAAGTTATCGGCCTCGGCGATGACGTCGCGACCGTAGGCGGCGAGTTCTTCGGGGACGGGGCCGAGGGTGAGCACCTGCTTGAGGCTCTCGACGCGGTCGACCAAGGCCACCGCTCGCTCCACGAACATCGGCACCGGGTCGATGACCAGAGTCGTCACCCCTGCATCGGACAGCACATACGCATGGTCGTCGAGCGAGCCGAGCGGATGCAGCGCAGTGCGCCGCCAGCCCTGCGTCTGCCCGGCACCGATGACCAGCAACACCTCGGGACGGTTGAGTGCGAGCAATCCCACCGTCGACCCGGTGCCCGCACCGAGGGATTCAAAGGCCTGCTGATAGCGACTGACCGCGTCGGCCATCTGCCGACCGGTGAGTTCGGTGTCGCCGAGGAACAGCACCTTGCGGTCAGCATGGCGACGCAATGCGGCCACCAAAAGGTCACCGAGATGGGTGCCGCCGCGCAGATGGTCGAATTCGGTCATCGAATCCTGAAGATCGGTCATGGTCATCCAGACTAGGACGTGTTTCAGATTTTCGAAAGAAAAGACGTCAAAGATTGTCTATGAAGTGCACAGACCTATCGCTGCGCACGTATGAGACCGTCTAGAACATGTTGCATTTTTGCATTCAGTCGTTCGCCGCACTCATCACCCCACGTCGCGGAGCCTGAACTAAGATCGGTGACCATGACCGATCTGGATCTGGCCACCTCCCGCCGCGACATCACCGATGCCCTGCTGACTGCACTCGAGCGCCGTCACGAGGTGCTCGACGCCATCGTCGACGCCGACAACCGCAATGAGGCCGTCGACGCCGTCGCCAAACTGCTCGACAAGTCCACCCTGGGCGCCGAGGCCATTCTCGGCATGTCGTTCTACCAGCTCACCAAGGACGAGCGGCGCAAGAACCAGGCCGAACTCGACGACCTCAACAATGCACTGACCTTCACCCTCGCCGAGCGTCCCGCCAGCAGTGGTGATTCGCTGGAGCTGCGACCGTTCGACGCGACCGCCGACGCCGATCTGTTCGCAACGCGCACCGAGGAGCTCAAGGTCGCCGGCGACGGTTCGGGCACACCTGCCGGTGAGATCTCCGACGAGATCGCCAAGGCCACCGAGCGCGTCCACAACGAGGACGCAGTGTGGCTCGTCGGCATCGACGGCGGCGAGAAGGTCGGATTCGTCTTCGGCGAACTGACCGGCGGCGAGGTCGACGTGCGCATCTGGATTCATCCCGACCACCGCAAGAAGGGCTACGGCACCGCCTGCCTGCGGAAGTCACGCTCGGAGATGGCCGCGTACTTCCCCGGCGCGCACATGGTGGTCCGGGCGCCGAGCGCGTAGTCCCGACCCCCCGGTCAGCCCCGGGCTGCCATCCCTTCGGCCCGGGTGGCCGCGGCATTCACGCGGGTCAGCACCCCGTGGAGTTCCTCGAGGACGTCGAGGTCGACGCCGAGCGCGTCGATCACGGCGGGCGGGATATCCAGGGCTTGCTCGCGTAACGCTCGTCCATCGTCGGTGAGCGCGACGTCGACGTTGCGTTCGTCATCGCCGCGACGCTGCCGCAGGACCAGGCCCGACGACTCGAGCCGTTTGAGCAGTGGCGACAACGTCGCCGAGTCGAGCTGCAACACCTGCCCGAGATCCTTGACCGCACGCGGCGAGTCCTCCCAAAGTGCCAACATCACCAGATACTGCGGGTGGGTCAGCCCCAGGGGTTCGAGTAGTCGACGATAGATCTTCAGTACCGACCGGTTGGCGACCGCAAGAGCGAAACACACCTGCCGTTCCAGCAGCAGCGGATTCGCCTCTGCACCTGCGATGTTCACCTCGGACATGCCGTCACCGCCCGCGATACTTGCGGTGATACTCCTGGTACAGGTCTGCGTTGCGCTCCTTCTCGCGCTTGTCGATCAGATCGGGATCGAGACCGTGCTGTTCGAGCCGATGGCGACGGTAGACCCGGTTGAGCGCCAAGGTGAAGAACACGTACGCGATCGGGATCGGTAGCGCCATGGTGATCCGGACATCCCACGATGCCGGCACGAACAGGAACGGCAACATCAGGATGAGGACGGGCACGGCCCAGCGGACCACCATCCGCAGGGTCGCGTGCCGACCGGCCAGGTCGTTGGCGACCCAGTCGTTCATGGACCTCGGCATCCTCGCGCCGTAGATGTAGCGGATGTATTGCAGCCCGCGCGGACGATCGGCCGATGGTGACGTTTGCACGAATTGATCGTACACGATCGAATTGTGCGGGCGTGATCTCGATACGCCTCCTCACTCCGTTCGTCGGCTACTCGATCACCGGACAAACGCCCCTCACGGAATGCTCGGTGGTCACAGAGCCCGCGAGCCCCTTTCGCCGCTGGTCGAGTAGCCTGCGAGCCCCACCTTCGCTGGTCGAGTAGCCTGCGAGCCCCACCTTCGCTGGTCGAGTAGCCTGCGAGCCCCTGGGCGAGCATGCGTATCGAGACCACAGCACCCGAGCGCCCCTACCCGCGCCTGCGCGGCACCCCGAATCTCGCGACGATCGCCCGGACCCGGTTGTCCTCGTCGACCACGAACGACTCGTGCACATGCGCGGCCAACCCGAGCATCTTGGGCCGCACATGCACCCAGTACCGCGTGGCCACCATGTGGCCGTCGACATCCGCGGAGAAGTCGCTGATGCGGTGAATCAGGCGATATTGGGGGCCACGGGCCAGGCTGCGGGCGAGATGGGCTCCGTTGCGGCCGGTCTTGAGGCCCAGTTCGACCCGGGTGCACTCCGGATGCAGCGATACCCCGGACGGGTCGTGGCTGACGAGCGCGTCGACGTAGGCACGCGCGGCGGCGACGCGTTGCGCCGCCCGTTCGGGGTCCAGGTCCGGCGTCACGTCTACCGCGCGCCGTAGACCGGAACGGGCACCGGCGACTTCGCAAGGAGTTCTTCGACCACCGCACCCAGTTCGCCCGGCGCCCAGCGCGATCCCTTGTCCTGCTCGGCACTGCGCTGGAATGCGTCGATGACGGTGACCTTCCCGCCCTCGACCTCGAAGACCCGTCCGGTGACCCCGGCGGACTCCGGCGAGCCGAGCCACACCACCAGCGGCGAGATGTTCGCGGGATCCATGGCGTCGAAGGAGCCGTCGGCGGGTGCGGCCATCTGCGCTGCCATCGCCTCGCCGGCACCCATGGTCATCTGAGTCCGCGCGGACGGCGCGATCGCATTGGCCGTCACCCCGTAGCCGGCCAGCTCGGCCGCCGCCTGAATGGTCAGAGCGGTGATACCGGCTTTCGCCGCCACGTAGTTGCCCTGCCCCACCGACCCGAAAAGGCCTGCGCCCGATGAGGTGTTGATGATCCGAGCGGTTCGCGGACGACCGGCCTTCGATTCGGCGCGCCAGTATGCGGCGGCATGATGCAGTGTCACGAAATGCCCCTTGAGATGAACCCGCACCACAGCGTCCCACTCGTCTTCGGACATGGCGACCAGCATCCGGTCGCGCACGAATCCTGCGTTGTTGACGATGATGTCGAGCCCACCGAAGGTGTCGACGGCGCCGGCGATCATGTCCTTGCCCGCATCCCAGTCGGCCACATCGGACACGACCGGAACAGCCTTACCGCCGGCGGCGACGATCTCGTCGGCCACGGCATGCGCCGAGTTGGTGTCGAAGTCGTTCACCACCACGCGTGCCCCCTCTGCGGCGAACGCGAGTGCATGCGCTCGACCGATGCCCTGCCCGGCACCGGTCACGATGGCGACACGTCCCTCATTCAGCTTGTCAGCCAACACTTCTCCCCTTCATCATTCGCCTCGACCGAAGTCGGGCGGTTGCTCATACCTTGTTGTCGGCGGTCGCCGCGGCCAGGAAGGCCGGTCGCTCACCACCACCATGCACGGTCAGCGTTGAACCGGTGATGTAACCGGCCAGCGGACTGAGCAGAAACGCGACGGCGTTGCCGACGTCTTCGGGCATCGCGAGTCGCTGCATCGGGATCGTCTCCCCGACCGCTGCGATGCCGGCATCGTCACCGAAGTGCAGATGCGCCTGTTCGGTCAGCACCGATCCGCACACCACGGAATTGATGCGCACACGTGGCGCCCATTCGATGGCCAGTGACGTCGTCGCGTTGTCCAGTCCCGCCTTGGCCGCACCATAGGCCGACGTGCCCGGGGACGGCCGGTGGCCGCTGACGCTCGACACATTGACGATCGCACCGCCGCCGGACTGCTCATGCATCACTGCGTGTGCCGCGCGCGCGACGGACAACGGGGCGAGCAGGTTCAGCTCCACGATTTTGCTGGTGAACCGCGGCGAGGCCTCGGCGGCCAGCGCGAACGGCGAGCCCCCGGCATTGTTCACCACCCCGTCGAGCCGACCGTGCGCCTCGACGATGTCACGCACCATGGCATCGACGGCGTCGGCATCGCGCACGTCGCAGGCGATGAACTCGACGTCCGAGTCGGCTCCGGGGTGGCGGCCACACACCACCGGAACCGCGCCGAACTCGGCCAGCACGCGCGTGATGCCCGCACCGACCCCGCGCGTCCCGCCGGTGACGAGCACGACCTTCTTGTCCAAACCCAAGTCCGGTCCACGCGCGGCAACCGAAACGGCACCGGCGCCGACGACGCCCTGACCAGCGGCCTGCCCGTCTGCCTTCATGAGTGCTACCCTACCAAACAACCAAGCACTTGCTTGGTTGTGTTTCGCAGACCCGAGAGGAGCAGGTGTGCCGATCACCACGACACGCACCGACAACGGGATCGTGACGGTGACCGTCGACTACCCGCCCGTCAACGCATTGCCGTCGGCGGCATGGTTCGAGCTGGCCGACGCCATCACCACAGCCGGCGAGGACATGGCCACCCATGTGGTGATCCTGCGAGCCGAGGGGCGCGGGTTCAACGCCGGCGTCGACATCAAGGAGATGCAGGCGACCGACGGGTTCGACGCACTGATCGGCGCCAATCGGGGATGCGCGGCTGCCTTCTCCGCCGTCTACGACTGCAAGGTGCCGGTGATCGTGGCGGTCAACGGCTTCTGCGTGGGCGGCGGGATCGGACTGGTCGGCAATGCCGATGTCATCATCGCTTCCGACGATGCTGTCTTCGGCCTGCCCGAGGTGGACCGCGGCGCCCTCGGGGCGGCCACTCACCTGGCCCGGCTGGTACCGCAACACATGATGCGCACGCTCTACTACACCGCGCAGAATGTGACCGCCCAGCAGCTCGAACACTTCGGTTCGGTCCACCGCGTCGTGTCCCGGCCCGACCTGCTGGACGCGGCGATGGAGGTCGCCGAGCAGATCGCCGCCAAGGACACCCGAGTGATCCGAGCCGCCAAGGAGGCCATCAATCACATCGATCCGGTCGACGTGAAGAGCAGCTACCGACTCGAGCAGGGCTTCACCTTCGAACTGAACCTCGCCGGCGTCGCCGACGAGCACCGCGACGCATTCGTCAGCACCGGTAAGGCCCTCGACAGCGCCGGATCGAACAGCAACGGAGGACGCGCCTGATGACGGCCACCCCGACCGACAAGACCAGTTCCCTCGACGACGTCATCGGCGAACTGCGTGACGGCATGACGATCGGCATCGGCGGATGGGGCTCGCGGCGCAAGCCGATGGCGCTGGTCCGTGCGCTCGCCCGCTCCGACGTCAAGGATCTGACCGTCGTCACCTACGGCGGCCCGGATCTCGGATTGCTCTGCGCGGCAGGGAAGGTCCGACGCGCCTATTACGGCTTCGTGTCCTTGGACTCGGCGCCGTTCTACGACCCGTGGTTCGCAAAGGCCCGCACGTCGGGCACGCTCGAGGCCCGTGAGATGGATGAGGGCATGGTCAAGTGCGGTCTCGAGGCCGCCGCCGCACGACTGCCGTTCCTGCCGATCCGCGCCGGACTCGGCTCGGACGTGCCCAACTTCTGGGACGGCGAACTGAAGACAGTCGATTCCCCCTACCCGGCGGCCGACGGGAGGACCGAGACCCTGATCGCCATGCCCGCGCTGCGCCTCGATGCCGCATTCGTCCATCTCGATCTCGCCGACAATCGCGGCAACGCCGCCTATACCGGCGTCGATCCGTACATGGACGACATCTTCTGCGGTGCCGCCGAACGTCGCTACCTGGAGACCGACCAGATCGTGTCCACCGAGGTGCTCGTGAAAACCGTTCCCACGCAACGACTGCTACTGAACCGGATAAATGTCGATCGCGTCGTGCATGCACCGAACGGCGCACACTTCACCTTTGCCGGCGAGTACGGCCGTGATGAGAAGTTCCAGCAGTTCTACGTGGAATCGGCCAAAGACCCGGAGACGTGGGCGGCCTTTGCCAAGCGCTTCCTCGAGGTCGACGAGGCCGACTATCAGCGCGCCGTCACCGAATGGCAGAGCGAGCAGGAGGACAAGCAATGAGCACCGCCGCCGATACGAGTTCTTCACCGACCGAGCCAGTCGAAATCACCCGCGCCGAGATCTGCGTCGCGGCGTGTGCCGAGATCTTCTCCGGTGCAGGCGAGATCATGGCCTCGCCGATGGCACCGACCCCGTTGATCGGCGCCCGCCTGGCCCGACTGACCATCGAACCCGACCTGCTCATCACCGATGGTGAGGCACTCGTCCTCGCCGACACCCCGCCGATCGGCAAGTCCGGACCCATCGAGGGCTGGATGCCGTTCCGGAAGGTCTTCGACGTGGTCGCCTCGGGACGTCGCCACGTGGTGATGGGCGCCAACCAGATCGACCGCTACGGCAATCAGAACCTGTCGGCCTTCGGGCCGTTGCAGCATCCGACCCGCCAGATGTTCGGCGTGCGCGGCGCGCCCGGCAACACCATCAATCACCCGACGAGCTATTGGGTGGCCCGCCACACCACGCGGGTGTTCACCGAGCACGTCGACATCGTCTCCGGGGTCGGTTACGACAAGGTCGATCCCGACAATCCGGCGTTTCGCTATCTGAATATCCCGCGGGTGGTCACCAATCTGGGCGTCTTCGACTTCGAGGGCCCAGAACACACCATGCGGGCACGGTCGTTGCATCCGGGCGTCACGGCCGACGAGGTCGCGGAGAACACCGGGTTCGACATCGCCGGTCTCGCCGACGCTCCGAACACACGTCTACCCTCCGATGAGGAGCTGGCTCTGATCCGGGATGTCCTCGATCCCAGGGGCGTACGGAATCGAGAAGTGAAATGAGTGCCGCAGCACGTGCGGCGGGATTGTCGACCCGATTCACCGAACTCGTCGGCATCGAGTACCCGATTGTGCAGACCGGCATGGGCTGGGTGTCCGGGCCGTCGCTCACCTCGGCAACCTCGAATGCCGGCGGGCTGGGCATCCTCGCCTCGGCGACGATGACCTACGACGAACTCGAAGCGGCGATCGCCAAGACGAAGTCATTGACCGACAAGCCGTTCGGCGTCAACATCCGGGCTGATGCCACCGACGCACCGCAGCGGATCGATCTGCTGATCCGCGAAGGGGTGCGAGTGGCGTCCTTTGCCCTCGCACCGAAGCAGGAGTTGATCGCGAAGCTGAAGGAGAACGGGGTCGTGGTGATCCCGTCCATCGGCGCTGCCAAGCACGCGGTCAAGGTGGCCTCGTGGGGCGCCGATGCGGTCATCGTGCAGGGCGGTGAAGGCGGCGGGCACACCGGCCCGGTGGCCACCACCCTGCTGCTGCCGTCGGTGCTGGACGCTTTGGGAAGCAACGGTATACCGGTGGTGGCAGCGGGCGGCTTCTTCGACGGCCGCGGCCTGGTGGCTGCGCTGTCATACGGCGCCGAGGGAGTCGCGATGGGCACCCGATTCCTGCTGACTGCCGACAGCGCCGTCCCCGACGCCGTCAAACAGGAATACCTGGGCCGCGGTCTCGGTGACACCGTGGTGTCAGTGAAAGTCGACGGCATGCCGCATCGCGTCCTGCGCACTCCTCTGGTCGAGGCCCTCGAGAGTGGCAGCCGCGCCAAGGCGTTGATCGCAGCGGCCCGCAACGCCAACGAGTTCAAACAGTTGACCGGCATGAAGTGGACGACGATGCTCCGCGACGGACGCACGATGCGCAAGTCCGGCGAGCGCAGCTGGCAACAGATCATCATGGCCGGCAACACCCCCATGCTGTTGCGGGCCGGTCTCGTCCAGGGAGACACCCGGGCCGGGGTGCTCGCGTCCGGTCAGGTGGTGGGCATGATCGACGATCTGCCCAGCTGCGACGAACTGGTCCAGTCGATCATGACGCAGGCGCAGGGCCGATTGAAGGCGCTCGGCACGTTGGGGTGACGGCGGGCGCCGTGAGCCGGCTCAGGCCTCGGCGATGTCCGCGTGCCGCACTCGCAGATCCTTCTTGAGGATCTTCCCGCTGGGGTTCTTCGGCAGCGCGTCGGCGAGTACCACGTACTTGGGTCGCTTGTAGCCGGCGAGAACGCCCGCCACATGGTCGGACACTTGCTCCTCGGTCAGCGTCACCCCCTGTTTGGGCACCACGACTGCGGCCACGGCTTCGATCCACTTCGGGTGCGGCACACCGAACACCGCCACCTCGGCGACTCCGTCGAGCAGATAGATGGCCTCCTCCACCTCGCGCGAGGCCACGTTCTCACCGCCGGTCTTGATCATGTCCTTCTTTCGGTCCACCACCGAGAGATAGCCGTCGGCATCGATGATGCCGAGGTCGCCGGAGTGGAACCAGCCGTTGCGGAAGGCGGCCGCGGTCTTGTCCTCGTCGTTGTAGTAGCCGAGCGAGGCGTGCGGGCTGCGATGCACGATCTCGCCCACCTCCCCGCTGGGGACCGGATTGTCCTCGTCGTCGACGACCCGGGTCTCCACGTTGAGCGCGGCACGACCGGCCGAGCCCGCCCGGTCGAGTTGCTCGTGTGGCTGCAGAATCGTTGCCAACGGCGACATCTCGGTCTGGCCATAGAAGTTCCACAGCGAGACGTCGGGGAGTCGCTCGCCGAGTTCACGGAGTACTTCGACGGGCATGGCGGACGCGCCGTAGTAGCCCTTGCGCAACGACGACAGGTCACGCCGGTCGAAGTCCGGGTGCCGCAACAGCGAGATCCACACCGTGGGCGGACAGAACAGTTTCGTCACCTTCCGTTGCTCGATCGTCTCGAGCATCGCCGCGGGGTCGGGCCCGGGCAGGATGATACTGGTGGCGCCGAGGTAGACGTCGACCGACAGGAAGCAGTCGAGCTGCGCGCAATGGAACAGCGGCAAGGAGTGGATCTCTACGTCGTCACCACTCATTCCGCCGTCGATGGCACACGAGACATACTGGCTGATCAAGGATTTCGATGACAGCAATACACCCTTGGGTCGCGACTCGGTGCCGCTGGTGTACATCAGACGCAGCGGGTCGTCATCGGCGATGGCCACCTGCGGCACGGACTCGTCACCGGTGGTCATCCATTCGTCGACACTCTCCCAGCCCGCCTCCGCGGATACCCCACCCATCGGAATCCAGCCGCGGACGGCGTCGGTCAATCCCGACAACTCCATCGCCTTGCTGACCGTCGACGCCAGCGCGTCCTCGGTCACCACGACACTCACACCCGAATGGTCGAGGATGAAACTGATCTCCTCGGGGCCGAGGCCGAAGTTCACCGGGACGAGCACCGCGCCCAGACGCGCCGAGGCATAGTGCAGGACTGCGAACTGCCAGCAGTTGTGGCTGACAAGCGCGATCCGGTCGCCCTTGACCACGCCCCGCGACGACAGCGCGTTGGCGCAGCGGTTCGCCGCACGGTCGAAGTCGGCGTACGTCAGCGTCGTGTCACCGCTGATGACCGCGACCTTGTCGGGCACGCGCAATGCAGTGCGACGCAGCAGGTCACCGAGCGTGTGCTGACGGACCGTGTCGATGGCTGCGGCGGTTGTGGGTGTGTAGCGCTCTGTCATGGCGTGCCCCTTTGCTCGTAACGCAGGTCACACTATCAACCGCTCCGCAGGGACCGCGTGGTGGCGCTCGGTGCTCGGGAGGGTCAGCGCGGCAGCATGCCGTCCAACACGATCGACAAATATTGCTCGGCGATGTCGTCGGCCGACAACGCACCCCCGGGCCGGTACCAGCGCACCGCCACCCAGACGGTGTCCCGCAGGAAGCGGTAGGCCAGTTCGACGTCGAGGTCGGCACGGAACTCACCGACGTCCACGCCGCGCTGCAACACGGCGTGCCACAGTTGCCGGAACTCGGTGTTGAGTTCACCGATGTAACCGAATCGCTCCTGCGCCGCAAGACGTTTGGCTTCGTCCTGATAGATGGCGACCGCATTGCGCTGCGCATCGATCGATTCGAACGACGCGACGACGAGCCGACGCAACGTCTCCGCGGCGGTGAGACCGGCCGCGGCGATCTCGCGGTACCGGGCAAACAGATCCTCGAGGAAGCCGCGCAAGATCTCGTCGACCATCGACTCTTTGGAGTCGAAATGGTGATACAGACTTCCGGACAGGATCCCCGCGGCATCGGCGATGTCGCGCACCGTGGTGGATCGCAGCCCTTGTTCGGCGAACATCTGCCCGGCCGTGGCCAGCAGCTCGTCACGTCTGGTGGAGCCGGTGACGGTGCCGGTACGTGGGGCCATGGGTTCACCCTAGCAAGCGCTTGGCCGGGTTCGCGCGATGCGAACCCGGCCAAGCGGAGCGACTCCCGGTGAGAAGTCCTGTGAGAGAAACTTACGTCAGCGCTTCTTGTTCTTCTTGATGGCCTTGCGGTTGAAGCGCGCCCACATCTTGAGCTGCCCGTTGGTCATCTTCTTGTCCCGATTGGTGAACGGGGGCGACATCATCTCGGCGATAGAAACAGGCAGCGTCGACACCGTCACCGCGCGCGCGTGGCTGAACGTCTCGAAGCCCGTGCGGCCGTGGTAGGCGCCCATGCCACTCTTGCCGACACCACCGAACGGCAGTTCCAAGCTGAACAGATGCGTGGCGAAGTCGTTGGCGTTGACCGAACCACTGCGGGTGCCGTCGATCAGCTTCTTGTAGTTCGCGTTGTCGTCGCCGGACCAGTACATCGTCAGCGGATGCGGGTGACTGCTGATGTGGCTGATCGCCTCGGACAGCTCCCGGTACGGATACACCGTCAACACCGGACCGAAGACCTCGTCCTCCTCGATCTTCATGCCGGCCTTGACCCCGGTGAGCAGCGTCGGCGGGATCTTACGGGCCTCGGCGTCCGGCAATGATTCGCCGGCCGGGATCACCTGATGCTTGGTGGCGCCCAGCTGCTCGGCATCCTCGATCAGACCGACGATGCGGGTGAAGTTCTTCTCGTTGATCGTCGAGGTGTACTCGGAGTTCGACCGGATCGTCGGGAACTTCTCCTTCCACCGCGCGATCACCTTGTCGGTGAACTCGCCGAGCTTGGCCTCGGGGACGAACACATAGTCGGGGCACAGGCAGACCTGCCCGCCGTTGACCATGCGCGCGTCGGCCAAGAACTTCGCTGCCTTGTCGATGTCGGCGTCGGGGTCCACGACCGCCGGGTTCTTGCCACCGAGTTCCAGGGTGACCGGCACGAGGTTCTTCGCAGCCTCCTGCGCGACCGACGAACCGACCTCCGGCGAACCGGTGAAGAACATGTGGTCGACCTTCAGTTTCGCGAAGTCCGACCCCGAGCCGTGCTTGCTGGTGATGACGGCGAGTTCTTCGATGGAGAAGTAGTCCGGCGCATGCTTGGCGATCACGTCGGTGGTGCGCGCGGTGACCGACGACGGACGCATCAGCACCCGGTTACCGGCAGCGAATGCCGAGCCGGCGGGCACGAAGGTCAGGTTCAGCGGGAAGTTCCACGGGCCCATGATGCCGACGACGCCGAGCGGGTCGTGGCGCAGTCGCTGCTTGAAGCCGGCCAGGCCCTGCCCCTTGGCGACATTGACCTCCTTCATCCACTTCTCGGCGTGCCGCCGCTGGTGGGTGAGGTCGATCATGCAGCCGACGATGTCGGTCGCCATCGACAGTTCACGGGGCCGCGATCCGAAGTCGGCCTCCAGGGCCGCCGCGATCTCCTCCGAGTTGTCCAGGAGCAGCGACGACAGGCGCGTGATGCGATCGATGCGGGTCTTCGCGTCCGGGATGCCGTCACGCAGGAACGCCGCGCGCTGGATCTCCAGCAGCTCGGTCATGGAGTGGGCTTCCGACGACACCCGGCCGGCGGCCGCGGTGTTCACCTCTGCTGGTTTGGTCATTGCGATCCTTCGTGTAGTGCCGGTCGACACGAGGGCCTGTTTGAAACAATCCCCCGCACTTGTTCCAGCATACTATGCAGTGCGTCACAGCAGGATATACGACTACATGCGTAGTCAGAAGCCCCCGGCCGACGTTGCTGGTCTGTACTGCGCCATTTCATCGACGAGGAGACCGGGGCGCAGTCAGCTCAGCCGCTCGACGATGGTCACGTTCGCGGTACCGCCGCCCTCACACATGGTCTGCAGACCGTAGCGACCACCCGACCGCTCGAGTTCGTTGAGCAGGGTGGCGAACAACTTGGCCCCGGTGGCACCCAGCGGGTGTCCGAGCGCGATGGCGCCGCCATTCGGATTGACCTTTGCCGGATCGGCGCCGGTCTCCTTCAGCCACGAGAGCACCACCGACGCGAACGCCTCGTTGATCTCGACCACGTCGATGTCGTCGATCGACAGCCCGGTCTTCTGCAGCGCGTAGGCGGTCGCCGGGATGGGCGCCGACAACATCATCACCGGGTCGTCGCCGCGCACGGACATGTGGTGGATGCGAGCGCGCGGCGTCAGCCCGTACTCCTTGAGCGCCTTCTCCGAGACCACCAGGGTGGCCGACGCGCCGTCGGAGATCTGCGACGACACCGCCGCGGTCAGCCGCGATCCCTCAGCCAACGGGGCGAGCCCGGCCATCTTCTCCATCGACGTCTCGCGCGGGCACTCGTCGACGACGCAGTCCCCGAGCGCCGCGGTCTCGTTGTCGAAACGGCCCTCGGCGATCGCGGCACGAGCGCGCTCGTGGGACTGCAGCGCCCAGCGCTCCATGTCCTCGCGGGAGATATCCCACTTGTTGGCCATCATGTCGGCGCCGTTGAACTGGGAGATCGCGGCATCGCCGAAGCGTTCGCGCCACCCTGCGGATTCTGCGGTAGGCGTGGTGAAGCCGAGTTCCTGGCCGGCGATCATGGCCTGCGAGATAGGGATCGCGCTCATGTTCTGCACACCGCCGGCGACCACGACGTCCTGTGTTCCGCTCATCACGCCCTGCGCGGCGAAGTGGATGGCCTGCTGCGACGACCCGCACTGCCGATCCACGGTGGTCCCCGGTATGGCGAGCGGGAGCCCCGCGGCCAGCCAGGCGGTGCGCGCGATGTTGCCGGCCTGCGGTCCGATGGCATCCACGCAACCGAACACCACGTCGTCGACCACGTTCGGGTCGATCCCGGTGCGTTCGACGAGAGAGGTCAGCACGTGGGCGCCCAGATCCGCCGGGTGGGTCTTGGCGAGCGAACCGTTGCGCTTGCCGACCGGGGTGCGGATGGCGTCGACGATGTAGGCCTGCGGTGTGGTCATGTCATGGCTCCTGTTCTGTGGTCAGGCACGCTGGCTGGAGATCGAGACGACCTCGCCGGTGAGATAGGTGGTGTAGTCGCTGACGAGCATGGCGATGGTGGCGGCGACCTCCCAGACCTCGGCGGCCCGCCCGTACGCTTCCTTGGCAGCGAGTTCGTCGAGGAGTTCGTCGCTGGTCACCTTCGCCAGGAAGGGATGCTTGGCGATCGACGGTGCGATCGCGTTGATCCGGACACCGAAGTCGGCGGCCTCCACGGCCGAGCAGCGGGTCAGCGCCATCACGCCGGCCTTGGCCGCCGCATAGTGCGCCTGGCCGCGTTGGGCGCGCCAACCGAGTACCGATGCGTTGTTGACGATGACCCCGCCGTGATCGACGCCACGGAAGTAGCGCAGCGCCGCACGGGTGGCACGGAAGGTCCCGTTGAGCGTGATGTCGAGGACGCGGTCCCATTCCTCGTCGGTCATGTCGGCGACCGGTGTCTCGCCGCCGAGGCCGGCATTGTTGACCAGCACGTCGATGCGGCCGAGTTCGCCTGCCGCAGCCTCGATCAGCGCATCGACCTGCACGGATTCCTGGACGTTGCAGACGATCTGACCGACGGTGCGATCGGTGAACTCGGCCGCGAGCTTTTCCTGCGCCTCGCCGAGTCGGCGTTCGTGCCAATCGCTGATCACCACGTCGGCGCCTTCGAGCAGCGCGCGGCGCGCGGTGGCGAAGCCGATGCCGGTGCCGGCGGCGGCGGTCACCACGACTTTGCGGCCGAGGAGCAGTCCGTGTCCGGGTGTCTCGGCCGGCGGTGTTGCCAGCGGCGAACGGACGACGGATGGATCGACAGCGGTTTCTGTCACGATCGGGCCTCTCGCGGTAGGCCGAGCACGCGCTCGGCGATGATGTTGCGCTGCACCTCGTTCGAACCGCCATAGATGGTGTCGGCGCGGGTGAACAGGAACAGGCGTTGCCATTCGTCGAGTTCGACGTGATCGGGGTCGGTGATGTCGTTCTCGCTGCCTTCGGCGGTGTGGGTCGGGCCGATCAGCGACGGTGCACCGATGATCGCCATCGCGAGTTCGCCGAGGTCGCGATGCCAGTTGGCCCACAACAGTTTCGACACCGAGGCGGCGCCGGCGCCGGAGACGATGTCGCCGGCGAGGGTGCGTTGGGCATTGGCGCGCATCACCTTCAAACCGATCCAGGCGCGCGTCAACCGTGAAGCGATCTCCGGGTTGTGGGCCGCTCCGTTGCGTCGTGCGATCTCGGCCAGGTTGCGCCATTCCCGCTCGAAGCCGACCTGCTGACCGAGGGTGGAGACACCCCGCTCGAACTGCAGCAGGCCCATCGCGACCTTCCAACCGTCACCCGGTTCGCCGACGATGAGGTCCGCCTCGGTCACCGCGCCGTCGAAGAACACCTCGTTGAATTCCGATGTACCCGTGAGCTGTTGGATGGGTCGGACGGTGACACCAGGCTGCTCGAGCGGTACCAGCAGGAAGCTCAGCCCGGCGTGCCGCGATGAGCCCTTCTCGGTCCGGGCGATGACGAAACACCACTGCGCGACGTGGGCCAGCGACGTCCAGATCTTCTGCCCGTTGATGACCCACTGCTCTCCGGCGTCGTCGAGCGCAGCGTTGGTCGAGACCCCGGCGAGGTCGGACCCGGCGCCGGGTTCGGAGTAGCCCTGCGCCCACAACTCGGTGACGTCGACGATGCCGGGCAGGAAGCGTCGCTTCTGCTCCTCGGTGCCGTACTCGATCAGGGTGGGCCCCAGGAGCTCTTCACCGAGGTGGTTGACGCGCGCCGGGGCGTCGGCGCGCGCGTACTCCTGATGGAAGATGATGCGCTGTTCCAACGTGGCACCCCGGCCTCCGTATCGGGCCGGCCAGCCGAGGCAGGTCCAGCCCGACCGAGCCAGATGACGATCCCATGCAAGTCGCTCGCTGAAGAACTCGTGCTCGCTGCCCGGACCGCCGCGCCCCTTGAGGTGTGCGAACTCGCCGACGAGGTTCTCGTCGAGCCACGTCCGCACGGCACGAGCGAACTGTTCATCGGCATCTGGCACAGATTGCGCCCATTCGCCGAGGTCGACCGCCCGGTCGGCCAGGTTGATCGAGGTCATGGCCGCTAGCTTAGCGCACCAAGCAAGTGCTAGGTTGGGGGCATGGAGGCGATCCTGACGACCCCTGCTGCCCTGCGCAGGGCCGAACAGACCTGGCCGGCACGCACCGCCATCATCGACGACCAGTGGACATCGTCGGACACACCACATCTGGAATTGACCTGGTCACAATTCGCCCATCAGGTACGCACCTGCGCCGCCGCGCTGATCGCGTCGGGCATCGGCGCGGGTGATCGCGTCGCCATCTGGGCTCCGAACAGCTATCACTGGCCGATCGCCGCGCTCGGTGTGCAGTATGCGGGCGCGACGCTGGTGCCGCTGAACACCCGTTACACCGCCGGTGAGGCGATCGAGATCATCGAGCGTTCCGCCGCCCGCGCGGTGATCGTGTCCTCCGAGTTCCTGGGCGGCGATCACCTGGCCGACCTGATGCGCGATCACCGCGCCGCGATGCCCGACACCGTCGTCGGCGTGGTATTCGAGAACTCCTCCACCATTCCCGACGGCGCCGTCGAGTGGACGGACTTTCTCGATCGCGCCACCCCGGAGACACGCGCAGAAGCCGAGAAACGCGCGGATTCCGTGGCCCCCGACGACATCTCCGACATCCTGTTCACCTCTGGCACCACCGGCAAGTCCAAAGGTGTACTGGCCGAACACCAGCAGACGATCGCCGGTTCGCACGCGTGGGGCGCCAACGGCCGACTGAACGCCGACGACCGCTACCTGATGGTGAACCCGTACTTTCACACCTTCGGCTACAAGGCCGGCATCCTGCCGTGCACGCTGTTCGGTTCGACGATGCTGCCGCTGGCGGTGTACTCGCCGGCCGAGGCCATGAGGCTCGCCGCAACCCAGCGCGCCACCGTCTTCCCAGGGGCGCCCACCATCTTCCAGACGATCCTTGACGACCCGACGCGGGCCGAGCACGACCTTTCGTCGCTGCGGCTGGTGGTGACCGGCGCCGCGATCGTGCCGGTCGTCCTGATCGAGCGACTCCAGAGCGACCTCGGCGTCGACACCGTCATCACCGCATACGGACTGACCGAGGCCAGCGGGTTCGTGTCCACCTGCACTCCCGATGACGACGACGAGACCGTCGCCAATACCTGCGGCCGAGCGTTCGAGGGCATGGAGATCGCGTTGTCGGAGCAGGGTGAGGTGCTGGCACGCGGCACCATGGTGATGCGCGGCTACCTCGACGACCCGGCCGCGACGAAGGAGACGATCGACGACGACGGCTGGCTGCACACCGGCGACATCGGCACCATCGACGACCGTGGCAATCTGAAGATCACCGACCGCCTCAAGGACATGTACATCTGCGGAGGCTTCAACGTCTATCCCGCCGAGATCGAGCAGACCCTCGCACGACTGGACGGGATCACCGAATCCGCGGTGATCGGGGTGCCGGACGAACGCCTCGGCGAGGTCGGCCGCGCCTACGTGACCGTGCGCGACGGCACCGAGCTGGACGAGTCGTCGGTCATCGCCTACGCCAGGGAGCACCTGGCCAACTTCAAGGTGCCCCGATCGGTGGTGTTCGTCGAAGCCTTTCCGCGTAACGCGGCCGGCAAGATCCTCAAACGGCAACTACCCACACTCGCGTGACGGCCGCAGGCGGGGACCCAACGCAACCACACGTGGAACTGACATCCACGGCGGTTACAACCTGTGTGGATGCCAGTTCTCCGTGTGGTTGCGATCCACAGGCGTCGTTGCCGAGTATTGGCTAGGCAAACCTAACCCCACTGCCGGTCGGCAGATCGGTGTCCGATATTGTTCCGACCGTGCCGAATCGTGCACACCGACCTGGGCAGAAGGGCAAGTGACGTGGGAAGTACGGAATCAATTCTGGAGCTCGGCTATTGGCTGTCCGGCACCGATGTCTACAACAATGTGTGGCTGCCGATCTGGGATGTGATCGCGGGTACCCACAACGCACTCTTCCCGTTCCTGCCGCCACTCTGGACCACCAACAGCTAGCCGGTCTCTGCGCGTCGGGGGTTGGTCACCGACGAACTCCCGACGCGCGACGGCAGGCTCACGAACGCGGCTTGACCAGCGGGAACAGGATCGTCTCGCGGATCCCGAGACCGGTCAGCGCCATCAGCAGGCGGTCGATGCCCATGCCGGTGCCGGCGGTCGGGGGCATACCGTACTCCATCGCGGCGAGGAACTCCTCGTCCAGACGCATCGCCTCATCGTCGCCGGCCGCGGCCAGCCGCGCCTGATCGACGAACCGCTCCCGTTGGATGACCGGGTCGACGAGCTCGGAATAGCCGGTGGCGAGTTCGAAGCCGCGCACATACAGGTCCCACTTCTCGACCACCCCCGCGACGGTGCGGTGCGCTCGCACCAGCGGCGATGTCTCGACCGGGAAGTCACGAACAAACACCGGCTGCGACAGATGTTGCCCCACCATGTGCTCCCAGAGCTCTTCGACGAGCTTGCCATGCCCGTAGCCCTTGTCCTTAGGGACCTCGAGTCCCACCCGATCGGCGATCGACAGCAGTTCGTCGACGCTGGTGCCGGCATCGCCGCTCATCGGGACGATCTCGCTCCCCAGCGCCTCCGACAGCGACGGATACATCTGCAGCGACGTCCACTCCCCCGACAGGTCGTACTCGCTACCGTCGGCCATCGTCGGCGTCAGGGTGCCCAGCGCTCCCTGTGAGACCTCTTGCACCAGTTCGCGAGTCATCACCGCAGCGTCGTCGTAGGTGCCGTAGGCCTGATAGGTCTCCAGCATCGCGAACTCCGGCGAATGGGTGGAGTCGGCGCCCTCGTTGCGGAAGTTGCGGTTGATCTCGAAGACCCGCTCGATCCCGCCGACGATGCACCGCTTGAGGAACAGCTCCGGCGCGATCCGCAGATAGAGATCCATGTCGAAGGCGTTCGAATGCGTCACGAACGGACGGGCTGCGGCACCCCCGTGCAGCGTCTGCAGCATCGGGGTCTCGACCTCGAGAAAGTCTCTGCGAGACAACGCATTTCGCAGTTCGGACATCACCGCGATGCGGGTTCGCGCATTCGCTCGCGCCTCCGGCCGCATGATGAGGTCCACGTAGCGTTGCCGGACCCGGGTCTCCTCGTTCATCTCCTTGTGCGCGACGGGCAAGGGACGCAACGCCTTCGACGCCATCTCCCAGGAATCGGCCATCACCGACAACTCGCCGGTGCGTGAACTGATCACTTCGCCGTGCACGAAGACGATGTCACCGAGGTCCACATCGGCCTTCCATCGGGTCAGCGCCTCTTCGCCGACACCGTTGAAGCTGATCATCGCCTGCAACTGGGTACCGTCCCCCTCCTGCAGGGTGGCGAAACACAGCTTGCCCTTGTTGCGCAGGAAGATGATGCGGCCGGTCACCCCGACGATCTCGCCGGTCTCGGTGCCCGCCTCGAGGTCGGGATGGGCGGCCCGGATCTCCGACAGACTGTGTGTACGCGCGATGGAGACCGGGTAGGCCTCGCGCCCCTCGCCCAGGATGCGGTCGCGCTTCTCCCGACGGATCCGGAGTTGCTCCGGGGCGTTGTCGTCGGCAGTGTCTACGGGCGCGTTCTGCGTGGTCGGGGAGTTGCTCACCCCCGAGACCTTATCGGAATCAGGTGTCGCGCCCGTTGCCCGGTCGAGCAGCCCGCCGCGCCGGTTCAGTGGGCGGAGATCGCGGCGAGCTCCTGTTCGCTGATGGTGCCGGCGACATGCGCCCGGCGCAGGGCGCGGAACCCGCCGACCACGAACACCGCCCCGGCGATGCCGCGCGCCTGCAGATGCCAGGCCAGCCACTCGGCCTCGTGACCGTCGTCGCTGATCAGCAGCCAGCGGGCGTCGGTATGGGCCGAACGCAGGGACTCCGGCGTCCCCGGGGTGAGACGGGTGAGGAGTTCGGCGGCGTCGACGGCCAGCGCCCCGGAAAGCACACCGTCGGCCTGGCGTTTGCGCTGGCTACGGACGTCGACGGGTGTGTGGCCGGAGCGCACCAGCTTCTCGTAGTCGGCGGCCTGGGCCGACAGCGGCGTGGCGTCGGCGGACGTTGTGACAGTGGTGATGGGGGTACCGAGGACGGCGGTCATGTGAGGTCCTGAAAGTAATCGAGTGAGCGGGGGTCGTCGAAGAAGGGCGGCCGCAGATGCGGAACTCAGCCCTGACAACACTCCAGACAGCTCTTGATCACGGCGAAAAGTGTGCCACAGAATCACACTCTGCACCAGACCTGCACAGATCCGAGACGTGGTGGAAGTCGTCACCCCCGGCCCCTGAGACCCGGAGCCTGCGGAGGGTCGCACCCCGACCCCTGCGGGACCGGTATGTCCTCCGCTGATCGAGTAACGACGAACGGAGTGAGGAGTGTATCGAGATCAGGTTCGGCGACAATCGGAACCTCAGCGCCGACGCTGCTGCTTTGACCGCTCGTACACCAGCCGCAACCCGTCGAGGGTCAGGTAGGGGTGATGGGCGGTGAGCGTTTCGCATTCGTCGAACATCAACGGCGCCAGGAAGCCGGTGGCCACCACGGACACGTCGTCGCCGTCGAAGCCGGCGACGGTGTCACGCACGCGGTCCACCAGCGCGTCGACCTGACCGGCGAACCCGTACAGGATGCCCGACTGCAGCGCCTCGACGGTGTTCTTGCCCAGCACGCTGCGCGGGGGCATCAACTCCACCTTTCGCACCGTGACGGTGTGTTCGGAGAGCGCCTCTACCGCGAGGTTCACGCCGGGGGCGATGGCACCGCCGAGGAACTCCCCCTTCGCCGACACCGCATCCACCACGGTGGCGGTGCCGAAGGCCACCACGATGCACGGCGCCTTCGGATAATTGTGGTGGGCGGCAACACAGTTGGCGACACGATCGGTGCCGACCTCTTTGGGGTTGTCCACCAGTAGCGGAACGCCGGTCCGCACACCGGGTTCCAGCAGGATGTGGTGATGGCCGTCGCCGAAGTAGCGCGGCACCATCACCCGCAGCTCACGCAGCAGCGACGGAACCGTGGACAGCGCCGCGACACCGGTCACCTGCTCGATGTCGGAGCCCAGCAGGCCGCGGATCAGCAGCGCGAGCTCGTCGGAGGTCAGGTTCGGCTCGGTGTGGATACGCCAGTCGCGCACCATTGTTGCGTGTTCGCCCGAGCCGGCGAAGACCCCGAGATGGATGTTGGTGTTCCCGATGTCGACGGTCAGCAGCATGGACGCGACTACACCGCGGTGTCGACGAGCTCACGCGGGTCACGCAACCCTGAGCCGGCGGGCACACGGGCCGGGTCGTCGCCGGCCTCGAGGACACGGTTGCGGTCATCGACAAACACGACCGAGGGCGAGTACTCGCGCAGCTCCTGCTCGTTCAAGATGCCATAGGCGATGATGATCACCAGATCGTCAGGGTGTACGAGATGCGCTGCGGCGCCGTTGATGCCGATGACACCGGAGCCGCGTTCGCCGGCGATGACATAGGTCTCGAGGCGGGCACCGTTGTCGATGTCGACGATGGTGACCTGTTCACCCTCGAGCAGGTCGGCGGCGTCGAGGAGATCCTGGTCGATGGTCACCGATCCCACATAGTGCAGGTCGGCCTGGGTGACCCGGGCCCGGTGGATCTTCGACTTCATCATGGTGCGGAACATATGCGATTCCCTTCGGTGGGTGATCTGGTGTCAGTGGTGGATCTGTTCGGGGTCGCGACCGGCGAAACCGGTGCCGATCGCGACGCCCACGTTGTCGATGAGGCGTGCCGCGCCGACCCGGGCGGCGACCAACAGCCGTCCGTCGCCCAACTCGGGTGGTTCGCCGAGTTGACGGTCGGTGAGCGCGAGGTAGTCCACCTCGATCTCGGGATTGGCGTCGAGCACCGACTGCGCAGCGGCGAGGATCGCGTCGCGTCCGCCGGCCGCGGCATGGGCACCGGCGACCAGCGCCGCCGACAACGTGGTGGCCAGCTCGCGTTGCTCCTCGTCGAGGTACCGGTTGCGCGACGACATCGCCAGACCGTCGCTCTCCCGCACCGTCGGCACGCCCACGACGTCGACGTCGAGGTTCAGGTCGTCGACCATCTGCTTGATCAGGACCAGCTGCTGATAGTCCTTCTCCCCGAAGTAGGCCGCATGCGGCGCGACGATGGTGAGCAACTTGAGGACCACGGTGAGCATCCCGGCGAAATGGGTGGGCCGAGACGCGCCGTCGAGCACGGCGCCGGCCGAGCCCGGATGGACCATCGTGCGCTGCCCGTCGGGATACATGTCGGCGGCCGTGGGCGCGAACACCACCTCCACCCCGAGCGGCCGCAGCAACTCGCAGTCGGCGTCGAAGGTGCGCGGGTAGGCATCGAGGTCCTCGTTGGCCCCGAACTGCAGCGGGTTGACGAAGATCGACACGATGACGACGGTGTTGCCGCTGGCCTTCGCGGTCCGGATCAGTTCGAGGTGCCCGGCATGCAGTGCGCCCATGGTGGGCACCAGCGCCACCCGCTTGCCCGCGCGACGCAGCGCGGACGTGATCCGGTGCAGCGTCGCCGGATCACGATGCACGGTGAGTTCGCCTGGCGTGTACGGCTTGTCGCCGAGGTCGGTGGTCATGTCGTCTCCAGCACGTCGATGAGTTCGGCGGGCGCAGCGGTGTGGGCTGCGGTCCGACGGGCGAGCACGCGATAGGCCTCGGCGATGCCGGTGGCACCGGCGTCGTCGGCGGGCAGCCTCCGCAGCGCAGCGAGATGGTCGGCGACGGCCTTTGCGTCGCCGCGGGCGACCGGCCCGGTCAAGGCGCGCGGCCCGAGCTCCAACACGTTCTGCAGAGATGCCGTCACGAGGGGGCCCAGGATGCGTTCGGCGAGCATCGCGCCGCTGCCGTCGACGGTGGCCGCGGCCCGCCCGGCCTGGCCGGCGGGCCCGTCGATCGCGGCGTCGAGCGCGGCCACCGCGTCGGTGATGAGGGTGATCAGATGGTTGGCGCCGTGCGCCAACGCGGCGTGATAGAGCACGCGGTCGGCTTCGGCGATGCGCACCGGTTCGCCACCCATCTCCAGCACCAGCGCCTGCGCGATCGCATACCCGACCTCGTCGGCGGCGGTCACACCGAAACAGGCCTGCCGCAGCCGTGTGGTGTCGTCGGCGGTGCCGACAAAGGTCATCGCCGGGTGGATGGCGAGTGGCAGGGCGCCCAGTTCGGCGAGCGGCGCGAGTACGGCGACGCCGCTGGCTCCGGCCGTGTGCGCGACCAGCGTGTTGGGCCGCAGCGCCCCGCTGTGGGCGATCTCGTCGACCACGGCACCGAGCGCCGCATCGGGGACGGCCAGGATCAGCAGCTCCGACCGGGCGACCACCGACTGCAGGTCCATGACCTCGGATTCGGGGAGCCGGTCGGCGGCGCGGCGTCGGGAGGCCTCGGAACGGGCCACCACCGCGCCCACCACGTGACCGGCCTGTTCGAGAGCGGCACCGAGTGCGGTTCCGACTCGGCCGGCCGAGATCAATCCGACGGTCAGACGCGCAGGGGTGGGGAGATTGGAAACGCCGGACAGGTACGGGGCATCCCCGTGCAGCCCGGACGGGCCGAGATCATCGCTCGGTGAGGTCACCACTGTCCTCCGCTGAAAATGTTCCAGTCCCGGCTGAGCTCGGGTACCAGACGTTGCAGGGCAAGACTAGGCCCTCGACACCGCCCGGGGCCAACGCCTGTGACAGGCTTCACGTGACGACACGCGTCACGGCACGCGGTCGGTCAGTCCTCCCGACGCCGCCGACCACCGCCGGGCGCACCCGACTGACGCAGCTGGCTGAGCAGCTCGGAGACCGGCAGGCCGGCGGAGTGAGCACTCTCGCTGTCCTCGCCCCGCCGCCGACGACGCCCCTGCAGGGCCGGGTTCGACTCGTCGCCGCTGCCCTCGTGCCGTCCCATCGCAGCGAACGACGCCGACTCCGGCGACGGTTCGGGACGGGCGTTGTCCGGTGCGGGTTCGGCGGGGGCCGACTCCTCGTCGGCAGCCTCCGGGATGTCGGTCCCGGCGTCGGCCGGCAGGTCGTCCACAGACTCTGGAGCAGCAGACTCGCGAGCAGCGGATACCGGAGCCGCAGACTGGGCGGGCGGCCACTCGTCGGTGGGCGACTCGTCGACGTAGGCGTCGGCGGGCGCGGACGTCTCGGCGCCGGCCTCCTCGTCGGCGAGGACGGCATCCTGCACCTGATCGTCGGTGACGTCGGTGGGCACCTCGGTCGCGATGCGTCCGGAGATGGGCGCCTCATCGGTGATCACCGGGATCACCTCGGTCATCTCGTTCGGATCGACGTCGGCCGGGATACGCCGACCGGAGTCCGCGGCCGGGGCGGTGGTGGCGAAGTCCTGCGCGGCGCGCACACTGTCGTCGGTGGCGAAGTCCGCGCCGAAACCGGTCCCGCCCCCATATCCGGAGCCGTAGCCGCCGGGCTGACCGATCCCCGAGGCCAGCTCCCGCAACTTCTCACTCGGCAGTGCGACCCGCGGATCCGGCAACGACTCACCGAGCAGGGTCTCCAGACTCGACCGCAGCGCCAGCACCTGGGCCTTGAGTTCGGCGAGCTCCTCGTTGGACTCGGCGCTGACCTCTTTGCGGATCGTGGTCTCGACGTCGAGCTCGTACTGGCGCCGGGCCGCGATCTCGCGCTCGAGCTGCAGTTCGTACACCAGCCGCAGATCGCGACTCTTGGCCTCCGCACTCTCGGCCTGCCGACGGAATTTGGTCACCAGGATGGCGCCGATCACGGCAGCCCACAGCGCTGCGATCACCGCCAGCGATCCACTGATCGACAACTGATCGGTGAAGACCATCAGGATGCTGGCCACAATGGCGAGCACGATGAGCAGACCCAGCAGCCACTGTCCCACCGATCTTCCGGAGCGCCGCGGCTCCGTGGAACGGCCGTTCGAGGTCGTCATGATCGTGAACTTACCGCCTGACCGCACTGAAGTTGCCCAAGCACCGCGGAGAGTCACGAATCCCTCGGGTGCTATGGGCGAGGTCAAGCAGGCCCCGGATGCCCTTCGACAGCGTCATCGGTCGGGTCGTCGGGTGCACGACAACAATATTCGAGCCAGAGGGCGGCCGCCACCAACACAATGCCGCCGACGAGTCCGACGATCGCGCCGGGCCGGTCGTGCTGCGCGGCGGCGAGATCGTGTCGGGTCCACAGGAACACGAGCAACCCGGCCCACACCCCGACCGCGATGGCGCCCAGGATCGCCGACGATTTCGCCAGTGCGAACACCCGTGCCGCGGTCAGCGGATGCAACTGCCCGCGGGCGCGCCCGACATCACGCGAGGCGACCCGGGCGCGCACGATGAACGCGATCACCGCCTCGAGCGCGGCCAGGATGTACAGCACCAGGCCGGCCAGTAAGGGCATCGGCGGCAGGCTGCCGTAGTTGTAGCGAACCAGTATCCACGCCACGATCGCCACGACGACAGCGATGGCGGTCAGGTCTCGCACCCGGGTGGGGCCGAGCCCGGATTCCTGGTTCTCCTCCGGTGGACGTTTCGGTGCGGTCATCGCCGCCTCGGTGTGGGCAGTTCGTCGACCACCACGACTCCGGCGCGTTCGTCGGGGTCGAGTTCGGCGACGAGGTCGACCACCGGGCGCTCGCCCTGCGCGGTCCACAGCGTGGCGTCCGGTTCGACGGCGAGCCACGGCACCAGCACGAAGGCGCGTTGCGCCGCACGGGGATGGGGCAGCGTCAGGACGGGATCGGCGCTGGTTACGACGTGGCCTTCCCGGCTGACGGAGATCACGTCGACGTCCAGAGTTCTGGGCCCCCAACGCACCTCACGGGTACGGTCGGCGGCCTGCTCGAGTTCTTGACAGATCTCGAGCCACTGCTCGGGAGAACGCTCGCCCTCCGCGATGATCGTCACGTTGAGGAAATCGTCCTGTGCGACGCCGCCCCATGGCGCCGTGGAGTAGATCGGTGAGACCGCCACGAGGTCGTCGGCGAGACGTTCGACCACACCGGCCAGGTGGGCCGTGCGGTCACCGATGTTGGACCCTGCCGAGAGGACGACGCGCGAATACGTCATCAACTCATCGACTTTCGGGAACCCATCGACTTACGGGAGCGTCGCGTGACCACCGCGACGTCGGCGAATTGCAGCGGGATGGGCGCCGACGGCTTGTGCACCGTCACCTCGCAGGCGGCGATCCGCTCATCGTCCATCAGCGCGTCGGCCACCTCACCGCCGACGGCCTCGATCAGGTTGCGCGGTTCGCCGGCCACGATGTCGTGAGCGCGTTGGGCGAGTGCACCGTAGTCGACGGTGTCGTCGAGGTCGTCGGAGGCAGCCGCCGCGGTCAGGTCGAGCCACAGGATGATGTCGAGGATGAAGTCCTGCCCGTCGCGGCGTTCGTGTTCGAAGACACCGTGGTTACCCCGGACGACGAGGCCACGCAGCTCGATGCGGTCGGTCATCGGCTGTTCCTCGCTCTGGTCGGACGTATCGGGTCGGCCGACCCGGCGTCGGTGGGTCGGCGGCGTCCGCCACGGCGCCAGGCGCTCGCGACGGCGATGGCATCGCGACTCTTGGCCACATCGTGCACACGGACCGCCCAGGCACCGTCGGCAGCGGCGAGGGTGGAGATGGCCGCGGTCGCGATCTCACGTCCCGCCGGTGGCCGGCTCTCGCCGTCGTCGGCCAGCAGGGTGCCCAGGAAGCGTTTGCGCGACGCCCCCACCAGCACCGGGAAACCGAGACCGACCAGGGTGGGCAGGGCGTGTAGCAGCGCCCAGTTGTGATCGGCGGTCTTGGCGAAGCCGAGGCCCGGATCGAGGATGATCCGATCGGCGTCGACACCGGCATCGACGGCCGCGTCGACCTGGGCCAGCAGTTCCCCGCTGACCTCGGCGACCACGTCGCGGTACCCGCCGGCGTCGTCGACGCCGTGGGTGAACGGTGCACCGGCATGAGCGGCGACCCGGTCGACGGGGCGCCAATGCATCAGGATCCAGGGCAGGCCCGAGTCGGCCACGACTCGGGCCATGTCGGCGTCGGCGCGTCCGCCGGAGACGTCGTTGATGACGGTGACACCGGCGTCGATGGCGGCCTCGGCCACCGCGGCCCGCATGGTGTCCACCGACAGCGGCACACCGGCGTCGGCGAGGCCCTTGATGACCGGCGCGACCCGCGACGCCTCCACCTCCGGGTCCACGCGGCTGGCGCCTGGTCGGGTGGATTCGCCGCCGACGTCGATGAGGTCGGCGCCCTGGGCGACCAGTTGGTGCCCGTGGGCGATCGCCGCGTCGAGGTCGAGGTAGCGGCCGCCATCGGAAAACGAGTCCGCGGTGACGTTGATGACCCCCATCACGAGGGTGCGGTCGGCATCCAGACGCATCGGGTCGCGTGGGCCGCTCAGGTTCGCGAGATCAGGTCGAGTGCCTCGCCACGCGAGACGGCGCTGGTCTTGAACAACCCGCGCACCGCCGATGTGGTGGTGGTGGCACCCGGTTTGCGGATACCGCGCATCGCCATGCACAGGTGCTCGGCCTCGATCACCACGATCACCCCGCGCGGCTCGAGCCGATTGACGATGGCGTCGGCGATCTGGCTGGTGAGACGTTCCTGGACTTGCGGACGCTTGGCGTACAGGTCGACGACCCGCGCCAGTTTGCTCAGCCCGGTCACCTGGCCACCTTCGCCGGGGATGTATCCGACGTGCGCGACGCCGTGGAACGACACGAGGTGGTGTTCGCAGGTCGAGTACATCGGGATGTCCTTGACCAACACCAATTCGTTGTGGTTCTCGTCGAAGATGGTGGCCAGCACCTCGCTGGGGTCGGTGTAGAGACCCGCGAACATCTCCCGGTACGCGTTGGCGACGCGGGTGGGGGTGCGTTGCAGCCCCTCGCGGTCAGGGTCCTCGCCCACCGCGATCAGCAGTTCTCGGATCGCGGCCTCGGCGCGAGGCTGATCGAACTGTCGTCCGCTCGGCGTGCGCGGGGCGAGTTCGTCGACCGCGCGATCCATGTCCTGCTGCTCACTGATGGTCATCGTGTCATCTGGTCCGTTCTGGGAACGTCGGTGCCGTCGGCGGGGTCTGACGCCTAGTGTCGCGGGTCGTTACCGGTATCCGGCACCGTTCGTGCCGGAGTCATCGGGTCCCCGGTCGTCTGGATTCCGGTCGGGAGACCCGTATCCGGCACCGTGGCCGTTGGTCCCGTTGGGGTACCCGTGTCCGTTCTGCTGCCCCTGGGGCTGCTGCCCCTGGCCACCACCGTGGTGGCCGGCACCCTGGTTGCCGGGGTAGCCGGGGTAGCCCTGGTTTCCGGGGTAGCCCTGGTTGCCGGGGTAGCCCTGGTCGCCGGGGTAGCCCTGACCGCCATAGCCGCCCGATGACCCATTGGGGCCGCCCTGCGGAGCGTCCCGAGGCGGCCAGCCCGGTGCCGACCAGTCGCGCGGGGCGCCGTAGTCGGGTCGGGTGCCGTGGGTGGGTTGACCGGAGTAGCCACCCGACCCCTGATATCCACCCGATGAGCCACCGTAGGGCTGGCCGGGCGCGGACTGCGGCGGGTAGGACGGTGGATACGACTGGCCCGGTGTCGGATTCGGGTAGCCGGGTGCGGCACCCGGATGTCCGGGCGGACCGCCCGCGCCGACCGGTTCCGGAACCGGCTCGGGCGCCGGCGGCGGCCACGGCTCACCACGTTCGATCGCCATTTCACCCGGCGTCTTCACCGGCGGCTTGTCGCTCGGGGTGCGATCACCGAACTCGTTGAAAGTGGTGATGCGCGGACGCTTGTGCACCTCGGCGAAGATCCCCTCGAGGTCCTTGCGGGTGAGCGTTTCCTTCTCCAGCAGTTCCGAGGCGAGCACGTCGAGCGTGTCGCGGTACTCCGACAGGATGGCCCACGCCTCGGTGTGCGCGGCCTCGATCAGGCGGCGCACTTCTTCGTCGATCTCGCTGGCGATCTCGGCCGAGTACGACGCCTGGTTGCCCATCGACCGGCCCAGGAACGGATCGCCCTGTTCCTGGCCGTAGTGCACGGCGCCGAGCTTTGCGCTCATGCCGTACTCGGTGACCATCGCACGCGCGATCTTGGTGGCCTGGTCGATATCGCTCGACGCACCCGTGGTGGGTTCGTGGAACACGAGTTCCTCGGCGGCCCGACCGCCCATCGCCATGACGAGACGCGCGATCATCTCCGAGCGAGTCATCAGGTCCTTGTCCTGCTCGGGCACCGCGAGAGCGTGGCCGCCGGTGCGGCCGCGGGCCAGGATGGTGACCTTGTAGATCGGATCGAGGTCGGGCATCGCCCAGGCCGCCAGGGTGTGTCCGCCCTCGTGATAGGCGACGACCTTCTTCTCGTGCTCGCTGATGATGCGGCTCTTGCGGCGCGGGCCGCCGATGACGCGGTCCACGGCCTCTTCCAGCATCTCGGCGGTGATGGTGTCTTTGTGCTCGCGAGCGGCCAGCAGCGCCGCTTCGTTGACGACGTTGGCGAGGTCGGCGCCGGACATGCCGGGAGTGCGCTTGGCCAGTCCGTCGAGGTCGGCGTCGTCGTCGATCGGTTTGCCCTGCGCGTGCACCTTCAGGATCGCGCGGCGACCGGCAATGTCGGGATTGCCGACCGGGATCTGCCGGTCGAAGCGGCCCGGCCGCAGCAACGCCGGGTCGAGGATGTCAGGGCGGTTGGTGGCGGCGATCAGGATGATGCCGGAGCGATCACCGAAGCCGTCCATCTCGACGAGCAGCTGGTTGAGCGTCTGCTCGCGCTCATCGTGGCCGCCGCCGAGGCCGGCACCACGCTGGCGACCGACGGCGTCGATCTCGTCGACGAAGATGATGCAGGGGCTGTTGTTCTTGGCCTGCTCGAACAGGTCACGCACGCGCGAGGCGCCGACACCGACGAACATCTCCACGAAGTCCGAACCGGAGATGGTGAAGAAGGGCACTCCGGCCTCGCCGGCGACGGCCCGGGCGAGCAGTGTCTTACCGGTTCCGGGCGGGCCGAACAGCAGCACACCCTTGGGGATCTTGGCGCCGAGCGCCTGATAGCGCGTCGGGTTCTGCAGGAAGTCCTTGATCTCGTAGAGCTCTTCGACCGCCTCGTCGGCGCCCGCGACGTCGGCGAAGGTGGTCTTGGGCATGTCCTTGGTGAGCTGCTTGGCCTTGGATTTGCCGAAGCCCATCACGCCGCCGCGACCACCGCCCTGCATGCGGTTCATCACGAAGAAGAAGAGTCCGAACAGCAGCAGCATCGGCAGGATGAAGATCAAGATCTGCCAGAGCGCCGATTCCTCGGTCACGTTCGTCTGATAGGGCGCGCCGGTCTGGGTGACGGTGTTGAACACTTCGTCGCCGGCCGCGGCGGGATACTTGGCGCTGATCTTGGTGACGTCCTGGCCGTCGACCTGGATCGGGTTCTTCAACTCGATTCGCAGCGTCTGCTCGCGGTCATCGATGTCGATGCGGTCGGTGTTCTTCACGTTGAGCTGCGTCAACGCGACCGAGGTGTCCACGGACGAGTACTCGCGGCCGGAGTCACGCATCACGCTCCAGCCCCAGAGGGCGAGCACGATCAACGCCACGATGGCGAGGTTGCGGAAGACTGACTTTCGGTTCATGCGTGTTGGTGGTGGTTCGGGCCGGTCTGGCTGTCCTGCCCGCGCCGTTCCCACTGTCCTTCCCGGTCGACGTCGCGGCCTGCCGCGCGTCGCGAGCGCAGCTGTCCGTATTTGTAGAGGCTACCGGTCAACGAACTTCCGGGGAAAACCGTTCCGCCCACCGTCCGCGGCTGCTCACCGCAGGTACACGGTCAGTTCTGGTACACCGTCGGGCGTAGCCGACCGATGAAGGGGAGATCGCGGTAGCGTTCGGCGAAATCGAGGCCGTAACCGACCACGAACTCGTTGGGGATGTCGAAGCCGACGTCGGCGACGTCGACCGGCGAACGCACCGCTTCGGGTTTGCGCAGCAGCGTGCACACCTCCAACGAGCGCGGCGAGCGGGTCGCGAGATTCTTCATCAGCCACGACAGCGTGAGCCCGGAATCGATGATGTCCTCCACGATGAGCACGTCACGGCCGGTGATGTCGCGGTCGAGGTCCTTGAGGATGCGCACGACTCCCGACGACGAAGTCGACGACCCGTAACTCGAGACGGCCATGAACTCCATCTGCGACGGGATGCTCAGCGCCCGCGCGAAGTCGGTCATGAACATGACCGCACCCTTGAGCACCCCGATCAACACGAGGTCCTGCTCGATGTCGGCGTAGCGCGCCGCCACCGACTCGGCGAGCTCCTGGGTGCGGAGCTTGATCTGCTCCTCGGTGATGAGGATCGCCTCGATGTCGTCGCCGTAGGCGTGTGAGTTGTCGACAGGTGCGGCGTCGGCGGGTGTGGTGTCGGATCCGTGTGGGGACTGCACGCTTCCAGCTTGTCATGTCCCGGCCGGAGCACGCCCACGACCACCCGGATCCGCGCGCGAATCTCGGGTGGATTCGCTGTCGTCGGCGTGGCGTTGGTCAACCGTCCCAGTGGGCCTGGTAACGATGTAGGTCGTTCGTACGACATTTTTTGTGGGAACGGGATGTCGCGCATCACACTAAGATCACGAATGACAACATGATTCACACGCGACACACTTTTCTCCAGCCGTGAACAGATATTTGTGAAAGTGAAATTCGTCCGCAGACGCTGTGATTTCAGGGGGCCTGGTCATTTGTTCTGCGAACGAGATTCCTTCATGCAGCCTGCCCAGCCCCGACTCTCGTCGCGGAGTCGATGACCTGAAAGACACCACATATGCATGCACACCCAGGCACCCGCACCCGCGGCCGCGGGCTTCGTCGCCACCTCCGCCTACTGACCGTCTTTTCCTTTGTCACCGTGGCGATTACGGCGTTCGCCGGGGTCGCGCAGGCCGCCCCGACCCAGCCCGCGCAGACAACGTACGACATTCACACGACAGCGACGTCCTTCTCCATCACCGTGCACAACGGCTCGATCAGCACGAATAACGGTGTGCTTGCCATTCGCAATAACGCCGGTGCCACCGCATTTCAGATGCCCCTGAACTATCGCAAGGAATATCTGCAATTCCCGATCGATGCCCGGACCTCGGGAAATAGCGCCACGCTGATACCTTCCCGTGACGTTGCGCGGGCCGTTCCGGTCAATCCGGCCGAGGTCGAGCGGCTGCGGGTGGAGGCTGCCAAGCAGCAGAAGGCGGCCGGCCCGCAGACGAAGCAGGAGCGGGATGACGAGGCGCTGGCTCGGTTCAATCAGGAAATTTCGGCTGGCATAAGCATCTCTTCCCTAGTCGGCACAGTGCTTGGAGCGATCGTCGGTGGCGTCGCTGGCTGCGCGATCGGTTTGTTTGCTGCGATCATCGGCTGCCCGGCAATCATCCCGCTCGGCGCATCACTTGGCGGAATCATCGGGCTCGCGTTGGGTGGTGGTGGATCGGTGATCTACTCCGCGATCAACTACTTCAACACCATCAACTCCCCCTTCGTCCCGCCCAAGAAGTGAGACGCTGACGCTTCACCCCCGACGGTCCGCCTCAGTGCTCGACGAGGCGGGCCGTCACTTTGTCTGCGACGTCGGCCTGCCATGGTCGCGAATTTCTGGCCGCAGTTCCCGATTCCGGCTTGGAGCTTCACCTGCGGCCAGAACCCACAACTGCGGCCGGAACTTTTCGGCCCGCGGCCGGCGGCGCGCGGCGCGCGGCGACGCGGCGTGCGTCAGCGGGGGTGGCGGGCGATGTGCAGGCGGGAGCCCGTGCGGGTGGCGACGAGGCGGGCGGTGGGGTCCCCGCCGATCGCGACCTGTGCGCGGGAGTCGGGATCGCACACCAGCGAGTCGACGGCGACGATCACCCGATGGGTGGGTTCGGTGGCGCCGACGTCGAGCAGCCAGCGACGCACCACCCGGGTACGCAACGCCGCCGGAGCGTCGGCGAGGACCGCAGCGTCGAGTATTACCGCACCGAGTTCTGGGGGTTCGGCTTCTGGGAGTTCGGCTTCTGGGAGTACACAGTCTGCACCGATGACCGCCCGGCCATAGAGGTCGTCGGCGAGTGCGTCGAGAGCGTCGTTGTCGTCTTGCAGCGTCGACGCCGTCCGGCCCAGCGCGTCGACGACCCCGCCGTGCAGGACGTCGTCGAGCAGCGGCAGCACCTCGGACCGCACGCGGACCCGGGTGAAGCGGGGATCGCGGTTGTGTGGGTCGTGATGTGGGCGCAGTCCGAGTTCGGCGCAGGCGGCCAGGGTCTGGGATCGACGAACGCCCAGCAACGGTCGGCCCCACGGCGGATTCCATGGCCGCATGCCGGCGATCGATCGTGTCCCCGATCCTCGCGCGAGGCCGAGCAGCACCGTCTCGGCCTGGTCGTCGGCGGTGTGCGCCAGCAGGACGGGCCGGCCGGCGCGGGCGCCGTCGAGTGCGGCGTAGCGAGCGGTGCGCGCGGCCGCTTCCATCCCGCCCGCGGAGCCCACGCGGACCGCAAGCACGGTCGCCTCGGCCCCCAGCCGCCGTGCGGCATCGACTGCCTCGGACGCAACGGCGTCCGATCCCGCCTGCAGACCATGGTCGACGACCAGCGCGCGCACCCGCAGACCAGCACGCACCGCGCACGCCATCAACGCCAACGAGTCCGGTCCGCCGGACAGCCCGACGCACACCTCGTCGCCGACGCCCGGGTACGCAGCTGCGAATTCGGCGACCGCGCGGGTTACAGCACCCGTTGCATCCACAGGCGCGGTTCGTCGATCTCGTTCGGTCGCGGCATCGTCTCCGGCGAGGTCCAGATGGTGTTGAACTGTTCCATCCCGACTGCGCCGACCACTTCGTCGACGAACGCCTTGCCCCGGATGTACTGCGCCAGTTTGGCGTCCATGCCGATGAGAGCCCGGATGATGCGCTGGATCGGGTTGCGGGGTGCGGTGCGTCGTTTGTCGAAGGCCGCGCGGATGTTCGCGACGGTCGGCACGTGCACGGGGCCGACGGCATCCATCACGTGATCGGCGTGGCCCTCGAGCAGGGTGCCGAGCATCATCATGCGGTTGAACGCCTCGTACTGTTCGGGCGTCTGCAGCAATTGCATCGCGCCGAGCACGCCCTTTTCGCGGGGTTTGTCGCCACGCAGCGTCTCGGTGATTCTGCCGATGATCTCGCCGGTCGATTCCCCCGCATCCGAGGTGAGGATCTCCAGATTGTCGATCATGTACTGGCGCAACCAAGGGTTGGCGGAGAACTGCACCCGATGGGTCACCTCGTGCAGGCACACCCACAACCGGAAGTCGCTGGGCACAACCTTCAGGGACCGTTCGACGGCGATGATGTTGGGTGCCACCACCATGAGCACGCCGGGGTCACCGGTGTCGGGGTCGGGGGTGAACGGGTCGTACTGCCCGAGGATGGCGCCGGACAGGAAGGCGAGCAGCCCGCCCGCCTGCACTCCCCCGGCCTTCGCGGAGAGTCCGGCGAGTCCGGAGGTGTCGGCCTCACCGCTGACGCCGAGCATCGACTGCATCGAGCGGGAGGCGGCGTCGACCCATTGCTTGCGGTCGAGGATGCGGGTGGTGGGCACCCGCAGGCCGTCGGCCAGACCGGTCAATTCGCGGACCGGCGCCTCGGCGCGGGTGGCCGCATCGGCCAGTTCGGCATAGGCGGCGTCGAGCGTGTATGCGGTGGTCTTGGGTCCCGGTCGGGCCAGTCGCCGTCCGGTGGCCGCGGCCAGGCCCCAATCGATCCGGGCGCCGATCGACTCGGCGTCGACCTGGTCGAGAGTCGTGTCGTTGCTGTTCATCGGCACCCACATTCCCTCAGCGCGCCGGCCACGTCGTCGAGCGCGGGCCGTGCATCGGCCGGGGACGTGCCTCCTGACATGAGCGCGAACGCCAGCACCCGGCCGTCGATCGTCTGGACTATCCCCGTCAACGAACTCACCCCGGTGAGGGTTCCCGTCTTCGCGCGTACCCATCCGGCGCCGGGATTGGTGTCCGGGTCGAAGCGGTCGGTCAGGGTGCCGGTGCCGCCGGCCACCGGCAGTCCGTCGAGCAACGACCGCATCAGCGGCTGCGACGGCCCGGCCGCCGCGCCCATCAGGGTGTCCAACACTCCGGCCGGCACCCGATTGGCGTACGACAGCCCCGACGCGTCGCGCAGGGTCACCGCCGACATGTCGAAGCCATGCCGGCTCAGCGAGCTCTCGATGGCGGCCACTCCGCCGGCGAGGCTCGCCGGGCCGCCCTGCGCGGTCGACAGTTCGACCGACAGCGTCTCGGCGAGCACGTTGTCGCTGAAGCGCATCATGTCGTTGACGCGCGTCACCAGCGGCGCCGACTGCACCTGCGCGATCACCTGTCCGCCGGTGGGCACGGTCTGCTCGGTGACGGGGGCGTCGACGCCGAGCGCCGCGGCCAGCGACTCCCCGGCGATGATGGCGGGGTCGGCGACGCGCGGCGAGTACTCGTCGAGCGGTTCTATGCGGGCGCCGTCGGCCATCAGCGATTCGATGGGCGCGATGTCGCCGCCGGCGATGTCACCGTCGTCCCAGGTGCTCTCCATCGACGGCCCGGTGTAGGCACTGGTGTCGACGGCCACCGAGGTGACGTCGATACCGGCCTTGCGGATCTGCGCGGCGAGGTCGGCGATGCGGGGGGCGCGCGTGTAGAAGGTGTCCGCGCCGGTCGGCTGCGCCGACAGGGTGGGATCGCCTGCGCCCTTCAGGATCACCTGTCCGCCGGGGCCGGCGACGACCGTGGTGGTGATCCGCTGATCGTGTGGCAGATCCAACAGTGCCGCGGCGGCGGTGAGGATCTTGGCGTTCGACGCCGGAACCCGCGGCTCGGTTGGCGAGTCCGACCAGAGCTGCTGCCCGGTGAGCGCATCGCTGATCTCCCCGGTGAACTCACCCAGAGCCGGGTCGGTGACCGCCTCTTCGATGGCCTGCCGCACCCCGGCGGGAGTGGGTTCGGGCGCGTTCGGCGGGACCGGGTTGATCTGCGGGTTCACCGCGATGGCGGCCGGCTGCGGCGGGATGCCGGGTGGCAGTTCCTCGGACGAGTCGATCTGCAGCGCGACGGCGACGGCGCCACCGCCGATGAGGGCCAGGATGACCACCGAGATCAGCGCCCACAGCACTCCTCGACGCGACCGCAGCGAACGACCCGACCTGCTGTCGGGCCTCGTCGATCCGAGCCGCACGCTCCGCCACCTCCGGTGATCGCCGTGGGGGTCGGGCCCCCATGTCCGCCTCACAGTATCGTTGAGGCGATCTGCGCAGGCGACTGCTCGTCGGCTGCCGTCACCACCAGCGACAACTGTGCCAGGAGGAACTGTGGAATTCGATGTGACCATCGAGATCCCGAAGGGTAGCCGCAACAAGTACGAGGTCGATCACGAGACCGGCAAGGTCTACCTCGACCGCTACCTGTACACGTCATTCGGCTACCCGGCCGACTACGGCTACATCGACGGCACCCTCGGTGAGGACGGCGACCCGTTGGACGCGCTGGTGCTGCTACCCGAGTCCGTGTACCCCGGTGTCATCGTCAAGTCCCGTGTGGTCGGCATGTACACCATGACCGACGAGGCCGGCGGCGACGACAAGCTGCTGTGCGTGCCCGCCGACGACGTGCGCTGGGACCACATCCAGGACATCTCCGACGTCAGCGAGTACGAACTCGGCCCGATCTCCCACTTCTTCGAGCACTACAAGGACCTCGAGCCGGGCAAGGAAGTTCAGCCCGGTGGTTGGGTCGGCAAGGCCGAGGCCGAGAAGGTCGCCCAGCAGGCCATCGACCGCCTCGCCGCGCATCCCGACCACGCCAACGAACCCTCCCGCGGCTAAGCAACCGCACCTGCGGCTGGCCACGACACCAGCACGGCGGTCGAGTGGGCACTGTTTTCCGTCGAGTGGGCGTCGCTTCCCACAGAACCGCACGTTCTGCCGGAAGTTCGACGCCCACTCGACACCAGCACAGCGCCCACTCGACACGAAAAGCGTGCTGGGCACGGTGCGAGCGTGACTTACGTGGCTTTCTGTCCTATCGGCCGACCCGTCCGCAACGGCAGTTCCTTCCACGTCACCGTCCCGATGATCGCGAATGCCGCCATGATCGACACGGCCAGGAACACGCTGTCCATCGAGTTCGCGAAGCCCTCCTTGATCGGGCGGGCGAGTTCCGGCGGTAGTTCCTGGATCACCGACGTGTCCGACATGACGTCCGACGACGCCGACGCCTGGCCGGGGTTCTGTGCCGCGGCAATGAGACCTTGCGCGAACTCACGGGTCTGCGGGTTGTCACTCTGCGCGGCCTGCGCCACCGCCGCCTGATACTCCGGCTGTGTGGCGGCCGAGCTCATCTCGTCGGCGATATTCGGCCCCATCAGGGAGAACAGCACCGAGAAGAACACCGCCACACCCATGGTGCCGCCGATCTGGCGGAAGAAGGTCGCGGTGCCCGTCGACAGGCCCATGTCCTTGGGCGGCAGGATGTTCTGCATCGCCAGCATGATCGGCTGCATCAGGTTGCCCAGGCCGAAGCCGATCAGCGCGGCGATGAGCATCACCAGATACAACGGGGTGTCCACGCCGACGAGGTGCATCAGGAATGCACCGACGGTGATGAGCACCGAACCGATGATCGGGAAGATCTTGTACCGCCCGGTGCGCGAGATCAGCTGACCGGACAGGATCGAACCGGTCATCAGGCCCAGCACCATCGGCAACATCTGCAGGCCGGCGACCATCGGACTCGACCCGCGCAGCACCTGGTAGTACTGGGGCAACATCGAGATGCCGCCGAACATCGCGGCACCGACGATCACCGAGATCCCGATACCCTGCGAGAAGATCGGGTTCCGGAACACCCGTAGCGGGATCAGCGCCTCGTCGCCCATCCGGTTCTCGATCCAGATGAAGGCGGCGATGCCGACGACGCCCACCACGTAACACAGCCAGGCTGCGCCGGAGGTCCAGCCCCATTCGCGGCCCTGCTCGGCGACGATGAGCAGCGGCGCGACGGCGATGGCCAGGGCGGTGGCACCCCAATAGTCGGTACGGCCACCCTGTCCCTTCTGCTGGTCGTAGTTGAGGACCTTGTAGATCAGCACCAGCGCGGCAATCCCGATCGGCACGTTCACCAGGAAGACCCAGCGCCAGCCGGTGACGAACAGGATCGACGACTGTCCGGCGAAGAGACCACCGAGCACCGGACCCAGGACGCTGGAGGTACCGAACACCGCCAGGAAGTAGCCCTGGTACTTGGCACGCTCACGCGGCGGCACGATGTCACCGATGGTGGTCAATGCCAGCGTCATCAGGCCACCGGCGCCGAGGCCTTGGAAGGCACGGAAGGCCGCGAGTTCGTACATCGACGTCGCGATGCTGCACAGGAACGATCCGATCACGAAGATCGAGATGGCCACCATGAAGAACGGCTTGCGGCCGTACATGTCCGACAACTTGCCGTACAGCGGTGTGACGATGGTCGCCGTCACCAGGTAGGCGGTCGTCGCCCAGGCCTGCATGTCGTAACCGTTGAGGTCGTCGGCGATGGTCCGGATCGATGTCGACACGATCGTCTGGTCCAGCGCGGCCAGGAACATCGCGCTCATCAGGCCGGCCAGCACCGTCAGGATCTGACGGTGACTCAACCCGGCGCCGGCGACGTCGTCGTCGCGGGCCGTGGCTGTGGATTCTGTCATTTCTGTCCTTTCACAAGCGCTTCGAGCGAGCCGGATCCCGTCTTGGCGCACGGGGGTGCGATCACGGACTCGGCGGCGTCGACGAACCTGCCGAGCAAACCGACCAGGGTGCGCAGTTCGTCGTCACTCCAGTCCGACATGGCGTTGTCCATGGCTGTACGACGCACCGTCCGCATCGCCTCGACGCGGGCTCGGCCGTCGTCGGTGATCACGAGCTGGGTGGCGCGACCGTCGTCGGGGTCGGCTTCGCGGCGTACCAGGCCGAGATCGACGAGTTGGGCCACATAGCGACTCACCGTCGACGGGTCGGCGTTGAGGCTCTCGGCGAGTTCCCGTGACCGCATGGGCTGGCGGGCCAGGTGGAAGAGCGACTTGAAGGCGGCCGACTCGAATTCGCCGTCCGGTGTCTTGAACGTGGTGTGTGCCGCACGGTCGCGGATGCGGATGTATCGGGCGAGAGTGTCGAACAGCTCGTCGAGAGCTCCCTGGTCGAGCATCACGCCTCCTCGAGTTCTTTACTTTCCCTTTGCAATTAGTTGCAAACTGCAATTAGTTGCCGGACGCAAGTATGCGCGCGGATTCGTGGGAAGGCAAACCGTTACCTACGATCAGAAAACGTGACTCCTCAGCCGCCTCCCACATCGGGCAACCGTCCGCATTTCACCTCCATGCCCGATCTCGCCCTTCGCGATCTCGGGGGCGCGGTGGTCTGGACCAACGACGACCTATTCGCCGAGGCGCAGAACCTCATCAAGACGCCGGCGGCGCAGTACCAGCCGGCCACGTTCGGTCACAAAGGCCAGGTCTACGACGGCTGGGAGACCCGGCGACGGCGGCAGAGCGGGGTCGACCAGGCGATCGTCCGACTCGGCGCGCCCGGCGTCATCTACGGCGTGGTGGTCGACACGTCGTGGTTCAAGGGCAACTATCCACCGCACATCTCGGTGGAGGCCGCCGCAGTGGAAGGCGTCGTCTCGGTCGATCAACTACTCAACGACGTCGAGTGGGTCACGATCGTCGACAAGTCCCCCGCCGAGGGTGACACCCGAAACCCGTTCAAGGTCGATGCGAAGAACCGGTTTACCCACGTACGACTGACAATGCACCCCGACGGCGGCGTGGCCCGCTTCCGCGTGCACGGTCGCGGAGTGCCCAACCCGCACTTCTTCCGCTACGGCCACTTCGACCTCGCCGCACTGGAAAACGGCGGCCTGATCACCGCCTGCTCCAACATGTTCTACAGCTCCCCCAACAATCTGCTGATGCCCGGACGCGCCCGCAACATGGGCGAGGGCTGGGAGACCTCGCGGCGCCGCGACGACGGCAACGACTGGGTCCAGGTCCGGCTGGCCGGGCGCGGCCAGGTCAGCCTCGTCGAACTCGACACCAGCTACTTCCTCGGCAACGCTCCCGGCGCGGCGACGGTTCGGGGTCGCGACGGCGAGAACGGCGAGTGGTTCGAGGTCCTGCCCCGCACCGAGCTGCAGCCCGACACCCGCCATCGCTTCGTCATCGACCTCGATCGTCCGATGACCGAGGCGCGCATGGACATCTACCCCGACGGTGGGATGGCGCGGTTCAAGCTGTACGGCACATTGACCGACGATGCGGAGGCCGAGCTCATCGAGCAGTGGGAGCGTGGCGAGGCCTGAGCTTCGCGCGCATCTATCGCGCATCCGCGCATGTCGAGACGTGCGCGGATGCGCGCTCGGTGCGCGGATGTGTCAGGCCTGCAATCGGTGCAGCGCCTCCACCAAACGGTTGATGTCGTCTGCGCCGGTCCCCAGGCCGAAGCTCGCGCGCACCGCACCATCGGGAAAGCCGAGCCGTTGAAGCAGCGGATGTGCGCAGAACTTTCCGTCGCGCACGCCGATTCCCGCTGTGTCACTGAGATGTTCGGCGACTTCACGGGGCGCGTGACCGTCCACGACGAACCCGGCTATACCGACCCGGTCGGTCGAGTCGTCGAAGATCCGCAGCAGCTCGACGCCGGCGATCCCGGCCAGTCCGGCGTCGAGGCGACCCAACAGCTCCGCCTCATGCGTACCAATGGTCTCGAAGCCGATGCCGGCCAACGCCTCGCAGGCCGCCGCGATCGCGATGGCGCCCAGCACGTTCGGTGATCCCGCTTCGTGTCGAGCTGCGCCGCTGCGCCATTCGACACTCGCCGACGCTGCGTCGTCGAGGGTGACTGCCGCCGACGCACCGCCGCCGGCGAGGTACGGGTCGGCCGCGTCGAGCCAGTCCGCCCGGCCGATCAGCACCCCGGCGCCGAACGGCGCGTAAAGCTTGTGGCCGGAGAACACGAGGTAGTCGATACCGTGGCTGACCATCGACACCGGCCGGTGCGCGACGAGCTGGGCTGCATCGACCAGGATGCGGGCGCCGTGTCGGTGGGCCAGCGCGGCGACACGGCCGATCGGCAGCACTTCACCGGTCACATTGGACGCCGCGGTCACCGCCAGCAACGCAGCCGGCGCCGCCGCCAACTCCGCCTCCAGCGCAGCCAGGGTGTCCTCGATCGTCGACCGCGCCCGCACCACCCGCGCGCCCCCGGCGCGCTCGCGGGCCGTCCACGGCAACAGATTCGCGTGGTGCTCGATATCCAGGACGACGACATCGCCGCGAGTGGCCCGGGCGGCCAGATTGATCGCGTCGGTGGTGCCGCGGGTGAACACCACGGCGTCGTCGATCCGTCCGCGCACGAAGGCTCGTACCGACTCGCGGGCCGACTCGTACCTGACGGTGGTGACCTGCGAATGATGTCCGGCACCCCGATGGACGCTCGCGTACTGGCCGAGCGCGGCCTGCACGGCGCCGGCCACCGCGGCCAGCGCCGGCGCACTGGCCGCGTAGTCGAGGTTCACATAGCGCACCGACCCGCCTGAGCACAGTGGAACGTGCGCGGTGGCGCCGACGACCTCGGCCAGCGGCGGGATCGGGGTCGGCTGCGGGCACGCGGGCAGCGGCGCAGCCGCGAGTGACGTGATGAATGGGTCTGACAGCACAGTGGACATGAACGCTCCTAGGGAATCCGCACTTGCCGTGGCCACCTCGACCACAGCCGGGTCGTCACCCGGAGCACCCCACCGCGGAGGAGGGTTGCCGGCCAGCGAGCCGGGGCTTGTCACTGGCACTCATGACCCGCATCAACAGTCGCCCATCGGCCCCGGATGAGTCAATTTCCGATCATCGTGAGCGAAACCCGGCGAGCCGCGCCGGTACCGTGAGGTCATGTCCACTTCCGACGGCGACGACCGCGAGGTGTTCGTGCTGTCCCGACCCCACGGCACCGTCCGCGCCCGTGGTCGTCGGCGTGCGTTCACCGACACCGCCGCCGCCCGCGCAGCCCTCTCCACGGGTGACGTTCGGGCCATCACCGGGGCAATCCCTTTCGACCCAGCCGACAATGCGGCGCTCGTCGAACCAAAAGTCCTCGATGTGGACGCCGCACCGCTGACGCCGGTGCCGCCGACACCGCGCGAGGTTGTGTCCATGACGGCCCACCCCGATCCACGAACCCACCGCGACCGGGTGGTCGCAGCCATCAAACAGATCGCCGACGGCGTGGTCGACAAGGTGGTCCTCGCCCGCGCCGTCGACATCGTGATCGGGCAGCCGGTTGAGGTCACCGATCTGCTTGCCGCACTGGCGGGCGGCAATGTCGACCACAACGCCTTCGCCGTGGACGTAGGGGCCGTCATCGGCGACGATTCGTGGCTACTCGGCTCGAGCCCGGAAGTGTTGTTGCGCAAGACGGGTCGGGTCGTCACCTGCCGACCGTACGCAGGCTCGGCACGCCGATCCGCCGACCTTACCGCGGACCGTGCGGCCGCCGAGGCGCTCGCGTCGTCGTCGAAAGACCTTGCCGAGCACCGATTCGTCGTCGATTACCTCCGCGACCGGCTCGCCCCGTTGAGTTCGGATCTGGATGCACCGTCGACCCCCGAGGTCCGCTCCACGGGCGAGATCTGGCACCTGGCGACACCCATCCGCGCGACGCTGCGTGATCCGTCGGTCACCGCGCTGGATCTCGCGGCGCTGCTCAGTCCCACCCCCGCGGTCTGTGGAACACCGAGTGATGTTGCCGCCCAGTTGATCCGCGATGTCGAAGACCCACGCGGGCTCTACGGGGGCGCGGTCGGCTGGTGCGACGACGCCGGCGACGGCGAGTGGATGGTCACCATCCGATGCCTGCAGCTTGCCGCAGATCGCCACAGTCTGCGCACCTGGGCCGGCGGCGGGATCGTGGCCCAGTCCGACCCTCAGGACGAACTCGACGAGACCACCGCCAAACTCGCGACCGTCCTCAACGCATTGGGTATAGCGCATGCCTGACGACTTCCTGATCGCCCACAACCCGGAGGAAGGTTCGTCGCTCCTCGATACGTCGCCCAGCGGTTGGGCTGACTCTCCGGTGATCGAGTAGGTCCGAGGCGCTAGCCGAGGGCCGTATCGAGATCAGGCCGCCGACTTCCTTACCCCAGCGCCCGATCGAGATCCGCGATCAGGTCGTCGACGCCCTCGAGCCCCACCGAAAGCCGCACCACCGAGTCGGTGACGCCGATGGCGGCTCGACCCTCCGGACCCATCGCACGATGGGTGGTGGTGGCCGGGTGGGTGATGAGCGACTTCGAGTCGCCGAGATTGTTGGAGATGTCGACGATCTGCAGGCCGTTGAGCACCTCGAAGGCCCGCTTCTTGCCACCGACGCCGTCGCGGTCGGCGATCTCGAAGGTCACCACGGTGCCGCCGCCCGACATCTGCGCCTTGGCGAGTTCGTACTGCGGATGTGACTGTAGGAAGGGATATTTGACCCACGCCACCCGTGGATCGGCCTCCAGGAACTCGGCGATCCGCAACGCCGAGGCGACCGAGGCGTCCAACCGCAACCGCATCGTCTCGAGGCCCTTGAGCATCGTCCACGCATTGAAAGGACTCAACGCCGGCCCGGTGTGGCGCATCAGGGTCTGAACCGGGCCGTCGATGTACTCCTGCTCGCCGAGAACCGCACCGCCCATCACGCGTCCCTGGCCGTCGATGTGTTTGGTCCCGGAGTAGACGATGACGTCGGCACCCATGTCGAGTCCGCGCTGCAGCAGCGGGGTGGCGAACACGTTGTCCAGCACCACCTTCGCGCCGGCGGCATGGGCCAGCTCGGTCACTGCCGCGACGTCGACGAGGGTCTGCATCGGGTTGGACGGGGTCTCGAAGAACACCGCCGTGGTGGGCGTCGACAGCGCATCGCGCCACTGGTCGAGGTCCTCGCCGTCGACGAACACCGTCTCCACACCCCATCGGGGCAAGATCTCGTTGCACACCACGAAGCACGAGCCGAACAGGCTGCGTGCGGCCACCAGGCGGTCACCGGCCTTCAGCAGCGCACCGAGCGCGACGAACACGGCGGCCATTCCGCTGGCGGTGGCGAAACACGCTTGCGCACCTTCGATCTGGCGCAGACGTTCCTGGAACATCTCGACTGTGGGGTTGCCGTAGCGGGAGTAGACGAAGCGCTCATCCTCACCGGTGAACGCGCGTTCGGCGGCCTCCGCCGAGTCGTAGACGTAACCACTGGTCAGATACAGCGCCTCGGAGGTCTCGAAGAAACCCGACCGGTCGAGGCCGGCGCGCACCGCCAGCGTGTCGGCCGAAACACCTTCGGGCAGTTGCCGGCTCACGACTGCCGCCAGGGGAGGTTCTGTGCCCGCCAGCCCGCGTTGCCGCGATGGTCGTCGGAGTCCAGCCCACCTTCAAAGCCGTCGAGCACGTTGTAGGCCTTGCCGACCCCGTCTGCGGTCGCGGCCTCGGCCGCCCCGATGGACCGATGTCCGGACCGGCAGATGAAGATCACCTCGTCGTCATCGGCGATTCCCGCATCGCGCAACTGCGAGACGAACGCATCATTGTGGCGGCCGTCCGGGAAGGTGTTCCACTCGATGAACACCGTCTTCTTACCGATGACCTCGAGATCCGGCACACCCACAAACGCCCACTCGGCCCGGGTGCGGCAGTCCACCAGCACCGACTTGGGGTCGTTCTCCAGTTTCTTCCACGCCTCCAGGGGCGTGAGGTCACCCGCGTAGCTCACGACGTACACACCTTCCAGTCCCCGTCTTCTCGCACCACGACCACATCCGTGACCTGTTCTGAGTCCGGCGTCTCGTCGAAATGCCAATGTACCTGTGCGGTCGCCCGGTCACCGTTCACGGTGATGTCGGCGATCTCCGGGATCACGATCTGCCCGTTCTCCTCGAACGAGACCCGGTTCTGCTCGACGAATGTGTCCTTGTCCGGGAAGGTGTCGGAGGCGAGTTCCGCAGCGCATGTGGCCTCCCGGTAGCGCGTGTAATCCAACTCGTTGCGAGCGGTGTACGCATCGTTGACCGCATGCTGGATGTGCGCTTCGGTACTCATCCGGTCGTCGGCGGGACGGATCAGATACGAGATGCCGATGCCGATCGCGGCGATGGCCACCACACCCAGTGCCACCAAGAACGGCCACGCCGCCTTCCAGGTCGGCGCGGGCGTCGCCTGACCGTCGGAAGGTCCACCGGACTCCGAACGATCCTGATCACCCGCACGCTTGGCCATGGCGGGCAGTCTATCGACCGTCGTCAGACCCCCTGGCCGCGGCACCGGCCCGCCACAGGCGGTTAGGCTAGGGTACCCAACCCAATTGACGTGAGGGCTCCCATGAAGGCACATCGATCACTCCCCCGCACGGTGCGGATCGCGATCACGTCACTCGTGGCCGTCGCGGCACTGTCGGTCGGGGCATGCAGCGCACCCGATGAAGACAACGCCGCATCGTCGTCGATGCCGGCCGCCGATCCCGGCGCCCTGCCCGTGACCATCGACCACGAGTACGGCGCCACGACCGTCACCGAGCAGCCTTCACGCGTCGCGGCGATGGGTGTGGGCGACGCCGATACCCTGTTGGCGCTGGGCATCACACCGACGACGATCGCGCCGTTCGCCGATCCGACCCAGCGCAGCACACCCTGGAACGCCGACCTACTCGGCGACGCGGAGCCGGTGATCCTGCCGCAGGCCGCCGCAGAGTTCGGCAGTCAGATCCCGCTGGCCCTGCAGACCGATCCGGAGCTGGTCACCGCCGTCGGCGCCGCGCCGACCCGGGAGCAATACGACATTCTGTCGAAGGCGGTACCCACCATCACCCGCCCCGCCGAGTACCCCGATTGGCAGGTGCCGTGGGACGTGCAGACGACCCAGATCGGTCGCGCCGTGGGACTACCCGAACAGGCGCAGGCCAAGGTCGACGAGACACAGGGATTCCTGGCCGACATCCGCGAACAGCATCCCGAATTCGCGGGCAAGACCGGCGTGGTGGTCACGGCCTCGCCCGACGGCGGTCTGTCGATCTATGCCGGCTCCGACGGCCGCGGGCAGACCCTCACCGACTACGGGCTCACGTTTCCGGAGTCACTGCAACCGGCCATCACCAACGGCTTCTACGGTTCGATCTCCGCCGAGAACATGGCCATGCTCAACGACGTGGACGTCGTGGTCGCGGTCGACTGGGACGGCGCCAACGATCGTCTGCGCAACGATCCGGCCTGGTCGCGGCTACCGGTGGTGACCGAGGGCCGCGTGGTCTACCTCGATCAGCAGGTGGGCAGTGCGATGTCGGTGCCCACTGTGCTCACCATCCCGTGGGTGGCCGAGCAGGCTGTCGCGCCGATCTCGGCGGCCGCACAGCGCTGACCACCGAGGACACAGGTGAGGTTTACCTCACAAGAGATTTTGGCCGACGACGATCAGCGCCTACCGTAGAAGGGATAGGCGCCGCGTCAGCGGCCACCGCCACCGACTTCTTCACCGGAAGTCACCGAGAGAGCCACGGAAAGCATCTATTCCATGAGTGACACCAGCCGCCCGTTGCGGGTTGCCATCGTCGGTGCAGGTCCCGCCGGGATCTACGCCGCCGACGCGTTGATGAAGTCCGACACCGCCAAGGACCGAGGCGTCAGTATCGACCTGTTCGAGCGCATGCCGGCACCTTTCGGTCTGATCCGTTACGGCGTGGCACCGGATCATCCGCGAATCAAGGGCATCATCACGGCGCTTCACAAGGTGCTCGACAAGCCGCAGGTCCGCCTGATCGGCAACGTCGACTACGGCACCGACATCACACTGGAAGAACTCCGTGACCTCTACGACGCGGTGATCTTCTCCACCGGCGCCACCGACGACCGCGCGTTGGGCATCCCCGGCATCGACCTCGAGGGCAGCTACGGCGCCGCCCAGTTCGTCGCCTGGTACGACGGGCACCCCGACTTCCCGCGCACCTGGCCGCTGGACCAGGAGAAGGTCGCCGTCATCGGTGTCGGCAACGTCGCCCTCGACGTCGCGCGCGTGCTGGCCAAGACCGGCGACGAACTGCTGCCCACCGAGATCCCCGCCAACGTCTACGAGGGCCTCAAGGCCAACAAGGCCGTCGAGGTGCACGTGTTCGGGCGTCGCGGACCGGCGCAGGCCAAGTTCACCCCGCTCGAACTCAAGGAACTCGACCACTCCCCGAACATCGAGGTCATCGTCGCACCCGAGGACATCGAGTACGACGAGGGTTCGGCAGTGGCCCGCCGCGGGTCGAAGATCACCGACCAGGTCGCCACGATCATCGAGAACTACGCTATCCGCGACCCCAAGCAGGGCGCGATCCACAAGCTCTACCTGCACTTCTTTGAGAATCCGGTGGAGATCCTCGGCGAGGACGGCAAGGTCGTCGGCCTGCGCACCGAGCGCACCCAGCTCGACGGCACCGGCAACGTCAAGCCGACCGGCAAGCACACCGACTGGGAGATCGGCGCGGTCTACCGTGCTGTCGGCTACCTGTCGGACAACCTGCCGCAGATCCCGTTCGACCACCAGGCAGGCGTGATCCCGAACGAGGCCGGACGCGTGTTCGACGAGGGCAGCCAGCTCACCGGCATCTACACCACCGGGTGGGTCAAGCGCGGCCCGGTCGGCCTGATCGGTCACACGAAGGGCGACGCCAACGAGACCGTCGACTGCATTCTCGAGGACATGACCAACGGCGCCCTGCTCTCGCCGAGCCGTCCGTCCGAGGACGCCCTCATCGAGATCCTCGAGGCCAAGAGCATCCCGTTCACCACCTGGGACGGCTGGTACCGCCTCGACGAGCACGAGCGCGCCCTGGGCGCCGCCGAAGGCCGCGAACGCGTCAAGGTCGTCGAGCGTGAGGACATGCTCGCCGCCAGCGAGCCCGACAAGGTCGCCCGCCCCTCCAGCTGAGTCCCGAGCGTTGGCGAGTCACCTCGCCAACGCGCTCAGCACGGCAGCCGACAGAACCCAAAAAATCACCGAGAGAACCCACCCGCACAAGTTCGCGGGCCGGTCATCACAGACCGTGGGTTCTCTCGGTGATTTTTTGGGTTCTGTCGGCGCGAAACCGGGTTCTGTCGGCGCGAAACCGGGTGCCGTCGGCGCTACCCAGCGCCGACGGCGGGAGACCTAGCTACCGGTGGGCGGGGTCTGCTGGCCCGGGTTGTCCATCCGGCGGAAGTTCTGCCAGTAGCCGAAGTTGTTGGTCAGGTTCTCGGCCTCGTTGGCGAAGGTGAAGCCGGAGATCGACGACGGGAAGCAGCCGAACCAACGGGTCTCGATCGGACGGACCCAGCGGTTACCGTTCCACTTGGACATCGACTCACCCGGCTTGAGTTCCTTGACGCGCACCGACGCGCCGTTGATCTCGTTGAGGATGACGTTGTGCATGGTGGTGTCACCGATGTTGCGGACGGTCATCCAGCGGTACATGTACCAGGCCTGATTCCACGGCTGGCCCCACTGGCCGAAGTGGCATTCGATGCCTCCCAGGATCTGCAGATCACCCGGAGTCGCGGCCTGTGCCGGCGCAGTGCCTGCCAGCGAACCTGCCGCGATGCCGACCGTGGCCAGCACGGCTGCCCCCGCACGCTTGAGTGATGCTCTCATCGCCCTCTCCTCTGTTGTCTTCTCGACTGTTGTCTTCTCGACTGCTTCGACTTTTCGACTGCTTCGACTTCTCGACGAGTTGCGCCTGTCGACGCAACGTCCGTGCGACGTGTTGTCTCTGCGACGTGTGGTGTGACTATCGGCCCGCGCCTGCCGAATCGTTACGCACTGCTCAGCATCTTCACAGTCATGAGCGTGATTCGTTATACAACGGATATTGGAACGTTTGGCCCTGACATCGGGGGCGGGAAAGGTTGGTAAGGTAACCCTTTGTGCGTCGAATGACCGGGATTGTGCTGCTCACCGCGGTTCTCGTGGTGGCGCTGCTCGCGTCGGTCGCCATCGGCACCCGCCAACTCGGCTTGAGCGAGGTTCTCGACGCGATCCAGGCCGGCGGCTGGCCACATCTGGCCCTCGCCGACTTCCACGGGGTGCCGTGGCTGGTGCTGGAATCGCCCACTCCCCCGCCCGGCGCCGACGACGTGTACGGCATCGTCTGGGACCTCCGTTTCCCGCGTACGGTGCTCGGCCTGATCGTGGGCCTCGCGATCGGCGCGGCCGGCGCGCTGGCCCAGGGCCACACCCGCAACCCGCTCGCCGATCCCGGCATGTTGGGAGTGAACGCCGGCGCGGCGTGCGCGGTGGTGGTCGGCGTTTACGTGCTCGGCATCCAGAGTCCGATCGCCTACATGGCCTTCGGTCTGCTGGGCGCCCTGATCGCCGCGAGTGCGGTGTTCGGCCTGTCCGCGTTGTCCGGTGCGAGCCCGCTGACACTGGTGCTGGCCGGCACCGGACTGTCGGCGCTGCTACTCGCCATCACTTCGGGAATCGTGCTCACCGACAGCGTCACGTTGGATGCCTGGCGGTTCTGGAACGTCGGCGCCACCACCGGCCGCGGCCTCGACGTGTTCTCGGCGAGTCTGCCGTTCATCGTCCTCGGACTGATCCTGGCGCTGGGCAGCGGCTACTTCCTCAACGTGCTCAGCCTCGGCGAGGACATGACCAAGGCGCTGGGCTCGCGGGTGGTGTTGATCCGATCCGTCGGCATCCTCACCATCACGCTGCTCATCGGTGCCGCGACGGCCGCCTGCGGCCCCATCGTCTTCCTCGGCCTGGTGGTCCCGCACATCTCCCGCGCGATCGTCGGCCCCGACTATCGCTGGATAGTGCCCTACTCGGCGTTGCTCGGTGCGATCCTCATCTTGGTGTGTGACATCCTGGGCCGCGTCATCGCCCGGCCCGGCGAGATCCAGGTCGGTGTGGTGCTCGCGCTGGTCGGGGCGCCGTTCCTGATCGCGCTGGTGCGTCGACGGAAGTTGGTGAGCGTATGACCGTCGACGTCGCGCCGCAGCCGCCGGCCCCCGAACCCGACCAGACCACCGCCGGTCAGCGGCGGGCCACCCGGCGCGTTGTGCGGATCGGACCGTCGTCGTGGGTGATTCGGCCGCGCATGCTGACGGTGGGATTCGTGGGCGCCGCGATCACCGTGCTGCTGTTCCTGCTCAGCGTCGGTGTCAGCGATTACCCGATGGGGCCGTTCGATGTCGCGCGCGTCCTGCTCGGCGGCGGAACCCGCATCGAGAACGTGGTGGTCTTCGACGTCTCGCTGCCCCGCGCGCTCGTCTCCCTGCTGGTGGGCTTCGGCTTCGGCATGGCCGGCGCGTTGACCCAGCGGATCGCCCGCAACCCGCTGGCGACCCCCGACATCCTCGGCATCACCGCCGGGGCGAGCGCAGCCGCGGTGGCGGCCATCGCGTTCTCGACCAGCTGGGGCGCCTGGCTCGCCGGCCTCGGCATCCCGACGGCAGCCCTGCTCGGCGGTTTCGCGACGGCGATCGCAATGTACATCCTGGCCTGGCCGGGGCGGCGGGCGAATTCGGGGATCGACCCGTTCCGGCTGGTCATCATCGGCGTGGGCGTCACCTGGATGCTGCAGGCGCTCACCAGCTACATGTTGACCCGCGCGCAGATCGCCGACGCCGCACGCGCACAGACCTGGCTGGTGGGGTCGGTGTCGCAGGCGACGTGGACCGACGTGTGGCCGTCGCTGATCGCGGTGGCTGTCGGTGTGACCATGGTGCTCGGGTTGTCGCGCCCGATCGGTGTGCTGGGCCTCGGACCCGAGATCGCCCGCGGGCTCGGTGTGAACGCCGGCCGGGTCACCGCAGTGGTGCTGCTGGTCGCGGTGTTCGTCACCGCGCTGTGCGTGTCGGCGGCCGGACCGATCGCGTTCGTCGCGCTGCTCGCACCGCAGATCGCCCTGCGACTCACCGGATCGTCGCAGCCGACGCCCCTGGCGTCCGGACTGATCGGCGCGATGCTGGTCCTCGGCGGCGACCTGCTGTGCCGAACGGTGCTGCCCGGCAACCTGCCGGTGGGCATTGTCACCGCCGCGATCGGCGGACCGTTCCTCATCTACCTCATGATCACCATGTCCCGAAAGGCCACCGTATGACCAACGGTTTCGGCACCGACGTCACCTCCCCGAACAACGGGCGGTGTCGGCTGCGTGCAGAAGGGCTCAGCGTCGCCTACGACGAGCGGACGGTCATCACCGATCTGGACATCGCCATCCCCGACGCCCAGATCACCACGATCATCGGTCCCAACGGATGTGGGAAGTCGACGTTGCTGCGTGCGTTGTCGCGGTTGTTGCCGCCCCGCGCCGGCACTGTCTATCTCGACGGCGAGGACATCAACCGGATGCGGCCGAAATCGGTGGCCCGTGCGCTGGGTCTGCTGCCGCAGAATCCCGTTGCGCCCGAAGGTCTGACCGTCGCCGACCTGGTCATCCGCGGCCGTCATCCGCACCAGCGGTGGTATCAGCAGGCGACCGCGGCGGACGAAGCCGCGGTGGCTCGGGCGTTGGCGCAGACCGAGACCGCCGATCTCGCCGACCGCCCCATCGACGCGTTGTCCGGCGGACAACGACAGCGGGTGTGGATCGCGCTGACGCTGGCCCAGGAGACCGATCTGCTGTTGCTCGACGAGCCGACCACCTACCTCGATCTCGCGCACTCCGTGGAGATCCTCGATTTGGTACACACGTTGCGCACCGAGCACGGCAAGACCGTGGTGATGGTGCTGCACGACCTCAATCTCGCTGCCCGCTACAGCGATTCACTGTTCGTGATGCGGGCGGGACAGATCGTCGCGCAGGGTCGACCCGACGACGTCGTCACCGCCGACCTCCTCGAGGACGCCTTCGGTCTCCAGGCCCACGTGATGGAGGACCCGGTCGCCGGTGGGCCGATGATCATCCCGCTCGGTTCACGACACGCGCCAGTGCGGTCGTGAGCGCCATGACGAGCAGTGCGACTACCGGAATCCACAACGCGGCCAACGTCAACCATCGGAAGCCGTAGCCCCCGCCGACGGCGCCGACGGCGAGCAGCGACCACATTCCCAGCGATTTCAGCCACGCCCGACGCGGAGCGTCGGTGTGATCCCCGCGCGTCACCACCGTATCGGCGAGTTGCCGAGCCGAACGTACCAATGTGCCGGTGACGTAGGTGAGTCCGTAGGGCACCGCGGCGTCCCGTTCGAAGATCGCATTGATCATGCCGGTCGCGACCGCCACCACCAGCATGCCGGTCACGCCCGCCCCGGCGATGCCTTGTCCCGACGAATCCGGTTGCAGGCCGGCAACTGTGGCACCCAGAGCCATGGTGCCCGTCACCGTCCACAGCAGCCATTCCCGGGGGCGTCGGCGGGTGCGGTTGATGACCGAGCCCACGAACACACCGGCGAAGAACAGCGCGATCAGCCCGGCGCATTTCCCCACATCTGACCAGTGCCCCAGGCTAGGCGACACACCCATCACGGTGGTGTTGCCGGACATGAAGGACACGAAGTTTGCCTGCAGGTAGATGAAGGCGATGGCGTCGACGAATCCGGCGACCAGCAGCAGCGTTGCGGCAGAGATGATCCCCGCAGCCGGCCGGGTCACCAGATCCCTGCCCCGACAAGCCAGATCGCGGTGCCGAGCAACGCGGCGAACAACTCGATGCCGATGGTGATGGCCGCGGCCTTCGCCGACGACACGGTGCCCCGCCAGGCGGCGTGCGCGCTTCGGGTGCGGACCAGCTCGGCGATCATGGCGCCGACGACGAAGCCGATGAACAGTCCGATCACCGGGATCACGAAAAACCCGATGATGCCGAGGACCCCGCCGACGGCGATGGTGGTGTTCGGCACACCGGAGGCCTTCAACGACCGTCCGGCGACCAGATACTTGACCACTTCACCGATGACGATGACAGCCGCGGCGGCGGCGAAGATGCCCCACGCCCAGCCACCGACCGCGACCGCCCACACGCCGATCGCGAGCGCCACCAGGATGCTTCCGGGCAGCACCGGGAAGACGATGCCCAGCAGACCGACCAGGATGACCGCTCCGATGAGCAGTTCCCCACCCAGCGACATCGTCGGTTGGGGTCAGTCGACCGAGGCGCGCGACGGTTCGTCGGCCTGGCGATTCGCCGTGGGCCCGGCCGGACGCGATGCCGGTGGAGGGGTGGGTCCCGGCGGCGGACCGGGCCGTCCGGGCGGCGGCCCGACGGGGCGTCCGGGCGCGCCGCCGCGTGGTGGTTGCGGCCCCCGCTGCGGCGGTGGGCCGGGCCGTGGGCCACCGGGCGGCGGTCCCGGCGGGGTCGGCCGCGGCGGACGTCCACCCGGGCCCGGGCGCGGCGGCTGCCCGGAAATCGGCGGTGCGCCGGCCGGACGCGGTCCGGCCGGATAGGCCCAGCCAGCTGGGCGCTGTTGCTGTGGACCGGCGTGCGGCGGCACATTCGGAGCACCGGGCGGCGGCCCCGGACGGCGGGGCGGTGGCGGCACCGGCGGGTTACCCAGCGGCTCGGGGACAGTCCGTTCGAAGGGACGCGCCGCCACCGGCGTCACCAGCGACGCCGCCTGGACGGCGCGCTGGCGGGCCGTGGCCACATCGTCGGCGGTGGCGGTGATGACACCCATGCGGCGCCGGTGGAAGCTCTGCGGCTTGCCGAACAGCCGGATGTCGGTTTCGGGTACGGCCAGCGCACGAGCGACGTTGGCGAATCCGATGGCCGGTTCGTCGAGCTGACCGTAGATCACCGCAGACGCACCTGGCGAGGCCAGCGTGACGTCGACGGGCAGGCCGAGGATGGCGCGCGCGTGCATCTCGAACTCGGAGAGGCGTTGCGTGGCGAGAGTCACCAACCCGGTGTCGTGCGGGCGCGGGCTGACCTCGGAGAAGTAGACGTCGTCGCCTTGGACGAAGAGTTCGACGCCGAAGATACCTCGACCGCCGAGCTTCCCGTCGCCCATCGCGGTGGCGATGCGGGCCGCGATGGAGGTCGCCGCGGCCAGCGCGTCGGTGGACATCTCGTGCGGCTGCCAGCTCTCCACGTAGTCGCCGCCGACCTGCTGGTGACCGATCGGTGCGCAGAAATGGGAGGCGAGGCGACCGGTGACGGGATCGATCGCGCGGACCGTCAGCAGAGTGATCTCGTAGTCGAACTCGATGAAGCCCTCGACGATGACCCGCTCGCCTTGCACGCGAGCGCCGGTCGTCGCGTTCTGCCAGGCGCCGCCGATGTCGGCGGGTGCACGCACCACGGTCTGGCCCTTGCCCGACGACGACATCACCGGTTTCACCACGCAGGGGAAGCCGATCTCGGCGACCGCCGCCTCGAGCTCCTCCGCCGACGATGCGAACAGATAGGGCGAGGTGGGCAGTCCGAGTTCCTCGTCGGCGAGGCGCCGGATGCCTTCGCGGTTCATGGTGGCAACCACAGCGTGTGCGGTCGGGATGACCTCGGCGAGCGCCCGCTTCTCCACCTCGATGAGGGCCTCGGTCGCGATCGCCTCGATCTCCGGGACCACATAATGCGGGCGGTAGCGCTCGATCAGCGCCAGGAGTGCCGCGGCGTCGGTCATGTCGATGACCTCGGCATGGTGTGCGACCTGCTGACCCGGCGCGTCTGCGTACCTGTCGACGGCGATCACCTCGACGCCGAGGCGCTGGAACGCGATGATGACCTCTTTGCCCAGTTCGCCGGCGCCGAGCACCATCACCTTGGTTGCTGACGGGCTCAGCGGGGTGCCGATCACGGCGGGCGGGCCGACCGCGGGGGCCGGAACGTGCTGCTCCGGGCCACGATCAGGGGACTGGTGGTCGGCCGGTGCGTCGGATGGCTTCTGATCGGCCGGCGGTTGCTCCACCGACGCGTGTTCTGCCGGGGTGGAAGCGTGTGCGTCCGGCGCCGACGCGGCCTCTCCGCCCGCCGGCGCCGACGCCTGCGAAGCGTTGTCGCTGTCTGACGTCATGACCAGATCCTACGTGCAGTTCAGTGCACGGCCGCTAACAGATCGCGTCGGTCCCGCATCGTCGGCGGCCCGCACCCCGCATCAGTCCGTCGACTGATGGACATAGCACCATCGCCAGACCTCGCCGGGCTCGGCCGACCGCATCACCGAGTGACCTGTCTCGTCGAAGTGGGCTGCCGCGTGACGCCGCGGGCTCGAGTCGCAGCACCCGACATGACCACACGTCAGACAGATCCGTAGGTGCGCCCAGTGGTGTTCACCGAGTTGAGTACATTCCTCGCACGCCGAGCGGTCACCGTTCCGCGGCTCGGGGTCGGCATTGATGTCGGCCCCGATGGCCGCGAGTTCGACGCAGCGCCGATCAGCGTCCGATTGCGCACCCCGGGCGAATGTCATGGTGACCATCATCCCCGATCGTCCCTCTCCGGGTCGGGCTTTATGCAACGAGCGGCACCGACTGACGCCGCGTAGGAAGCGGGCGAGGAACGTCCCCTGCCTTCTACCCCGGGGGAGCGGCCGAGCTTGCGAGGCCGCATTTCTGATCCCTGAGGAGCGTCCGAGCGTGCGAGGCCGCGTCACGAAGGGTCCACCCACGCAACCACACTCACGCACGAAGTTGTCACACCCCACCGGCATCCTGAACCCAACCTCACCGAACAAGTCCATCCACAGCCCACTTGCAGCGCACCAAAGTTGTCAGACCCACCCGATAGTCTGATAGCAGTTCGATTCCCCACCAACGTTTCCCGAGAATCAGAGAATCGGAAAGGAAGGGCTTTGTCATGAGCCACAAAGAGCGCAGCGACGAACAAGCGAAGCGCCCTGACCCAAAGGAACAAGTCGAGGAACGAGCGCAGCCTCTGACCATGAGTAGCGGTCGAGCCTACAAAGCCGCGCCCCCTGATCCCTGAGGAGTGTCCGAGCTTGCGAGGGAAGCGTCACGAAGGGGCCCACCCACGCAACCGTATTCACTTACCAAAAGTTGTCACACCCCACCGCTATCCTGAACCCAACACCTCACCGAGCAAGTCCATCCACAGGCCGCGCGCAACGCCTCAAAGTTGTCAGACCGTCCCGATAGTCTGACAGCAGTTCGATTCCCCACCAATCCATCCCGACCTCAGAGACCGTCTTCGCCGGAAAGGAGTGTTTCGTGTTCACCTTCACCGACCGTGCCGCCGACGACGCTCTGCTGGCCTCCAGCAGTCTCGATGAGTTGGCGCAGCATGGTCGCGATTTGTTGCGGTTGAGTAATCAAGCCCAGGCCATCGCGATGCAGATCGCCCGCCAGATCGGGCAATCCACCTACAACGAGCGCCTCGCCGGATACAACGATTTCGTTCCGAACCGAATCCGCAACGCCGCCGACAAAGCCGCGAAAGGCGAAATCTCACTGCAGTTGGGTATTTCCCGACGTCAAGCCGGCGAATGGGTCAGTCTCGACGAACTACTCGACGAGCACCCCAAGATCCGTGACGCCTTCCGCGCCGGCGACCTGAGACCCCACCGGCTGGGTGTGGCCATCCGCGGCGCCGCCACCGGCCCCACCGGCGACCTGCGAGCACGACTGGCAGACCTCGCCGACAACGCCGAAACCACCGACGAAACCGATACCGACACCGACAATGTCGACGAGGAACTCACCCTCGACCTCGACGACCCCGCAGCCGACCTCGATCCCGACACCGACGATGACGGCACCGACGGTGAGGGCTCCGACGACGCTGGTGATGCTGCGTCCGAGACCGACCCTGCCGCCACCGACGATCCCGCCGGTGACGATGACGACGAGGATGAGCCGTGGGATTTCGACGATGTGGTACTCGATCTGGCCAGCCGACCCACCACCGACACCGCCCTGCGAGACGATCTCGACGCCATCATCATCAGCCTCGACCCCGATCGAGCCGCCCAGACGCGCGATGACATCGCCGACCTGTTCGGGGATGTGACGATCGGTAACGAAGCGTTCGGGCACATGACCGTCGATGCCTGCATCCCCGCCGAACACGGCGTACACCTCCGCGACCGCATCAGCGCCTTAATCAGCCGACGGGTGTGTCGCCGCGATGGACGCAGCATTAAAGCCCAACGCGTCGCCGCGTTCGCCGAAATCATCAAAGCCCCCGGCGCAAAACTACGCTGCCACTGCGGCGACGACACCTGCCCCGCCCGCCAGACCCGCACCAACAACCCGGCACCCGCGACAGCACCCACCCCGAGTGCCGGTGACAGCAATGTCAGCGACTCGGCTGTCGACGAACCCGCGATGGGTGGGCCGGATGCGGCCGAAGAACAGCCGATCACCCTCGCCGACATCGACAATCACAGCGACATCGATGGCGACGGCGACAGCAACGGTGAGAGTGGGCAATCCGACACCGGAATCGACGCCGATGACGAGGCTGAGCATGTCGCGCCCCCGCAACCGCGACGCGACTTCATCACCGCACCCCGTGCCGAGCACGACACCGACGTGGCCGATGCGGAAGCAACCGACGACTCCGACGCCGACATCGAAGACACCACGGCCGCAGAGGCCGAACTCACCACCGATACCGAAGAAGCCGAGACCACCGCAGACGCCGAGGTAACCGACGGCCGTGACGACGACCCCACCGACACCGACACCGACACCGACTCCGACCTCATCGTCCCCGGCCTGACCCTGCTACGCGACCCCACCGGTCTCGACCCCACCCGCCTGATGGGGTACGGCGCCATCGACCCGGCCCACGCCGCACGGATCGCACCGCACGCCACGACCGTCACCGCCCGCCCCAGCGAAACCCGCACCGCCAGCGGGTTGATCATCTTCGGCAACCGCACACCGGCCCCACCCATCGACCTCGCCGGGCACGGCGGTTTCACCACCCCACCACCGGGGGCACTGACCTACACACCGTCAGCCGCGTTGCGGGCCGAGATCATCCAACTCGACCGACGCTGCCGCTATCCCTACTGCGGCCGACCGTCCGAGGAATGCGAACTCGACCACCTGCTCAAGTTCTGCCATGCCGACCCGCTGGCCGGTGGCTGGACCGTGGCCTTCAACCTCGCACCCCTATGCCGCCCCGACCACGACCGCAAACACGACGGGCCGTGGATACCGACCATGCACACCGACCGCACCATCACCTGGCGCAACGCCCGCACCGGACAGGTCATCGTCACCTATCCGCGCTGACGCATGCGCTACAGCGCCGCGTACACCACCGTCTCTTCGCTGCGTCCACGAAGCGTCGTGCTTTCTTGCCGTTCCCATGACGTCGCCTCACCGGCGGCTGCATCCACAGCCCGTCCGGAAGCCAACGGACGGCGCGGATCGCGCTTGGCCAGCTCCGACAACCGCGCACTCTCGTTGACCGGATCGCCGATCACCGTGTACTCGAATCGCTCGATGGCGCCCACATTTCCGGCCACCACCGTCCCGTAGCTGACGCCGATGCCCGCGGAGATGTCCGGAACCTCATGCGCCAGGCCGCTCGCGATGTCGCGAGCCGCCATCAAAGCCGCACCCGCCGGATCGTCGATCTCGAGCGGAGCTCCGAAAATGGCGAGCACCGCATCCCCTTCGAATTTGTTCACCAACCCCTGACCACGTTCCACTGCTGCCACGATCACGGCGAAGAACCTATTCAGGATCTCGACGACCTCGCTCGGACTACGCCCCTGCGCCAGCGTCGTGGATCCGATCACGTCGACGAACACCACCGCCACAGTGCGCTCGGCGCCGCCGAGCTCGGGGTCCTGAGCCAACGCCGCCTCGGCCACATCGCGACCCACATGACGGCCGAACAGATCCCGCATGCGTTCGCGCTCACGCAATCCGCCCACCATGCTGTTGAAACCCACCTGCAGATCACCGAGCTCGGTGCCGTCGTAGACGACGAGATCGACATCCGAGATCCGGCCGCTCTGCACCCGGTTCATCGCGGTACGCACACTCCGGATCGGCGCCGTCACACTGATACTGGTCAGCACCGTCAGCAGCAACCCTGTCGACAACGCGATCACGGCCAGCACCGTGACACCCACGAACAGATCGAGTTTCGACGTGTCATCCCGAAAAGCACCGAAGAACACCACCAGCAGGATGCCGATGATCGGTATCGCTGACCCCACCATCCACGACACGATCGACCGCGAGCGGACTCCACTGCGTTTACGCCGCCGGTAGCCGGCGCTGATCACCTCGGCCGCCACCGGCCGCAGCGCGAATTCGATGAGCAGGTAGGAGATCGCGACCACCACAATGCCGCTGAGCCCCACCACGAAGAACATCTTCGGGATCAGATTCGGGTCCAGAACGCCGTACATGATGGTGAACATGACGGTTGCCGCCGCCCACAACGCACCCTGGATGAACACCAGTCGCCAGGGCGCGCGCTGCGCACGTCGGGCGTCCTTGGCGGTTGGCGGACGATCCCGGATGGCCCACTGCAGATCTCGCACCACCACCACGGTGCCGAACACGGTGCCCACCACAAACGCCACCGCCACATACACCGGCACCGCGATGTAGTTGACCCACCACAGCTCCGACTGGAACAACGAAGGCTCCGGAATCCCTACCGCCGACAACGCGATCGCCAGAATCGCGCCGATCAGGTTGGCGATCAACAGGAACGACGTCAGCAGGGTCTGGATGCGAACCCGCTGCTTGAACCCGCCCTCAGACGCCGAACCGAGCAGGATCGATCCGTAGTCACGACTCCCCCGGTCCATCCCGCCCCCTCGACGGTTACTCGACGTCCGATACCGCACCTAGACGATGACGCAGCTAGACGATCTCGCGTCGCACTATGGTCTGATCGCGCCCCGGTCCCACCCCGATGCACGAGATATGTGCGCCGGCAAGATCTTCCAGACGCAGAATGTAGTCCTGCGCATTCTTGGGCAGTTCCTCGAAGGTCGTGCATCCGGAGATGTCCTCCCACCAGCCGGGCATCTCCTCGTAGATCGGCTTGGCGTGATGGAAACCGGTCTGCGTCATCGGCATGTCCTCGACTCGCTCACCGTCGACGTCGTAGGCCACGCAGATCGGCACCGTGTCCAGGCTGGACAGCACGTCGAGCTTGGTGAGGAAGTAGTCGGTGATCCCGTTGACCCGGGTCGCATACCGCGCGATCACCGCATCGAACCAGCCGCAGCGCCGCGCCCGACCCGTGGTGACGCCGACCTCTCCGCCGGTCTTGGCGAGGTAGGCACCCCACTCGTCGAACAGCTCGGTCGGGAACGGCCCCGACCCGACACGCGTCGTGTACGCCTTCAGAATGCCCAACACGGTGGTGATCTTGTTGGGTCCGATTCCCGCGCCAACCGCCGCACCACCCGAGGTGGGGTTCGACGACGTCACGTACGGATATGTGCCGTGGTCGACATCGAGCAGCGTGCCCTGCGACCCCTCCAACAGCACCGTCTCGCCCCGTTCGAGCGCCTTGTTGAGCAGCAACCGGGTGTCGGCGATCCGATGTTTGAAGCCCTCGGCCTGCTCGAGCACCTCATCGACCACCTGCGCCGGCTCGAGCGCGCGGCGGTTGTAGATCTTGACCAGGATCTGATTCTTCAGCTCGAGCGCTGCCTCGACCTTCTGGGCGAGGATCTTCTCGTCCAGCACGTCGGCCGCCCGCACGCCGACACGAGCGATCTTGTCCTGATAGCACGGCCCGATACCCCGGCCGGTGGTCCCGATCTTCTTGTTGCCGAGGAAACGCTCGGTGACCTTGTCGATCGCCACGTGGTACGGCATCAGCAGATGCGCATCCGCGGAGATCATCAGGCCCGAGGTGTCGATGTCGCGGTCTTCGAGTCCACCCAGCTCGGTGAGCAGCACCCCCGGATCCACCACGACACCGTTACCGATGACGTTCTTCACTCCCGGGGTGAGGATGCCCGACGGGATCAAGTGCAGAGCGAAGGTCTCACCGTTCGGCAGCACCACCGTGTGACCGGCATTGTTGCCGCCCTGGTAGCGGACAACCCATTGCAGCTTCCCGCCCAGGAGGTCGGTCGCCTTGCCTTTGCCCTCGTCACCCCATTGGGCGCCGATCAGCACGATCGCGGCCATGGTCGGTTACTCCTTCGAGTCGGGACGGGTGAACAACAGGCCAACCTTACTTGTTCGCCCGGGTCGATACGCTATTCGAGTGTCTTTTGCGCTGATTTCGCAGGCCTCCCGCTCCGACGACAAGACCGCCATCCGCACCGCGGTCACCACGGCGGTGGCCGACCCCGCGGTCACCCGCCTCCTCGTGGAACCGCGCGTCGCCGAGCGGGTCGCCCCGACCATCGCCGACGAGTCGGACACCTTCTTCGCCCAGGTGCTGGCCGCGTTGATGCTGGCCGAGCGCCTCGACGTGGAGGTGGCCCTGCTACCGGCGGAGGCCACCGGCGCCTCCACACGCTACGGCCTACCGCACGGACCGGCAGCGCGGGAACTCGCCGAACACGGCACGGCGACCTCGGTACCGCTGATCCGCGACGACGCGGCCACCGTCCTGCTCGGCCGAGCCCGACACCTCGGCGCCGAAGGCGCCAAACTGCACGGCGAGACCTACGTCGACAGCGAACGACTGTTCCGTGGCGAGGTGCGCTCGGTGCTCATCGAACCCACCCTTGCCCTGCCCGGCCTGCGCGCCCAGGTGGAGCGGTTGCTGCTGCCGGGCCGCTGGCTGACCGGGCGCGCGGCCCAGACCGGCGGCACCAACATCGTCGTCGAAAGGGAGGGCGTGGTGAATCCCCGCGTGGTCAAGCGATCCACCTTCTACCGGCACGACACCGACCTGCGCCTGGTACGGCCATGACCTCGGCACCGTTGCGTCCGACGACCCGCGAGATCATCCGCGCGGTACGTCCCGGCCCGGTCTTCCTCGGTCTGGTGGTCGCCGCCGCGGCCGGCGGATGGCTGGTCGCGGGCTCCGCACCGGGCCGCAACCTCGAGTCGGTCGGCGGCACCCTGCTGTTGGTACTGGCCGGCTGGGTCATCTCGCTGTGCCTGCACGAATTCGCCCACGCGGTAACCGCCTTCCGCTTCGGCGACCGCAACGCCGAACTGCGCGGATATCTCACCCTCAACCCGCTGCGCTACACCCACCCCGGGCTGTCGATCGGGCTGCCGCTACTGATCATCCTGTTGGGTGGCATCGGTTTTCCCGGCGGTGCGGTGTACGTCCACCAGCACGGATTCACCCGCGCCCAACGGACGATGGTGTCGCTGGCCGGGCCACTCACCAACGCCGCACTCGGCGCGATCCTGCTGATCGTGGTGAGATTCGCCCAACCCAGCACATACGGATCGCAGGGTTTCGGCTCAGGCGACAACGTCCTGTATTTCGCCGACGGACTCAATCTGTGGGCCGCCCTGTCGATGCTGGCATTCCTGCAGATCACCGCCGCAGTCCTCAACATCGCGCCGGTGCCCGGCTTCGACGGCTACGGGGCCATCGAACCGTATCTGTCCGAGCAGACCCGGTTCTCGATGCAGAAGATCGCGCCGTACGGCTTCCTGATCGTGTTCGCACTACTGTTCATCCCGTTCCTCAACCGCGCCTTCTTCGACTTCGTCTACTGGCTGTTCGGCCTGTCCGGGGTGCCCAGCGTCCTCGCGTCCTACGGGTGGAATCTGTTCGTGTTCTGGCGATGAGAGTGTCACGGATACACGACGCGGTACTTCACGCTGCCCGCGATGCGCCCGACGAGATTGCCGGTCACCCACACCCACGCGCCGCGGCGCTTACGCGACCAACCCCACGGCCACACCGGCGCGGTCGCGGCCACCACGACCGCATGGACGGGAAACCACCACCACTGCCGGCCGGGCGCACCGAACTGCTTCGCCGCCCGCGCCTCCTCACGGCCGTAGTCGACGACCTGATGCCAGGTCTCCCGCAGCCCGGTGCGATACCGGTAAGCCACCATCGCCGCCGGCGCGTAGCCGAAACGGTAGCCCGACGTCTGCACCCGCCAGCAGAACTCGACGTCACTGCCGGCCGTCGGATACGACTCGTCCCACCCGCCGACGGCGTCGAACACCTCCCGACGCACCCCGAGGTTGCAACCGAACGTGATGGGCAGGAAGCGGGCGAGCACCGCTGCGCGATCAGGATCGGGTAGTTCACGCCACGCCGCGACCACCGGATCGTTGAGCGTGTCGCGCTCCAGGGGTCCGCCGACGATGTCGCAGCGCTGCCCCTCCTCCAGCAGCGCACGCAACCAGCCCGGATACACCGCGTCATCCTGATCGCAATAGGCGATGAAACCGTATCGTGCCGAACGGGTCCCGACATTGCGCGCATGGGAGGTACCGGCCACCGCCGACGAGTCGACATAGCGCAGATCGAGTCGCTGCCGATGAGGATGGGTGGCCACGTGCCGCCGGAGTTCGTCGCTGCCCTCGTTGTCGCTGAGGATCACCTCGAACGGCGCCGAACAGTCCTGCGCGGTCAGCGCATCGAGTTGGACGTCGAGATCCGGCAGGCCGCGGTAGGCGGCGATCACCACCGATGCGTTCACCGAAGCAGCCCCCGCAACTCGGCGACCGTGATGGACACCCCGCGGTCGGCCAGCGCTGCGAGTACCGCGCGGAAACCGGCGACCATCGTCTCGGCAGTAGCCCGATCGAACAACGCCGTCGGATACATCAGTGTCCCGGTCAGTCCCGCCGGTACGCCGTCGGCGTGTCGCTCCCGCATCGTGATCTCCACCTCGTGTTTGGCCACCACGCGTTCGATCGGCTCACGCCGCACGCGCACCGCGCCCAGATCGACCTCCGCATCCACCGACCCGTCCGGTTCCGGCTGCACGATCAACGTCGCCGGGAACAGCGGATGTTCACCCGGGGTGACCGAGATACCCAGTGCTGCAGTTAGTTCCGGCGTAGACACGTCTGGATGCCGCAGCCCGCCCACCAGTTGCTCGTGCACGTCGGCGATCACCTCACCGATCGTGCGCCGATCGTCGACGTCCAGGCGCATCGCCAGATCCTCGGAGAAGTTGCCGACCACTCCCGCCAGCTCCGGATGCGGACGGTTCGCGTTCGCGGTCGCCACATGGACATCCGGAGAGTCGGCGCCCTCGGCGAGAATCACCGCGAATGCCGCCTGCAGCAGCGAGAACAGCGCCACCGACCGGCTCTTCGCCAGGTCGTCGAGTGTCGCATGCGCCGAGCCCTCGACGACGAACTCGATCCCCGCCCCCATCGGATTCCACCGCTCCGGTCGAGGACGATCGGTCCGCAACCGCGGCCGGAAGTCGTTGCTGCGGTCGGCGAATCTGGCTGTCCAGTAGTCCAGTTGACGCTGCCCGTGCTCGGACGGCGCGGTCGGTGCGCCCAGCAGGCGGCGCTGCCACTGCGCGTAGTCGCGGAACCGCACGCCGGGTTCGGGCAGCTCGGGTACCGCACCGTTACAGCGGGCGGCGAACGCCACCACCATGTCACGTGTCAGCAGCGACATCGACTGACCGTCGACATTGAGGTGATGGGACACCACCACCAGCACGTGGGTGTGCTCATCGAGCCGCAACAGCCGCACCCGCAACGGCGCGACCCCGTCGAAGTCCAACGGCGACCAGGCGATCGCGTCGATCACCCGGGCGCTGTCCGCATCGTCGACCGGCACCGGCTCGAGGTCCCGCTTCAGCACCTCACGCAGGTCATCGATGTCGGTCACCACCAGTTCCGGCCCCGAATCGGTGTCGCGATATGTCGTGCGCAACGCCTCATGCCGCTCGACCACGTCGAGCAACGCCGCGCGCAACGCCGCGACGTCCAGCACCCCGGACAGCCGCAGCGCGAACGGCACATTCCAGTCGGCGCCGACGCCGTCGGCGACCGCCGCGAAGATTCGGCGTTGCGCCGGCGCGATCGGCGCGACCGGGCCGTCGACCCGGACCCGCCCCAGCGCCGCATCGTCGTCGGTGCCCGCCTCGAGCAGCGCCGCCACCGCGTCGGAGAACTCCGCGACATCCGCGGATTCGAACAACACGCGAACCGGCACCGGCACCCCGAGGTCGGTCTCGAGACCAGCGGCGACGCGCGTCGCCGACAGCGAGTTGCCGCCGACACCGAAAAAGTTGTCCGACAATCCGACCCGATCGGTTCCGGTGACCGATTCCACCACCCGCACCACTGCAGCCTGCACCGGCGTGGACGGTGCCACATACTCGCGGCGCGGACGCGGCGGCTGTGGCAACGCCTGCCGGTCGACCTTGCCGTTCGCGGTGTACGGCAGCGCTTGGAGCCGATGCACCTCCGGGATCATGTAGCTGGGCACCATGTCACGAATCTGACGGCCCACCACGTCACCGGGACTCGAACCGACGACGAACCCGACCAGACGCACCTCGTCGCCCTCTCCCACCGTGACGACCACGGCCTCGTCGACGCCTGCACATCGCCGCAGCGCGGCCTCGATCTCCCCGGGCTCGATGCGGAAGCCGTGCACCTTGAGCTGATGGTCGGTCCGTCCGAGATACTCCAACTCACCATTGTGGTCACGGCGCACCAGGTCTCCGGTGCGATACATCCGCTCACCGGTGAACGGATCGGCGACGAACGAGGCCGACGTGCGTCCCGGGTCGCCGTGATAGCCGCGCGCCAGCTGCACGCCGGCGAGATACAGCTCACCCGCGACCCCCGGAGCCACCGGATGCAGCCGCGCGTCGAGGACGCGCAGCGCCACCGACGGTTGCGCCCGCCCGATCGGAATCCGATCCGCCTCGGCTTCCGGGTCCACCTGATGTGCGGTCACACTGACGGTTGCCTCGGTGGGTCCGTACAGATTGTGGAGTGCGGCCGACGACATCGCCGACATGCGCCGCACCAGCGCGGCCGGCAATTCCTCACCGATACACAGGACAGTGCGCACCGACTCCGGGAACCGGCCGCCGTCGAGCATCATCGACAATGCCGACGGCACCGTGGGCAGCACGGTCACCCCCGAACGCCCCATGGCTTCGCCCAGGGCACGACCGTCGCGTTCCACGCCGGGCTCGGCGATCACCAGCCGGGCACCACACAGCAGCGCCCACCAGTACTCCCACACCGACAGGTCGAAACCGGCGGCTGTCTTGACCATGACGGCGTCGGTCTCGTCGAGCGCGTAGGTCTGCTGCATCCACCGCAGTTGTTCGGCAACCGCACCGTAGGACACTGCAACGCCTTTGGGGCGGCCGGTCGACCCCGACGTGAACAACACGTAGGCCGGATTCTCCGGTCGCAACGACCGCAGCCGTGGGGGTTCGACGACGTCGGCCGGATGCCGATCCCCCACCTCGGTGAGATCGAGCACCGGACGGCCGAACATCGAATCGCCCGCCGAGGCATCGGAGATCACCAACAGCGCATCGGCCGACTCCACGATCATCCGGGCGCGTTCACCGCCCACGGTCGTACCCACCGGAACGGGATCCACAGGAACGTAGGCGCCGCCCACGGTCACCACCGCGAACATCGCGGTGAGCTGATCGATACCGCGTGCCAGGGCGATGGCCACCCGGTCCTCCGGGCCCACCCCGCGCCGCGCGAGTTCGTCGGCCACCGCGGCCACCCGGCGGTGGAACTGACGGTAGGTGAGGTGGGAGTCATCCCACGACACCGCGCGCGCATCCGGTGTGCGGCACACCTGGCGGGTGAACAGCTCCGCGAGATCGAAACGCGCGGCCCGAACGGGGTGCGTCGCTTCATCGCGTGCCGGCACCGTCACCGACCCTGCGCGTTCGGTGTCGTCGAGGATCTCGAGGTCACCGACAGCGCAATCGGATCGGGACACCAGCCCGTCCAGCACGGCCACGAACCATCGGGTCAGGTTGAGCGCGGTGGAGTGGTCGAACAGCTCGGTGGCATAGGACAACTGCGCACTGAGCCCGGTGGGGGTCGCGCCGTCCCAGCGTTCGACCAGGGTGAGGTGCAGATCGAACTCGGCCAGACCGTTGTCCTCGTCGATGGCCTCGATCGTCAGCTCCGGCAGCTCGATCGCGAGACGCCCGATGTTCTGGAACGACAGCGCCACCTGGAACACCGGGTGGCGGGCGGCGGTGCGGGTCAGGTCGAGGCCGTCGACGACGCGGTCGAACGGCAATGTGGTGCGGGAGAACGCGGCCAGATCCGCGTCACGCGCGATCGCCAGCGCTTCTGTTCCGGTGGCGTCCGCGGGAATCTGGGTGCGCAACGCGAGCATGTTGACGAACATGCCCACCACCCGTTCCAGGCGCTCGTCCTCCCGTCCGGCCACCGGGGTGCCGATCACCACATCCCGGTTGGCGCCGAGCCGGCCGAGCAGCACGGCCAACGCCGTGTGCGCCACCATGAATGCACTCGCCGAGTGTCGCTGCGCATGGTCGAGCATGCGGGCATGCAGATCCGCGTCGAGGTCGAAGTCGACCCGGGCGCCGATCCCGCTTCGCTGCGCAGGCCGTGGCCGGTCGGTCGGCAGGTCGATCACCGGTGGGGCATCGGCCAGCCGGTCCTGCCAATAGGCGAGTTCGGTGGCGGCGCGCCCGTCACCGTCGGCCAACAACGCCTGCTGCCAGATCGCGAAGTCCGCGTACTGCACGGCCAGGGGCACGAATTCGGGTGCGACCCCCGACAGTCGGGCACGGTAGGCATCCGACAGCTCGGTCGCGAGGCCGACGACGGACAGGCCGTCGGCGCTGATGTGGTGCAACACCAGGGCGAAGATGTGTTCGGCGGCCGCGGCGGCCGGACCCTCCACCGAGAACAGTTCCGCGCGGATCGGCGGCTCGGCGGTGACATCGAACTCGGTGCGCATCACCGATCGCAGCACGTCGGGCAGGGCAGCGGCACCGACGAGCTGCGGTGCCAACTTCACCGGGACGTCGGTCGGCGACAGGATCACCTGGTACGGGTGACCCTCGGTGTCCGCCGGATACATCGTGCGCAGCGCCTCATGACGCTCGACGAGATCGCCCAGCGCCGCCGCGAACGCCTTGTGCTCCATCGTTCCGGTGAGCCGCAGGATGATCGGGATGTTCTCGGTGGCCGCCGACGGGTCGAACCGGTTGAGGAACCACATCCGTTGCTGCGCCGGGGACAGCGGAATCGTCGCGGGCCGCGGCAGTGGACCGAGCGCCGGGGTGGTGCCTGCTTGCGCCCGCCCGATTCGCCGGGCGAGTTCGCGGGCAGTGGGCGCGTCGAACAGGTCACGAACCGCGATGTCACGCCCGGTGACGCCCCGCAGCCGCGACACCACCCGGGTGGCCGACAATGAATCACCGCCGACCTCGAAGAAGTTGTCCAGCACGCCGAGACGTTCGAGTCGGAGTACCTCGGCGAACGCGGCGACCACCACTTCCTCGTGGGTGGTGGCGGCCGCCGCATGCTCCACGACATCGAAGTGCGGCTCGGGCAGCGCACGACGGTCGATCTTGCCCGCTGCCGTCAGCGGCAGCGCATCGACTTCGGTGATCGAGGACGGCACCGCGTACGCCGGCAACCGCGACCGCAGGTGGGCCATCAGTGCGATCCGGTCGAACGGCTGCGATCGCGCCGGCTCCACGTACGCAACGAGGGCGAGCGCGTCGGCCGGCCCGGGGCGGCCGACGGCGACGGCGGCACCGACGCCCGGATACGACCGCACGGCGGCTTCCACCTCGCCGAGTTCCACCCGATGTCCGCGAATCTTGATCTGGAAGTCACTGCGTCCGTGGTGGATCAGCGTGAGCTTGCCGGCGGGATCGGCTACCTGGCGGACGAGGTCGCCGGTTCGGTAGCGCCGTGACCCGGGCGGACCGTCCGGGTCGGCCACGAAGGTGGCGGCCGTCAGACCCGGCCGTCCGTGATAGCCGCGGGCCAACCCCTGACCCGAGACATACAGTTCGCCGGTCACCCCGGGCGCGGATCGGGTCAGGCTCGGCGAGAGTACCCGCGCGGCGGTGCCTGCGATCTCCCGGCCGATGGGCACTGCCGCACCCGACACCGGCGGCAGCGGACCCGCCGTGGTGGCCATGATGGTCGACTCGGTGGGGCCGTAGGCGTTGAAGAATCTCTTGCCCAACGCGATCCAACGGTTCGCGGTGGCCGGTGCGCAGGCGTCACCGCCGACGATCAGCACTTCGAGGCGCGGTAGGGGGTCCTGGGCAATCGCGTCGATCACCGGTATCTCGATCGTGTCGAGTGCACCGGGGGTGAGGAAGGCGTGTGTCACCTGCTGCTCGTGGAGGACACCGCGCAGGTCCTCGGCCCCGTAAATATCCGTCGGCGCGATGACCGACGTCGCGCCGGCGTCGGCGGCGAGGAGCAGTTCCAGGATAGCCGCATCGAACCCCGGGGACGCGAAATGCAGTACCCGGCTGTCGGCCCTGACACCGTAGCGGCGCTGCTCGGCGACGAATGCCGACAGTCCGCGATGGGTGACCGCGACCGCTTTCGGCCGTCCGGTGGACCCGGACGTGTAGATCAGGTAGGCGAGCTGGTCGACATGTCGCCGGACCGGGGTCGGCGGCTGCGACGACCGGCGCGATGCCACGGTGTCGAGTTCGATCACCTCGCCGACACCGGCCAATGTCTCTGCGGCGCAGCGATCCCGCTGCTGGGAGGTGGTGACGACGATGGCCGCTCCCGAGTCTTGCAGCATGAACGCGACCCGGTCGTCGGGCTGGCGCGGGTCGATCGGCACGAACGCCGCGCCGGTGGACGCCACCGCTCGCAACGCGGTGTAGAAGCGGATCGAACGGCTCAGGTACAGCGCGACCACGACCTCCGGTCCGGCACCCGCCGCCCGCAGACGCGCAGCGAGTTCGTCGGTTGCGCAACGCAGTTCATCCTCGCCCAGCTCCCGCAGCACCGTCGGGTCGGACGCGCACGGGTCGCAGCCGACCAGGCGGTGACCGGGTGTGTCCAGGATCTCGGCCAGGTACCGCGGCGTGACGGCTGCGGGTCCGGCGGCGCCGTCGAGTGCGCGTCGTTCCTGCGCGGTGAGGATTTCGACGGTCCGCAAGGTCGCGTCCGGGACTGCGGTGAACATGTCGACGGCGGTAGCGAATCGGGTCAGCAGTGTGCGCGCGGTGTCCGCGCGATACACGTCGGGCCGGTAAACGAGTTCGAGGGCAGGCGCCCCGGTTTCGCCGACGAATGCGGTGAACTCCAGATCGAATCGTGCCATCGGCACGTCCAGACGTTGCGGAGCAACAGATTCGAGGTCGGCAGCCGGGTGCTCGGCACCGTCGACGGTGAATGTCACCTGGATCAGCGGGTGACGCCCGTCGCCGCGCGAGCGCCCCAGGTCGTCGACGACCTGCTCCACATCGACGGCCGCATGCTCGATAGCCGACACGATCTGTTCGCGCGATTGATCCACCACGGCAGCGAAATCCCCGGCCTCGTCGACGTCACTGCGCAGGGCCACCAACGAGACGAACATGCCGATCAGGTCGGCGACGTCGGGCTCCCATCGGCCTGCGGTCGGGGTGCCGATCACGATGTCGCGGCCTGCGCCGGAGCGGGCCAGCGTGACGGCCAACGCCGCGTGCAACACCGCGAACGCGGTGGTGTGATGGCGATCGGCCAGATCGGCGACACGCTGCCAGATCGCGGGGTCGAGCGCCGTCCGTTCCACCGCGCCAGTCGGTCCCGCTTGCGCATCCGAATCCGCCTCGGGCACCGACAACGCGGGCGCACCGGCCAACACCGACCGCCAGTAGCGCAAGTGCTCGGACACCAAGGATGTGTCGTCGTCGACCTCGCCGAGTCGCGCGTCGGTACGCAGTACGTGGTCGGCATACTGCAGTGGCAGCGGCGCCCATTCGGGCGCCAGCCCACCGAGCCGTGCGGTGTAGGCATCCGTCAGATCGCGCGCCAGGATGCGTAGCGACCATCCGTCGGCCGCGACGTGATGGACCATCAGCAGCACCGTCGTAGTGGCGGCGTCGACGGCGTGTACCAGCAGCCGCACGGGCAGGTCGGTGCTCAGATCGATCGGTTCGGTGAGGGCGGCGGCGATCAACGCCTGCTCGACCGACCCGCTGTCGGGTGCCACGTCATCGAGCACGCGGATGAGGTGCGCGCTCAACTCGCGATCCGGTTCCATGATCCGCTGGATCGGCTGCCCACTGCCGCCGTCGGGGTAGACGGTGCGCAGGATCTCGTGCCGTGTGAGCACATCGGCGAGTGCGGCCTGCAGCGCGCCGATGTCGATGGCCTGCGGCACACGCACCGGCGCGACGATACGATAGGCGGCCGAGTCGGGATCAATGCGGTTGTGCAACACCATCTGCCGCTGGACCGCCGACAGCGGCAGCTCGGCCGGCCGGGGCGGCAGTACGACGGCGGCCGTCGCGTCCGCAGTCGCTTCGAGTGCGTCGGCGGCGGCGGCCACCGCCGCCGCGGTCCGACCGTCGAACACCGCCCGCACCGGTATCAGCACGCCGAGCCGCTGCTCGACGCCGGCAACGATTCGCGTCGCCACCAGCGAGTTGCCACCGGCGGAGAAGAAGTCGTCGTCCACGCCGACGTCGACACCGAGCACATCGGTGAACACCGCCAGCACCGTGCGCTCCGACTCCGTGCGCGGGTCGCGAGACCGGGCCTGTGCGGCGGATCGGGTGGGTGCGGGCAGCGCACGACGATCGACCTTTCCGCTGGTGCCGATGGGCAATGCGGTGGCCGGCATGATGTGTGCGGGCACCATGTGTTCGGGCAGCGTCGCCCGCAGGTGCGCACGCAGTTGCGCCACGTCGACCGGGTCGGCGTCGGTACGGCCCACCACATGGGCGACCAGTTGGTCGCCCAGTTGCGGATCGGTGTGCACCACCACGACGGCGGCAGCGACCGCGGAATGCCCCGCCAGGACGGTCTCGATCTCGCCGAGCTCCACCCGCTGGCCACGGACCTTGACCTGGAAGTCGCTGCGGCCCAAGTATTCCAACACCGGAGCAGCACCCTCCTGCGGGGCGGACCGCCAGCGCACGAGGTCGCCGGTACGGTACAACCGCTGCCCGTCGCCCCACGGTGAGGCGACGAACCGGGCCGCGGTGAGGTCACCACGACCGTGGTATCCGCGGGCGAGCTGGATACCGCCGAGGTAGAGCTCACCGGTGACCCCGAGAGGCGCCGGACGCAGGTAGCGGTCGAGCACCATCACCTCGCCGCCGGGGACCGGCCGGCCGATGGACACCGGACGGTCCACGATGTCCTCGGGGCCGACAGTGGTGGCGGTGATGTCGACGGCGGCCTCGGTCGGTCCGTACAGGTTGTGCAGAGCAGCTGGAGTGCGGCACAACAGTTCTGCCGCCGCCGGTGAGCCCAGGGCCTCCCCGCTGGTCACGACGTGCCGCAACGCCGGGAACCGTGCATCGGCGGGTAGGGCGGCGAGGAAGGTGTCGAGCATCGCCGGTACGAAATGCACCACGGTAACCGCGTGATCGCGCAGCAACTCCGCGATCTGGTAGGGGTCGCGGTGGGCATCGGCGGGTGCGAGCAACGTACGAGCGCCGGCGGCCAAGCCCCAGAACAGCTCCCACACCGACACGTCGAAGGTGACCGGGGTCTTGTGCAGGATCACGTCGGTGTTGTCGATCGGATATGCGATCTGCATCCAGTCGAGGCGGTTGACGATGCCGGCATGCGGCACCACCACGGCCTTCGGCGTGCCGGTGGACCCGGAGGTGAACAGCACGTAGGCGGGATGCTCCGGCCGCAGCGGCGCACGGCGGTCGGCATCAGTGACCGGTGTGTCCGTCCATTCACAGCAGGGATCTGCGGGGTCGATGACGGCCGAGTGCAGGTCTGCGGGTAGGTGACGATCGTCGCGGGCGACCACGACGATGGGCCGCACGGCATCGAGCATGGCCTCGATGCGCTGCGCCGGCCAGGACGGATCGACGGGCACGTAGGCGCCGCCTGCGGCGACGGTGGCGTGCACGGCGACCAGCAGGTCCAGCGACCGCTCGACCACCACCGCGACTGTGCGTTCGGGTTCGACGCCGGCCGCGATCAGCCTGCGGGCGGTCCGCGCCACCCGGGCGGCGAAGTCGGTGAAGCTGACGATTTCGGTATCGGTCACCACCGCAACGGCATCGGGGTTTCGCGCGGCCATGACGGGCAGCAGTCCGGCGAGCGTGCGCATCGGGTGAGGGTCGCCGAGAACCGGTGCGGGTGCGGGTGTGCGCCCCCACTCGGCGAGGTTCGTGTCGGCGACGTCCGTGGCCGGGGCCGCGGCCCGGTGCACCGCGCGGGCCGGTTGGGCGATCAGTCCGGCCACGACGGCGCGGAACATCTCGGCCACCTGCGTCACCGTCGCGCGGTCGAAGAGGTCGGTGGCGTAGGTCCAGCGCATCCGCACCCCGCCCTCGGGTGCCGTGCCGTCTGCGGGGAGATCCACCGTGGCGTGCAGGTCGAAACGCGCCACCGGGAGTTCGACATCGATCAGTGCGGCTCCGTCGATGACCGGCGCCGGGTCTCCGACAACCAGCATCACCCCGAAGAGCGGATGATGTGCACCGCCGCGGTCGGGTTCGTGTTCTGCCGCGAGTTCGTCGAACGGCACCTCGCTGTTGGCGAGCGCGGCGACGTCGACGTCGCGAACGTGCCGCAGCAGCTCATCGGCACTCACCGACTCGTCGATCCGGGTACGCAGGACGACTGTTTCGACGAACATGCCGATCAGGTCGTCGAGTTCGGCGGCGCCTCGCCCGGACACCGGTGTACCGATGGCGATGTCGGTGGTACCACTCAGACGGGCGAGGGTGACGGCGAGCGCGGTGTGCAGCAAGTGGAACAGCGATGCCTGTCGGCTGCGTGCGAAGTCGTCGGCCGCGGCGACCAGTTCGACATCGAGGTGCGTGTCGATGGTGTCGCCCCGATGCGTGGGGCGCACCGGGCGCGGCCGATCGACGGGTAGCGGCAGCGGGCCGGGTGGGTCGGCGAGGACATCGCGCCAGTACTCGCGCTGGCGCTGCAGCGACGGGTGGGCCGGGTGGTCATCGTCGCCGAGGAGTTGCGTCTGCCACACCGCGAAGTCGGCGTAGTGCACCGGTAGCGCAGGTGCGTCGTCCACGCCGAGGTAGCCCCCGAGGAGATCCCGCAGCAGCGGTCCGAACGACCAGCCATCGGCTGCGATGTGATGCAGCACCACCACCAGCGCCGTCGAGTCGTCCTCGGTGCGCAGTACGCGCACGCGCAGCGGGATCGCGGCCGACAGGTCGAAACCGTCGGCGGCGATCGCGGTGATGACTGCGCTCAGTTCACGTTCGGTGATCGCCGTGGCTTCCAAACTGATGTCGGCGCCGGCGATGGCCTCTTCGGTCAGCAGGATTCGCTGCTGCGGCACCCCGCCGTCGGCCGGATAGATCGTCCGCAACACCTCGTGCCGCCCGATGACGTAGGCCAGCGCGGCGCGCAACGCGGCCGGATCGGGGGTGTCGGTGAGCCGCACGGCGAACGGCAGGTTGTAGAGGCCGGTTCCCGGCGCGAACTGCTCCATCAGCCACATCCGATGCTGCGCACGCGACAGCGGCAACACCTCCGGGCGGGGCAGCGATCCGACGGCCGGCCGGTCGCTGACCGCGGCGTCGTCCACCCAGCGGGCGAGGTCGGCGATCACGGGTGCCTCGAACACCGCCCGCACCGGGACATCCCGGCCCAGTCGGCGGCCGATCCTGGCCGCGAACCGGGTGGCGAGCAGGGAGTTGCCGCCGAGCGCGAAGAATGAGTCGTCCCGACCGATCGGCTGTTCGTCGGCGACCCGGCCGTCGAGCAGTTCGGTGAGCACATCCACGATCGCGTGTTCGGTGTGGGTGGCCGGTGCGGTATACGTCGTCGCGGCCGACGTCGGCGCCGGCAGGCGAGAACGGTCCAGCTTGCCGTGGATACCCAGGGGCAGTTCGTCGAGCAACACCACCGCTGTCGGCACCATGTAGGCGGGTAGCACCGTGCGCAGACGCGCCAGGATGTCGTCGGGATCGACGGTCGCACCCGATGACGGGACCAGGTAGGCGATCAGGGCGTCACCACGCGCGACGGCCACCGCCGCGCCGCTGACCGCGGGGTCGCGCAGGAGAGCTTGTTCGATCTCCCCCAGCTCGATGCGCTGTCCGCGGATCTTCACCTGGAAGTCGTTTCGGCCCAGATACTCAAGGTCGCCATCGGCATTCACCCGAACGAGGTCACCGGTGCGGTACATCCGGCGTCCCACAGCCCGCGGGTCCGCGACGAACCGCTCGGCGGTGAGATCGGTACGACCCTGGTAACCGGCCGCCAACTGTGCACCGGCCAGGTACAGCTCGCCGGTGACCCCGGCCGGCACCGGATGTAGCCGGCGGTCCAGCACCAGCGCATCGGAGCCGGTCACCGGTCGGCCGATCGGCACCGTCACCGGCGCGTGATCATCGGTGTGCCAGGCATGTTCGGTGATACCGACGGCGGCTTCGGTGGGCCCATAGAGATTCACCACACGAGCATCGAGTTCGGTTGCGGCGCGGCGGGCCGTGACCGGGCGCAACGCTTCGCCGATACACAGAATGGTGCCGGGTGCATGGTCTCCGGCGCCGGGATCGTCGGCACGCGCGTCGAGGTAGGCCTCCAGCAGCGAGGGGACGAAATGCGCGGCGGTCACCCCGGCGCGGGTGCTCAGCGCGTCGAGGTAGGCCGGATCGCGCTGACCACCGGGCGCGGCGATCGCGAGGCGCGCGCCGGACACCAACGGCCAGAACAGTTCCCACACCGACAAGTCGAAGGTGATAGGCGTCTTGAGCAGTACGGTGTCGGCGGCACCGATCCGATGGGCGGCGCGCTTCCATCTCAACTGGGTCGCTATCGCACCGTGTGAGACGACCACCCCCTTGGGGGTACCGGTGGACCCGGAGGTGTGGATGACGTAAGCGGTGTTGTCGGCCCGCAACGGCCCGCGGCGGTCGGCGTCGGTGACTGGATGGCCGGCGAATTTATCCACCTCGGCGGTTCGGAGGTCGATCAGTACGGCGGTGGTCGGCACCCTCAGGTGCGAGACGTCCGCGTCGGTGATGATTGCGCACGCCGCGGTGGCGTCGACGATGAGGGCGGTGCGGTCGACGGGTGCGTCCGGGTCGATCGGCACGTAGGCTCCGCCGGCACGCAGGACGGCCAGGATCGCCTCGATCATCCGGGGCGAGCGCGCCATGGCCACCACCACCCGGCTCTCCGGTCCCACCCCGGCGTCGATCAGGAGGCGGGCGAGCCGATGTGTCCGATATGTCATTGCCCGATAGGTGGATTCGACCGCGGCGCCGGCGGCCTCACTCCAGATCGCGACCACGTCGGGAGAGCTGTCAGCTGCCGCATCCAGCAGATCGGTGAGCGTGTCCGCACCGGGTTCGGCCGTGTCTCCCACCAGTACCCCGTCGATGGCAGCGGGCGCGGTGGGCGCGACCAGTGCCGCACCGGAGATGTCGACTGCCGCGAGATCGCCGACGGCACAGCTCGGATCGGCGGCGGCGGCCTCGACCACAGCTGTGAACAGTTCGTGCCATCGGACCACGGTGGAGCGGTCGTACAGGTCGCGGTCGTAGTCCCACAGCACCGACATCCCAGAGTCGGTGTCGGTGATGGTCAGATGCAGTTCGGATTTCGCGACACCGGACGGCTGCTCGATCACCTCGACATCCAGGTCGTCGAGGGTCACGTGGGTGGGCGCCATGTTCTGATACGAGAAGCCCACCTGGAACAGCGGGTGATGCGCGGCCGAGCGCATCGGATTGATCAGGTCGACGAGCCGGTCGAACGGGATGTCGGCGCGTTCGACCGCGTCGAGGTCGGTCTCGCGGACGGCGGCGAGCACGGTTCGGAAGTCGTCGCCGGGACGCAAGCGGATGCGCAACACCACAATTCCGACGAACATGCCGACCAGGTCGACCAGGTTCCGGTGACCACGCCCGGCAACCGGCGTGCCGACGGCGATGTCGTCGCTGCCGGTCAACCGTGCCAGCGTCACCGCGAGGGCCGTGTGCGCCACCATGAACGGCGTGGTTCCGGTGGACTCGGCCAGCGCTCGCAGACCTGACACCACTGTCGGCGACAGCTGCGTGCGCACTTCCCCGCCCCGCCCGCGCAGGGCCGCCGGACGTGGCCGATCGGTGGGCAACTCGAGCCGTTCCGGCAGGCCTGCGAGCTGGTGGTGCCAGTAGTCCAGTTGCCGCGCGACCGTCGAGTCGGGGTCGGCCTCGCTTCCCATCAGATCGTGATGCCAGTGGGTGTAGTCGCGGTAGCTCACCGGCAGCGGTGGCCACGCCGGCGGTGTCCCCTCGCGGCGCGCCCGGTAGGCCACCGCCAGGTCCCGGGCCAGTGGCGCGGTCGACGACCCGTCGGCACTGATGTGGTGCACCACGCAGAACAGCACATGGTGGTCGGTGGCGATGCGAAGCAGATGTACCCGAATCGGCGGTGCGGCAGCGACATCGAATCCGGAGTCGGCGAGTTCCACCAGGGTTGCGGACAGTTCGGACTCTGCGACCGTGCGGACGGTACGCGTGAGATCAGTGAGCCCGACAGGCAGGTCGGCGATGTCGAGGACCTGCTGAACCGGCCCGTCGGGTGTGTCCGGGTACATGGTGCGCAACGGTTCGTGCCGCTCGATGAGGTCGGCCACCGCAGCGCTGAGCGCATCGATGTCGATGGCCCCCCGCAACCGCAATGCGATCGGGATGTTGTACATCGCCGAGTCCGGATCGAATTGGTTCATCACCCACATCCGGTGCTGCGCGGGCGACAGCGGGGTGACGCGACCGTCGTCGGGCAGCGGCCGCAGTTGCGGGCCGTCGTCGCCACCCGGTTGTTGCTCGACCCGTTCGGCGAGTGCCGCCACCGTGGGGGCCTCGAAGATCCAGCGCACCGGAACCGTGGTCGACAGACGATCGTTGATCGCCGCCACCACCTGGGTGGCGATCAGGGAGTTGCCCCCCAACGCGAAGAAGTCGTCGGTCCGACCGACCTCCCCGACACCGAGAACCTCGGCGAAGATCTCCGCCGTCAGCCGTTCGGTCTCCGTTTCGGGCCGCACGTACTCGGCGACCTCGACGGTGGGCTCGGGCAGGGCGGAGCGGTCGAGTTTGCCCGACGTCGTCAGCGGGATCGTCGTCAGGGTCACCAGCGCGTTCGGCACCATGTGCGCGGGCAGTCGTCGACGCAGGACGCCCTTGATCTCCAGGTGGTCGACGTCGCCGGTCACATAGCCGACCAGCATCTGCGCGCCGGGGCCGCCACGGACCTCGCAGGCGGCGAACTCGACGCCCGGCACCGCGGACAGTGCGGCCTCCACCTCGCCGAGTTCGATGCGGAAGCCACGGAGCTTCACCTGTCGGTCCACGCGACCCTGGTAGTCGAGGTGACCGTCGGCGTCCCAGCGCGCGAGATCCCCCGTCCGGTACATGCGGGACCCTGGCACGCCGTAGGGGTCGGCGACGAATCGACTTGCGGTGAGCGCGGTTCGGTGGTGATAGCCCAGCGCCACCCCGGCACCACCGAGGTAGAGTTCACCGGTCGAGCCCACCGGTACCGGCTGGAGTCGGTGATCGAGGATCACCGCGGTGGTACCGCTGATCGGACGCCCGATCCTCACGGGGGCACCACTGCGCAGCGGTCCGGCCAACGCGGCCATCACGGTGGTCTCGGTGGGGCCGTACGCGTTGAACATGCGACGCCCGATCGCCCACCTCGCCACCAGATCGGGTGGACATGCCTCACCTCCGACGATGACGGTGTGCAGGTCGTCGAGGCGGGTGTCGGGAACCGAGGCCAGCGCCGCCGGGGTCACGAAGGCATGGGTGACGCGGGTGCCACGCAGCAGGGCGGCCAGTTCCGCACCGCCGTACACATCGGTCGGCGCGATCACCATGGTGGCGCCGGACGCGAAGGCGAGCAACAGTTCCAGGATCGACGCGTCGAAGCTCGGTGAGGCGAAATGCAATGTGCGCGAACCAGGCCCGACCTCGTAACGCCGGTTCTGCTCGGCAGCCAAGGAGGCCACCCCCCGGTGGGAGACCATCACGCCCTTGGGCACGCCGGTCGACCCCGAGGTGTAGATGAGGTAGGCGGGATCGTCGATACGCAGCGGCCGGATGCGGTCGGTATCGGTGACCGGTTCAGGCGATGCCGCCCGGTACCGGTCGAGCATCTCGGGTGTATGACACCGGTGCCATCGGGTTGTACCGCCGGTCTGCGGCACCGCGTCGTCATAGCCGGGCGCGGTGATGCCGTGATCGGCGTCGCTGTCGTCGAGCAGGAATCGGATACGGTCGCGGGGCGACTCGGGATCGATCGGGATGAAGGCACCGCCGGCGGCCAGCACGGCGAGTTCGGTGACCACCGACAACGCACTGCGCGGCAACACGACGGCGACCACGCTGCCCGGTCCCACCCCGCGGTCGATGAGCACCCGGGCGAACCGGTTGACCCGGGCACCGAGTTCGGCATAGGTGAGGTCGGCGTCGCCGGCGATCAGGGCGGTCGTGGTCGGATGAGCGTCGATCACGTCGCCGAACAGGTTGGGCACGGTGACGGATGTCGCCGCTGCCGGGCCGGCGGCCGGGATCAGGCTCGCGCGCTCGTCGTCGGTGAAGGAGTCGAGGGTGACCGCACGTCGGTCTCCCGGCGCGTCGATCAGCTGCGCCAGGACCTGCAGGAAACGCCGATGGTGTGCACGCAACTCACCCGCCGAGTACGCTGCGGCGTTGCCCTCCAACTCGATTCGCGTCGCACCGGTGCCGGTGTAGATCGTGAATGCGAGGTCTTCCACCGGCCCGGTGGTGAGGATGTAGCTGCGGCCGGTGCACCGCCCCAGCACGACCTCGGACCGGAAGGTCATCACGTTGACCGCCGGCCCGAAGAATCCGCGTCCGACGTCGGCCGCGGCCGACCCGTCGGTCATGTCCCGGAGCATGTCCTCGAAGCGATAGCGCTGCCGGCGAAGAGCGCCGCCCATCTCGGCGGTCACACCTGCGATGAGGTCGGCGACGGTGGTGTCGGCGGTGATAGTGCTGCGGATTGGCACCACGTTGCTCACCATGCCGCCCGACCGGCGCAGCAGTGCGTTGGTGCGCGCCGACACCGGCAGGCTCAGCATCACATCGTCGGTACCGGTGCCCTGTGCGAGAAACAGCGCCGCGGCGGCGGTGACCAGGGCAGGTAGCGCGGTACCCAGCGCTGCGGCGCGTTCGGCGAGCCGAGCACTGAGGTCGGGGTCGAGCGCGTCACCACAACTGTGGGTGCGCGGGGTGACGGTCGGGTCGGGATCGGCCAGTCGGACCGGGGCGGGCAGGTCGCTCAGCCGGTGCGACCAGTACTCGCGATCACGCTCATAGCGCGCCGATTCTCGGTAGGCGAGATCGTCGGCATGAAGTTCGGCGAGGTTGCCGGCGCGACTCGGCGGCACGGACGCACCGTCGATACGGGCCGTGTAGACCTCGGAAGCACGTTGCGCGAAGGTTGCGGCACCGTAGCCGTCGAGCACGATGTGATGCACACGCGTGTACCAGAAATGGCGATCGTCGGCGATACGAATGGTCGCCGATTCGATCAGCCGGTCCTGCAGCAGATCAAGTGGTCGACGGAACTCCGCATCCATCCAGGCGCGGGCGTCGGCCTCGGGGTCGTTGCGTCCGCGGAAATCCAGATGCAGCATCTCGTCGCGCAGCGAGTCGTCGAACACCTGCTGCGGTACGCCGTCGGGTCTGGTCCCACCGACCAGCCGCATCATGCCGACGTGCAGGTCACGGGCCACCTGACGGCCCACCTCGGTGAGCAGCGCCCGATCGAGGTCGCCGCGGACATCGACGTACTGGGCGATGTTCAGCGGAACGTCGGGGACCAGCTGCTGGGCGAACCAGATACTGCGCTGGGCCGCCGAGAGGGGCACCACGTTCTCGGCCGGCGACAGATCACTCACCATCACTCACGCATCACTTGTCGGGGACATTCTCCGAGTGCCTCTCTGCGGACCCGCTGGCAGTCGTCCGACTGGGCGCTGGGGTGGCACGCAGACCGCAATGACATTTGGTTAGGGTAACCTACCAAGAAAAGGTTAGCCTAACCAATTGTGTCGGTCTGCCCGCTGTCAACGAGCGTGAGGTTCATGGCCCCTATGAACCTTGCTACGTTGACCACTGAAAGAGGCACTGTCGAGAGTAGCAGGATGGGTAGGAAAGCCATGGACGTCCGTCCTCGTAATCCCAAGGGCGACAAAGCCTCAACGCAAGTTGTAGATCTGGCCGTCAAGGTTCGCGACATGCACAAGTCGTTCGAATCGGTCCATGCCCTCAACGGTGTGTCCTTCGATGTGCCGCGCGGCGGGGTACTGGGCATCCTGGGGCCCAACGGGGCCGGGAAGACCACCCTGGTGGACGTGCTGTGCACGTTGATCCAGCCCGATTCCGGGTCTGCGCAGGTGTGTGGACATGATCTGATCGATGATCCGGCCGGCGTCCGCAACGCCATCTCGATGACCGGACAGTACGCGGCGCTCGACGAAACCCTCGGCGGCCGCGACAATCTCGTCTTCTTCGCCCGCATGCTGGGTCTGCGGCGAAGCGCCGCCCGCGAACGTGCCGACTACCTCCTGGAACGATTCGGTTTGACCGATGCCGCCAAGCGGCCCGTGTACGCCTACTCCGGCGGCATGCGCCGACGCCTCGACATCGCGTGCGGCCTCGTCACCCGGCCATCGGTGGTGTTTCTCGACGAACCGACGACGGGCCTCGACCCCCGCAGCAGGCAGGCAGTGTGGTCACTGGTGGAGACGCTGCGCGCCGATGGCATCACCACCCTGCTCACCACGCAGTACCTGGAGGAGGCCGATCTGCTCAGCGACAACATCATCGTGATGGACCGCGGACGTGTGGTCGCCGAGGGAAGTGCCGACTCACTCAAGCAGCAGGTCGGCGGCACCTACTGCGAGGCGATCCTCGATGATCCCACCCAGAGTGCAACGCTCGTTGCGGCCATCGCCGGTGAACTCGGTGCGGCACATCGGCCTTCGGTCTCGGCGAATGGTGCGGTCACTCTCACCGCACCCGACGGCGTGGCGACCATGGAGCAGGTGATCGCGCTCGCGCGCACCGCCGGTGTGCGGCTGCTCGATGTGGGTCTGCGCAAGCCGACCCTCGACGACGTCTTCCTGACCCTCACCGGCCCGCCCGGTGACCACGTGGGCGTCGGCGGATGACGGCGCACCTCCCGGTAGTGTGGCCGGACCGATCCGACCCGGCCGTATTCGTCCGCGGTCCGGTGTTCTGGCGGCAGTGGGTCGCGGCAACCGGACGTGCCGTTCGCTCGGCCCACTCCGAGGGCGAATTCGTCATCGCAGTGGTGATGCCGATGGTGTTCGCGCTCGGTTTCTATCTACCGCTACGGCTGATCATGGCCGACCGGGGTATCGACTACGCGCAGTTCCTCATGCCGATCATCGTGCTGCAGGCGATAGCATTCACCGCGGTCGCCGCAGCGCAACGGGCGACGCTGGAGAAGCTGCGCGGGATGAGTCGCCGGATGGCGTCGATGCCCGTTCGCCCCCTCGTTCCGCTGTTCGCCCGGATGAGCACCTCGATGATCAGATCGGTGATCTCGGTGGTTGCGGCGCTGGTGTTCGGGGCACTGCTGGGTTTTTCGTTCGACGGAGATCCGCTGGACACATTGGGTTTCGTCACCTTCGCGTTGGCGCTGGGACTGGTCCTGGCCATCGGCGCGGATTCGCTCGGTTTGATCGCCCGAAGTCCGGAGGCCACCTCGCAACTGTTGGTGCTGCCACAGCTGGTGCTGGGGCTGCTGTCAACCGGATTCGTCCCCGAAGACAGTTTCCCCGATTGGGCCCAGCCCTTCGCCCGCAACCAGCCGATCTCACATTTCGCCGCGACCATGCGGGAACTGGCCGCCGGTGAACCGACGATGCACACCGCACTGCCGGCGCTGGTGTGGCTCGGCGCTCTCGCCGTGGTGTTCGTCGGTATCGCTCACCACACCCAGACTCATCGGCGGACCCACATATGAAGCACGCAACAACGTCCGACATCGCCACCACTGCGACCGGACCGCTCCACTTCCCCGAGCGTGACCTGTGGACACCGGAGCCGACCTCGACCGCGCTGCTGCGCGGCGCGGCTCTGCAGGCCCAGCGAATCCTGGTGAAGTGGACCAAGGATCCCGCCACCCTGTTGCAATCGCTGCTCTTCCCGGCGTTGATGGTGCTGCTGTTCTGGCTGGTCCTCGATCGCTCGGTGAGTGATCGCTCCGGCACCTCGTACGCGTTCGGGATGGTGCCGATGGTCGCCTTGATCGGTGCGATGACGGGGGCGTCGATCAGCGGGTTGGGGCTGCGGCGAGAACGCACGTCGGGTCTGCTCACCAGGCTGTGGACGCTGCCGGTGCACCGGGCCGCGGCGATGACGGGCCGGCTCGCGGCCGAGGCGGTACGCGTGGCGGTCACCGTGAGCTTCATCCTGCTGGTGGGTACGATCATCGGATTCCGCATCGAAAGCGGCATCCTCGGCTACCTCGGCATCCTGGCCGTCGCCATGGCCTTCGGCCTGTCGTTCTCGATGATGGTGACCGCGATGGCGTTGCTGTCGCGCGACTCTCACATCGTCGAATGGGTGGCGATCGGGACCAACCTGGCGATGTTCTTCAACACCGGTTTCGTGCCTGCCGACGCATATCCGGCCTGGTTACGCCCGATCGTGGAGTATCAACCACTCAGCTGCGGGGTGGAGGCCATCAAAGCGATGGCGACCGGTGGCGAACTGATGCAGCCGCTGATGCTGACGACCGCATGGTCGGCAGCGCTGCTGGTGTTGTTCACCGGCCCCACCCTGATCGGATACCGCCGTGCGGCGCTGCGGGGGTGAGAATCAGACGTAGAAGCAGCCGTAACGCACGCTGCCTTTGATGCGGCCCAGCAGGTGCCCTGCCTGAAACAGCCAGCGCCCGGCCGGAACTCTCGTGACCACCTCGGGCAGCAAAGGATTTCTCAAAGTCAGATAGAGCAGGACGTCCAGGAGTGCTATGACTGGCCGCCTGGGCATGCCGTAGTCCCGATAGTCTGCGTACAGTTGTACGTTCCCCAAACCATACTGCGCAGATTGGGAGAATGTTCCACGCAGGGTTTCACGAAGCCGGTATCCGACCAGCGCTTCGGGTGCATGGCCCACCGTTCCGCCCCGCAGCTGTACGCGCAGCGCGAAGTCCGCGTCTTCGTAGCCCGAGACATAAGTCTCGTCGAATCCCCCGACAGCCATGAAGTCATCTCGCCAGCACGCCATGTTGCAGCCGCTGACGACATTCATGAAACCGGGGAACTCGAAAGGCTCCTCGGCGTCGGGCATCGGACGCCAACTCGCGACCTCAGGTGCGTTCAACGAGGTGGTCTCGACCCCACCGCTGACCACATTGTGAAACCCTGCGGTCTCGACCATATGACGGAGCCATTGGGGATGCACCATGTCATCTGCATCGCAGTAGACAATCAGATCACCAGCCGCAGCTCTGGAACCAACGTTCCTCGCAAACGAGGTACCCGCCCGCTCGGAGGCATCGAGCCACTTCATCTGCAACTTCTCGCGGAGTCGATGGGTCTCGATATGCCGACGCAGGCCATCTCGAGAGCCGTTGTCACAGATCAGAACTTCGAATCCGGCAGGATAGTCTTGGGTCGCGAGCGCTTCTAGTTGGCGATCGATAAGATTTCGCGCATTGCGCGCTGGGATCACCACCGACACCGCACGCGGCCTGCGACGCGCGTGACGTGCCCGCCGTTCCTCACTTGGATGTGACACCCCTCGACCCCGACTACGCGCGAGAGTACGGGCGGGGATACGCCCAGTGTCACCCTTGATACCGGCACGGAAACCACTGGCAGTCAGGTAAATTCGCGATACTCGATGCGACCCGATGAGCATCGCCCTGCCCCGACTCAATGTGTCCTTGGCGATGGAGACCGCGCACCACAGCGGCTCGGTTCGAGCGTATCGGCGGTAGAGGACCAGTCGATTTCGCGCGATGTAGTAGTGCCGGAACGGTGCGTCTTCGGTGAACTCCACGGTCGCACCGGAACCTCGTCTGCCCAGCGCCCAGCGCAGGGGCCGCGGCACTGTCCAGATCGCGGGGTGACCCAATCGATGATGGATACATGTTCCGGGAACGATCAGCGCGTGCACACCGCGTGCTCGCGCGCGGAGATAGAACTCGGTCTCTACGCAGTCGATGAACAGGCCTTCTTCGAAGAGGCCGATCAACTCGAAGAGCCGGCGGGAAAAGAGCATCCCCGACTGAAGAGGTTCGAAGGCCAGTGTGAGTCCGCGGTGGGCGAACCAGAATGGCGCCACCTCACCGTTGATCTCACTCGGCGCGAGCATCATGTCTGTGATGCCGACGGACGCTGCCAGTTCGCGATGCGCGACCATCCGCTGTACGTAGTCGACATCGAGGACCGTGTCTTGATCGAGTGTCAAGATCAGGTCAGCACCACCGTCGAGCGCGTTGGTCACGCCTCGATTCAGCGCGCTGGCGATCCCACGGTTGTCTCCGCTCTCCAGCACGGTCGCGCCGACCTCGGCACACCGGTCAAGCACGGCTCGCACCGTCCCCGCGGGATCGCCGATCAAAGACGGTGATCCGTCATCGACGATCACGACGCGGTCGACTTGCCCGATGACCGAATCCACCGTCGCCACAAGGCCCGCATCGGGCTCGTAAGACGAGATCACGGCAACCACACCACACGAATCCGTCACCGGGCACCCTCCTGCACTCTTTCACCGATAGCGGTTCCCACAGCTTTGGCGGTTTCGCTCACGTAGGGCGTCCGAACCATCGAATGGTGATCTCCGGACACATCCACTGGACGCACCGCACCGAGCGAAAAATGCCGCCAAAGGCTGAGATCATCTGTGTTGCTACGTGATCGGATCAGCATGATGTCGCCTGGGAAGGGTACAGGCCGGTGCCGCCGGATCATTCGCGTTCCCAGATCGAAGAACACCGTCCACTGCAGTGTCGTGGGTAGCCTCACCAAGCCGGCGGCAGACATCAGCACGTTCATCACGACAACATTCCAGGCGATCTGCCATCGCGAGCGTGTCTCGACCCCGACCGACGGTTTACCCGAGCGATCCGGCAGAGCTCCGGTCACAGTTGCCGGCGCCGGATCGACCGCGACCCGCCAGCGTCTCCTTCGCTTCGGATCACTGATTGCTGCGGCCAGGATGGGATCGATGATGGAGTCCAATACGATCACACTCTCGCAGTGTTCACCCGAAGCGGACAGGCGCGCGGCGGCCTCGATCGCTACGAAACCGCCCCACGAATAGCCTCCCAGCAGATATGGCCCCCGCGGTTGCACCGATCGCACATCCCGGATCAATCGTCTGGCGGCGGCGCGAATCGACTGGTCAGCACGACCGCGGCCCTCGATCCCACGGGCTTGAACACCGTAGACCGGCCGTGGCGTGGCCAGCGCACGTGCCAATGGCGTCAGACTCGTTGCCAGACTGCCTGCCCCGGCCACCAGGAACAGCGGGCTGCCCACGCCCTCGCGCAGCCGGACGAGCGTGCGCGGAGTTGCCGTCTTCTCACGACTCTCGTTAGCAGCATCGAGATGCTGGGCGAACTCGGCAACGGTCGGCGCTTGCGTCAACAGGCCGGTATCGAGTTCGACCTGAAACCGATGATTGATGTCGGCGATCATAGTTGCCGCGGCGAGTGAGTCGCCACCGAGCGTGATGAAATCTTCCTGCCGTCCGACCTGGTCCAGTCCGAGAATCTCCTGCCACAGAAGGGCGAGCATCGACTCGGTCGGGCCGCGGGGTGGATCGGGCTTCGGCCGGGCCGCCGGCTCCGGCAACGCCACCCGGTCCACCTTCCCGCGTTCATTTCGCGGGAGATCGGTCATGATGACGACGTCACGGGGAATCATCCAGGGAGCAAGCGTCGTGGCGAGCGCTGTCCGAACTTCAGCGGGCGACGGAGTCCACTTCGACGGATCAACGGCGACGTGGGCGATGAGTTGGGTACGTTCGGTATTCGCCGACACCACGGCGTCGACGGTCCACGGCATCGCGCGCAGCGCGGTCTCCACCTCGGCGGGCTCCACCAGGTAGCCCCGAACCTTGATCGCATCATCACGCCGACCCAGCAGATGCAGCATCCCACTGTCATCGAAACGGCCCAGATCTCCGGTGCGCAAGCGCGACCGACCATCTCCGATCGGTTCGAACCGCTGCGCCGTGAGCTCGGGGTCGTTGTGGTAACCCGACGCCAGGTGACCCGACTCCACCACGATCTCCCCGACGTCGCCGGCGTCCACATCGTCGCCGTTGTCGTCGACTATCCGCACATGCTTGTCACCGGCCGGAATGCCCACGGCCACGGCCCCATCGGGCACTGCGCGGTCCGGCCCGAAGAGGTTGAAGGCGAGATTGCCGATCTCCGAGGAACCCGACCAGCTGCAGAACGTGCCGGACGGCATCACGGTGCGCCGCACCCGGGTCACATCGGCACCGCGGACGGGTTCACCACAGGTCGACAGCAGGCGCAGTTCAGGGAGTGCGGCGTCGGTGTCGAGGTCACCGAGCCACGACCGCAGCAGCGACGGCGTGCAGTGCGCGGTCGTCGCGGCCTCGGCACACAGCCAGTCACGCAGGCCGGTAGTGGTGCGCCGGCGCACATCCCACAGCAGGAGGGTGGCCCCGTTGAGCAAACCCATCACCAGGCAGTCGACGCCGGCACCGAAGCTGATCGGCAACAGCACGGCCATCCGATCACCCGGCCCGAGACCGAGGAACTCGCGACCGTCGGTGGCCTGGTTGACCCAGCCTCGTTGGGAGTGGATGAGCCCCTTGGGCTTTCCGGTGGAGCCGGAGGTGAAGATGAGGATCGACGGATCGATCGGGTCGGGCTCGGGCACCGGAGCGTCGGACGGGGGCAACGCTGCCATTGACGCGGGATCGAACCGTCGGGCCCCCGACAATGCGAGGATGTGTTCGCGCCGCTCCGCGGGCAACAGCGGGTCCAGCAGGATCACCGGATGGCCGGAGCAGAGCACCGACAGCACGGCAAGGACAGAGTCGACATCGGACTCGACGTCGACGGCGATCGGCCGGCCAGGTTCGTCGACGGCGGCGGCCAGCGCGCGGCCGCGTTCGTCGGCGCGATCACGGGCCGCACCATAGGTGAGCGAACCATCCGGGCTGCGCACCGCGATCGCATCCGCGTAACGGCCGGCTACCGCGCGCCACCGGGCGACCGTGGTGGCCGGCTCAGCCATCGAGCCCTGCCGCCAATGTCGGCCAGGACCGGTGCAACTCGTCCTGCCAGTACCCCCAGGAGTGGGTGCCGGTGGATGGGAGGTGCACCTGCGCCGGAATGGACAACTGCCGCAACCTGTTCGCCATCGCCTCGGTACACGCGCGGGTGGCCGCCTCCAACGCGCCGCCGACCAGGATCTGGTTGGCGATCGGCGGGGCACCCGGCGCCTGCGCGCTCGGCGTGTCGTACCGTCCCGGTGCACCACTGCCGCTGGACAGGTAGAGGTGGGTTCCGCGAAGCTTCTCGGCGTTGACATACGGGTCGTGTGCGCGCCACTGCCGCGATCCCGTCGGACCCCACATGTTGTCGGCATTGCCACCGGCAGCGGTGTAGACGATGCCCCGGACTGCGGCCTCGCCCTCCGGGGTACTGGTGCGGGCGCAGCCACTGTAGGAGGCCACCGACCGGTACAGGCTCGGCGCGATAGTCGCCAGGTCGAGTACCGACGTCGCCGACATCGACAGTCCGGCGATGGCATTGCGACCGTTCGTGCCCAATGCGTCATCGACGACGTCGGGCAGCTCATCGGTCAGGAAGGTGGCCCACATCGGTTGCCCCACCTGCGGATCGGCGGCGATCCAGTCGGTGTAGTAGCTACCGAGACCACGTGCAGGAACCACCACATTGACGAACTTGCCGGCGAAGAACTGCTGGGCGTCGGTTTGCGCGAGCCAGTTGGCCCCGTCCTCTCCCCCGCCGGCGCCGTTGAGCAGATATAGGGTGGGTGCGCCCATCGGGGCACCGGCCGGACGGATCACCTGAAACGGAATGTCGATCCCCATCGCCGGCGATCGCACGATCATCTGCCAGAGGGTCCCGTCGACCTGAGTCAGCCCGGTGAGCGTGGCGCGCTGGTCGGGGTCGCGCGCGTCGGCCCGTCCGGGCCCGAACTGTGACATCACCACGGTGAGCAGAATCGTCGCTATCACCGTGCGCCCGAACCACCGTGGGCGTCGTGGCGAGGTTCGCTGAGCTTCACAACGCGCCCCTGAAAACGGCGCCGAGGATGTCATCAGTCGATTCAAACCGGAAACACCCCTACACATGCAAGTTAGCTTAGCCTACCTTACATACATTGCCCGGCCGGGGCCGCGAAACCGGCGGGCCTGTGACCGGCACAATCACCCGAAAAGTGCAACGTCCGTTGAGCCGCAAGCGATGTCGGAGAACCGACCCTCCGGAGACCAAGAATCACCGCTCCAGCAGACCCCGCACCGACGCCGGCACCGCACCCGGCGTCGCGGTCACCGGATCGCCGTAGACGGTCTCCATCGGTACGTGTCCGGTCCACCCGATGGCCCCGTCGTCTCCGGGTCCGCCGGCGCGTGCCTTCGCCAGCCACCAGCCGTCCATGATCGGCAGCGCGAGGATCACCGTCGCCGAAACCTCCTTACCCGTGTGTGCACGCACCTCCGCACTGCGGCCCGGCAGGATCGCATCGGAGAAGATGTCGAGTGCCCGGGAAGCGTCGTCAGCGTCGACCGGCTGCAGCCGCCCGCGCACGACCGCTGACCGATAGTTCACCGAATGATCGAACAACGTCTCCGCAACCACCAGTCCGTCGAGAAGAAACGCCGTGAACGTCACCGGCGCACCGGCGGCGACGTGCCGCAACGCACCGGCCCCCGACGACCCGTGGATCAACAACCGATCACCGTCACGGGCGGCGAGCATCGGTACCGACCACGGGAGGCGATCGTCGGTGACCGTCGACAGCACTCCCACTCGTGCTTCGTCGAGGACCTCGTCAAGCAGCCTGCGATCACCGGCGCGGTCGGGCTTACGTGTGAGAGTTGCGAGTTCGTCGGTCGTCATGGGTGTCAGGATGCCCAGCCGACACCGGTACACGCCACCGAATATCGATTGCAGTCACCACGTGAGTTCGTCGCGGCAGCGACGTTGCACCGCGGCCGGATCCACCTGGATGGTTGCGTGTTCGAGTCCGTGGCGGGCCATGACCACCTGCGCGGCGGCCAGCACATCGGTGTTCGAACAATCACTGTCGAGATGCACCGTCGCCACATCCATCCCCGTGGTCAATGTCCACACGTGCAGATCGTGGACGTCGTCGACCGACGGGATGGCGGCCAACTCGCGCCGGAGAGCCTCCACGTCGACATGTGCCGGAGCCTGTTGGTTGAGGATGCGCATCGCATCGAGCGCGAGTCGCACCGCCCGCGGTACCACCCACAGGGCGATCAGCACCGCCACCACGACATCGGCGTACCCCCACCCCGTGGTCAGTGCGACGACACCGGCGACCAACACCCCCACACTGCCCACCGCATCGGCGAGGACCTCCAGGTAGGCGCCGCGTACGGCGATCGATTGCCGGGAGTCGGCGCGCAGCAGCATCATCATCGCGACGTTGACGGCGAGCCCGATGAGCGCGACCACGATGAGCGTCAAGCCGGGAACCTCGGGGTCGGTGCCGATGCGGCGGATCGCCTCGTAGAGCACGAAGGCCGCGACACCGATGAGCAGGACCGCGTTGGCGACGGCGGTGAACACCTCGGCCCGATGCCAGCCGAAGCTGCGGTCGTCGGTGGCCGAGCCGTGTCTGGCCAGGAGCAATGCGACGAGACCCATGAGCAGGGCCACCACGTCGGTGAGCATGTGGCCGGCGTCGGCGATCAATGCCAGCGAGTCGACCAGCAGGCCGGTCACGAGTTCGACGACGAAGTACGCGGCGATGATTCCGGCGGCCAGCGCCATCGGCCAGATCCGGCGATGGCCCGCCGACGTCGCGGTGGCCGCCGTCGGCCCGTGCGAATGCGAATGTGAATGTCCCATCTCGCCGCCAATATATGCAGGTTTTCGCATATATGACAAGAGTGGCGCTCCCCACCATGAGGCGTGGCGTGGTGTCAGCGCAGGGTGGCCGCAGCCGACGACCGTCGCAGGCCGCTGATCATCAACATGTCGATCAGCAATGAACGGAGCTCGGCCATCACCGCCGTCTCCGACAGCGAACTATGTGCGACGAGCTCGGGTTTGGCCTTGCGCGCGACGCTGCGCAGCACTCGCGCGGCATCTGCCTGGTCGGGTTCCTCCCCCGGCTTGGCGATCATCATCGCCCGCAGGACCTCGAAGGCCTCGCCGATGTCGTCGAGGATGTCGATGATGGCCGGGTCGAGCGCCTCCCCGCGCTGCGTCATGCCCAACGCGCGCCGGGCGATGATGCGGAAGTTGCGCACCGCGTTGTCGATGGGGTCGGCGGTTGCCGAGATGCGCTGAAGCCGCTCGCGCGACGTCCAGTACAGCGGGGAGATGGCGCTGACCTCTTTGCCGCCGCGCATGTCGGACCGCATCGTGTTGATGGCCTCCTGAGTGCCCCGCGCGGACGCCAGCGCGGCGAAGACCTCGGCCTCGTCCATCTCGCGCAGACCGCTCGCGAGGCGTCTCGACGCATCCCGCATCGTGGCAAGCAGGCCGGCGGCATCGCGGCGCGCCCGATGGGCCGGATTCACCGGAACCAGCGCCCCGATGAGGATGCCGATGAGACCACCGATCAGCGCGTCGATCGCGCGGTGGAAGCCGCCCACGCCACCCGGCGGCAGCAACGTGGCCACCAACACCGCCGACGACGCGGCCTGCATCGGGATCAGGGGCCCGTCGTCGATGAACACCGCGATGGTCATCGCGAGTGCGACCACCACGATGATCTGCCACGTACCCGAGCCGATCACCGAGATCAGCAGATCACCGACCAAGATCCCGATGACCACACCGCTGACCAATTCGGCCGAGCGACGCCATCGTTTGCCCAGCGACAGTCCGAGCGATATGACGGCGGCGATGGGCGCGAAGAAGGGCTGCGGATGGCCGAACACCACCACAGCCACCCACCACGCGACCCCGGCTGCCAGCGAACACTGGATGATCGGGACGATCGACAGCCACAGTCGGCGGACGCGTCGATGCAGCGGAGTAGGCAACGCGTTGAGGCGGGCGCGCAGCCATTCGGTCACGGCGGTTGGTCGATCTCTGCGATCAGTGGTCGCGCCGGCTGTCGATCACGCCAGTCCGAGGTGCGTCACAGCGCTTGGATCACTGTCGTTGAGCAGGTCCAGGCACCGCAGATACTCGTCCTGCTCACCGACCGCGTTGGCCGCACGGGCGAGCGCACCGACGCACCGCAGGAAACCCTGGTTCGGCTCATGGCTCCACGGCACCGGACCGAATCCCTTCCAGCCGTGTCGACGCAGCTGATCGAGTCCGCGGTGATACCCGGTGCGCGCGTACGCGTAGGCCTCGATGACCTTGCCGATGTCCGAGCCGTCCGCAGACGCCTCGAGCGCCGCATCCGCCAGGTACGCCCAGGCGATGGATGCCGTCGGGTGTGCGGCGGCGACCTGTGCGGGTGCGGTGCCGTTGAGCAGGTCCGATTCCGCCTCGTCGTCGCCGGTGAGCAGCACCGGCTGCGGGCCCAGGAGATCTCCGAAAGAAGTCACCACACCATTCAAGCACCTCGCCTCGGCGCGGGCGGAGAGCCGGCCGGTCCACTCGACCCGACTGTTGGGCGGGCCAGGCAATGCCGTCAGCAGTGTGAACCGCCCACCGAGTGCTGAATCGGGGGGCCATTCGCTAGGGTGAGTGGCGCGATCGGCCACGACGTATCCCCTTCGGCGGGGAACGTCGCACACTCACAGACGCCGATCAGATTCCATCCGGGGAAGCGGGGTGTAGACGACGATGCCTTCAGCACGCGACGACGGATCGTTGATCGGCCGCGCCCTGCAGGCGTGGCGTAATCGCGGTAACGACCAGGCGGCCCGACCCGGCCGTCGTGGTCCGGACGATTCCTGGGTCGACAGTACGAAGGGCGACGACGCAGCGGTGACAGACGAGACGAACAACGACGGCCTGAACGAATCCTCCTCGGATAACGCGTCGACGAACGCGAACGAGTCAACCGACCCGACCGCTGCGGTCGACGACCAGCCCGAACGCGACACCGCCGCGGAATCCGCAGAGGACGAGGTCACGGCCGGCGACACGACCGACGACGGTTCCGATGCTGAGCCCGACGCCGACGCCCACCCCTCTGATGACTCGTCGACAGACGAGGCAGCGCCGGAGGCCTCCGACGGGACCGCCGACGAAGACGAGGACACCCCCGAGCAGCAGACCGAGGCTGAGTCGGACGCCGAATCGGCCGATGATGCCGAGGCCGAGCCCGCGGCCCCCGAGGACGACGCGACAGCGCTCGACGAGGCAGCCGGAAACGGCGACGAGGCCGGAGACGCCGCGGAGGACCGGTCTGAACCTGCCGACACCGAACAGCCCGACAACGACGCGTCCGACCCAGCCGAGACGACCGACGCCGAGCCGGTGAAGACCGAGCCCACCCGGCCGAAGCCGAAGGGTGGCCGGGGCATCGACTCCGCGACCGCGGTCATCCGACGCGAGGACCTGCCCGAGATCTCCGAGCTCGAAGACCTCGACAGCATCAGCGCCGTGGACGACGCGGACACCACCGCGGCCGACGTTGACACCGAGCCGGAGGCTCCGACCGAGCGCGCGAAGCCCGGCGGTGGGATCGGGCCCACGGATTCGGCGACCACCGTCATCCGACGAGATGACCTACCCGACGATGACGAACTCGAGGACCTCGAGTCGATCGAGACGGTCGCCGCGCCGTCCCCCGCAGCCGACGGCGAATCCGATGAAGCTCCCGCTGATGGCGATACACCCGATGACGGTGCATCCGATGCCGACGCCACCGGCGCCGAGGCCGACGCCGGCGGGACCGACGACCACGACACCGGCGCCGACGACCCGACCGACGAGTGGGTCGACGTCGACGACGCTGCCGCCACCGCGAGCGACTCCGACTCCGACAGTCAGGACGACGACGAGAAGTCGGGTACGACGAAAGCGTTCCCGGCCGCGGCCGCCGCGACCGGTGCTGCTGCCGCCGGGGCGGCCGGGGCGGCAACCACCAAGACGTCCGCAGCCGAGGGCTGGTCGACCGCCGCCCACAAGCCGGAGGTCATCCCGTCCAGAAGCGATGCGGAGCGGGCCACGACGTCCGGGTCCGGCACGTCTGGGAGCGGAAAGTCCGGGGCCGGGAAGTCGGTAGCCGAGAAGTCCGGGGGCGAGAAGTCCGGCGGAGGCCGCCGATGGTGGATTGTCGCGGCGGCCGTGGTCGTCGTACTCGCAGCTGCCGGTGCGGTCTTCGGATATCTGAACCTGCGTCCCCCGGCCCCGGCCGACGAGGCCGCCGACGCCGCCGAGGAGTTCTCGACCGCTCTCTACGAGGGCGATCTGGCCACGCTGCGATCCGTCACCTGCGGCGAGCGGCATCAGTTCTACGCCTCGATCAGCGACGCGGACTTCCAGAAGATCTACGACGGTCAGAAGTCCCGTGACGAACTGGTCCGCATCGACGAGATCAAGGCGGTCAAGCTGACCGGCGAGGGCGATCAGGCGGTGGTCGAGGTGTCCGCGGTGCAGAGCGCCAACCCCGACCAGCCGCAGACAGTGACCATCAACCTGCAGAAATCCGGCGAGGAGTGGAAGGTGTGCACGCCGCAGTGACCAGCACCGGTCCTACGGAACCCCTCCGACACCAGTCGAGGTGGGTACATCACCCGAACGGTCCCGCACCGCATTCCGCTCCGCAGGGTACGGCCTACCGTCGATCCGATGCGCCGCTGGCCGGTCTGCCGCTGTCGGCGGTCCCGCCGCTGCCAGAGTCCCCTGTCTTCGAACCCCAGACCCGGCCGTTGCGGATCGAGCGCCAGGCAGCCCGGCCGCTTCCGACCGCCCGACCGGCCCGCCGGCAGCGCCTCGATCCGCCGGTCGTGATGGCGGCGCTGGTCATGGCGGCGCTCGCGGTGGGCGTCGTGGTGGGAATCGTGACCCTCTGACCATCTCCTGA